>DATMMV010000036.1:0-7361 GCA_035569635.1 Bacteroidia bacterium | reverse complement strand
AGTTGGACAAATATTTCTTCCGGTTTACCAAAGCGTTGGGTAACACATGTTACGGCAGATCCATTGTCTGCAGGAACTGCTTATGTAACATTATCGGGTTACAGATATCATGATAATACTTCTCATATTTATAAAACAGTTAATTACGGAAGTACATGGATTGACATCGGATTTAATTTACCATCCGCCCCCGTAAATGATGTGATTGTTGATTCGGTAAATAACTCTACACTTTATGTGGCGACTGATGTTGGCGTTTACTACACAACAGGCGGAAATAATACCTGGATTCCCCTGGGGCAGGGGCTTCCTTTAGTTCCGGTAATGGATTTAACGTTGCATAATCCTACACATACATTGGTTGCGGCTACTTACGGGCGTTCTATGTATTCGTTGGATTTAAATCAATTACCGCTTTCAGTAAAACCTCTTGCGGAAAATTTAAAAATTACGGTTTATCCAAACCCGATTTCTGAAACAGCAACCATAAAAACAGAAGGTATGCCGGGCAAAGAACTTGATTTTGAATTGTATGACATAAAAGGCGTTCAGGTAAGGAAAATGGAACTACATGAAATCGAAACAAAATTCAACAAACAAGACCTTTTAAGCGGTACTTATTTTTACAGGATAAAAAATTCGGATAAGGTAATTTACAGTGGGAAAATGATCATAATTTAATGAACCAGATTAATTACTTTTATTGATAAATACTGTACATTTACATCCTCAAATTTTAATTTTAAAACAAAAAACATGATAACACTAGTAGGAAAAAAAGCCCCCGCGTTTAAAGCTTCGGCGGTAGTGGGCGGCGGAGAAATTGTAACCAATTTTTCTATAGAACAATATGTCGGAAAAAAATATGTGGTATTTTTCTTTTACCCGAAAGATTTCACTTTCGTTTGTCCGACTGAATTACATGCTTTCCAGGAAAAACTGGCCGAGTTTGAAAAACGCGAATGTGCCGTGGTTGCCTGCAGTACCGATACAGAGCAAAGTCACTGGGGTTGGTTGCAAATGGAAAAAAAACACGGAGGTATTAAAGGAGTTACTTACCCGGTTGTTGCCGATACCACAAAAACTATCTCTTCTAATTACGGAGTTCTTACCGGCGAATACGACATGGATGAAAATGGTGAGTTGATTGCTACCGGTTCTATGATTGCATACCGCGGTTTATTTTTAATTGATAAAAAAGGAGTGGTTCGTCACCTATTAATTAATGATTTGCCTCTTGGCCGTAACGTGGATGAAGCTATACGTATGGTTGATGCGCTTAACTTTAATGAAGTTAACGGAGAGGTTTGTCCTGCCAACTGGAACAGTGGTAAAGAAGGTTTAAAGGCCGACCATAAAGGTATTGCTGATTATCTTTCTAAACACTAAAAATCAAGTATTTAGATTTTAAACCCCGATTAAAAAATAATCGGGGTTTTTTATTTTTCGCGCACCCTGATTTTAAAAAAAATGCCCGAAATTTTCTATATTTTAGTATATTGTGAGCCCTTATGTTATACAGGTTAAAAGGAATAGTGCTGTTAGCTTTTTTATTTGCCGGGATAAGCTCTTTTTCTCAGCAAATAAAGCCCCCAAAAGGTAAATGGGAGCCTGAGGATGCCGCGGAACATTTTAAGCAGCATAACTTTATTATGGCTCTTCCTATGTACAAAGAATTGGTAAAGCGCGAACCGAATGAAACGGATTATCAATACAAATTAGCACTTTGCTATCTTCAAACATATATTGATAAAACCGCTGCTGTACCTTACCTGGAGAAAGTGGTTAAAGACCCTAAATGCAAACCCGATTCGTGGTATTGGTTAGGAAAAGCGTATCACCTTGCGGGAAAATACGACGAAGCAATTAAGGCTTACAGTAAATATAAGGAACTGGTGGCAAAAGATAAATTGGAGGCTGATAAGGCCGATCATCTTATTGAACAGGTTAATAATGCCAAACAATTGGTGAAGTATCCGATAAATATAACTTTTACCAATGCAGGCCCCGAGGTAAATTCCGAATTCCCGGATTATTATCCATGGATTACACAGGACGAACAAACTATTTTTTTTACCTCACGCCGCAAAGGCTCGCATACTTCTACGGTAGAGAGTGACGGATATTATTCTTCCGATTGTTTGTACGCCACTGTAATGGATGGCAAATGGGCCAAAGCGCAGAATTTAGGTAATGCCGTAAACACAAATTTAGATGAGCAAATAGTAGGAATTAAACGCGATGGCACAGAGTTAATAATTTATATCGACCATATTGACCAACTTGAAGATTTATACAAAACCTATAAGAAAAATAATAATTACGTAAAAATTGAAAAGCTAAGTGATAACGTAAACAACGAAAAAGAATATTCAGGTTCTATTTTTGAAACGGATGACGGGCCTATTTTATATTTTGTAAGAAGGGGTAAAACTTCAATTGGTGAATCGGACATTTATACCGCGCGTTTATTACCAACCGGGCAATGGGGGATAGCGCAAAATATCGGCCCTAATATTAATACTAAATACCGCGAAGATTTCCCGTGGCTTTCTACGGACGGAAAAACACTTTATTTTTCATCCGAAGGGCATAGCAGCATGGGCGGGTTTGACTTATTTAAATCTATTTGGGACGATGATAAAATGGAGTGGAGCAAGCCAATTAATCTGGGTTATCCGCTTAATACCGCTGATGATGAACGCCAGATTTCTATTTTACCTGATAATCGTGCCGGGTATATAAGCGCTTTACGTCCGGGTGGCCTTGGCGATTTGGATATTTATCGTATTAAATTTGAAGATAACGAACAAAAATACAGCGTTTACCGGGGTAAAATTATTAAAAGTGACTCAACGGTTAAAGGAGAAATACAGGCAAACATTACAGCCGTGAATACCAAAACAAATGATGAAATTGCATTTGTTTCAAACAAAACAACAGGAAGATATATCATGGCTTTGTTGCCGGGGATTTATAAAATTAAAATAAGTTGCGACGGATATGCGGATATTTCTGAAACATTAGTTGTGTTTGAATTCGGTGTTGCAAAACCTGAAACCGTAAAAGATTACGTTTTAATGAAGAAGTGAAACTAATCTTCTACTGAAAAAATTTTCTCAAATGCTTCCTTATTCTTTTCTGAAATTACTTTTCGCTTTAAACTCATTTTCGGAGTCATTTCTCCTCCGTCAATGCTCCATGGAGTGCTTAATAATTCAGCGCGTTTTAATTGCTCGTAAGGTGCCAGTGTTTTGTTGAGTTCGCGTATAAAAGTGTTTATCTCTTTTTTTAAATCGGCATTGTGAATTATTTCTGAGTTACTTGTAAAAGCAATCCCCTTTTCTCCGCACCATTCTTTAATATATTCAAATGAAGGAACTATTAAAGCCGATGCGAATTTTTGCCCTTCGCCTATAACCATGCATTGCTCTACAAAACGGCATTCTTTTAATTTGTTTTCTAAAACCAAAGGCGCAATGTATTTTCCGGATGATGTTTTAAAAATTTCTTTTTTGCGGTCGGTAATTTTTAAAAACTTGCCTTCAAACACTCCGATATCTCCCGTATGAAACCATCCCTCGCTGTCAATTACCTCTGCAGTTGCTTCGGGGTTTTTATAATAACCCAACATTACATTGGGGCCTTTTACCAATATTTCGCCGTCTTCTGCGATCTTTACGGTTACATCTTCAATAACTGCGCCAACGTAACCAAATTTATTGTTTCCTTTTCCTTCTTTGCCCACAGCAACTACCGGCGATGTTTCGGTTAATCCGTAACCCTGCAAAGTCAAAATTCCGGCGCAGGAAAAAGAGCGTGCTAATCTGGGTTGTAATGCGGCTCCGCCCGAGGCCACGTACATGATATTTCCGCCCAATGCTTCGCGCCATTTACTGTAAACTAATTTATCGGCAATTTTTCTTTTTAATTCATAAATAAAACCATTTGCACCATCGGGCTCATACTTGAGGGAGAGTTCCAGAGCCCAATCAAAAATTTTCTTTTTTATTCCTTTCAGCCGGTGGCCTTTGCTCAATATTTTATCAAACATCCGTTCCATCAGTCGCGGAACAGTAACAAACATTTCAGGTTTTACTTCTTTTAAATTTTCGGGAATAGTTTCCAGCCCCTGCGCGTAATAAATAGAAACGCCCAAATACAACATCAGTGTATTAAACATGCGTTCGTAAATATGATTGAGGGGCAAAAAACTCAGATTGCGCCAACTGCTTTCAAAAGGTACGAAATCTTCCACAGCCTGTATATTACTTATAAGGTTGCGGTGCGAAATCATCACTCCTTTAGGAGTTCCCGTTGTGCCCGAAGTATAAAGTATACTTAGTAAATCATCCGGTTTAATATTTCGTTTTATTTTTTCAATTTCCGCTTTGTGTTCGTTGTAATGTTGTTTACCGGTTTCTGTAAAAGAAGAAAAGGAAGCAGCCCCTTCTGTTTCGTTAAAACTGCAAACAAAATCAAAACTCCATTCGTTCCTGAAAACCAGTAATTTTTTAAAAAGATCAGGTGTTGAAATAAAAACCGCTTTAATTTCGGCATGTTTAAGAATGAATTGCAAATCTGTTTGACTGATGGTTGGATAAACGGGCACCAGAATGGCCCCGGCTTGCTGACAACCGTAATCCACAAAATTCCACTCCGGCCGATTATTAGATATAAGAGCGATTTTATCTCCCGGTTTTATCCCTTTTTGTATAAGCGCGGCTGCAACATAATTGGTGTTTGCCACAAAATCGGCAGCGGTAAAACATCTCCACCCGCCTTTCTTCTCTTTACTGCATAAAAGGTCGGTTTTGTACGAAAAATCGGCTTCAATCTTTGTTAATATATCGAAAACGCGGTTTATCTGCATGGTTTTTTTATGTGCAATATATTTACCAATTTTGGATGAAATTAATAATAATTTTTGAATGGTAATTGTAACAGGTGCCGCGGGTTTTATAGGGAGTTGTTTGGTAAGTGAATTGAACCGTGCGGGAATTCGGGATATTGTTGTTTCCGACGATTTTGAAAAAAAAGAAAAAGAACCTAACCTGATCGGAAAACTTTTTTACCAGAAAGTGCAACGCGATGATTTACCTCAGTGGATTGAAGATAACGCCAATATTATAAAATTTGTAATTCACATCGGGGCGCGTACTGATACAACCGAGTTCAATAAAGAAATTTTTGACAGGCTGAATTTGCATTACACTAAGCAAATATGGGGCTTGTGCACAAAGCTGAATATCCCCTTAATTTACGCTTCCTCGGCAGCTACTTATGGTTTGGGTGAGTTTGGTTATGATGATGAAAATGAAAGTATCATTGAAAAATTGAAACCTTTAAACCCGTATGGCGACAGCAAAAATGATTTTGATAAATGGGCATTGAAACAAAATAAAAAACCACCGTATTGGGTGGGATTAAAATTTTTTAACGTATACGGGCCTAATGAATATCATAAAGGAAGAATGGCTTCGGTAATTTTTCATGCCTTTAACCAGGTTAAACAAAACGGAAAAGTAAAGTTGTTCCGCTCACATAATCCCAAATACAAAGATGGCGGACAACTGCGCGATTTTGTGTATGTAAAAGACGTTTGCAATGTAATTATGTTTTTATTCAAGCATAAAGTAACCAGTGGTATTTATAATTTAGGAACCGGTAAAGCGCGTACGTTCGAAGATTTGGCAAAAAATACATTTAAAGCAATGGGAGTTACAGAGAATATTGAGTTTATTGATACTCCTGCCGATATACGCGACAAGTACCAATATTTTACCGAAGCAAAAATGAATAAATTGCAAAAAGCAGGATATATAAAACCTTTTTATACTTTAGAAGAAGGTGTTAGCGATTATGTAAAGAACTACTTAACAAACAATTTATATTTATAGAATGAAAAAAATAATTCTCTCATTCCTCGTTTTAGCATTTGCCGTAGTGCATGCGCAACAACTTGCCTATCCAAAAACAAAAAAAGATGCGCAGGTTGACGACTACTTCGGAACCAAAGTTGCCGATCCTTATCGCTGGCTGGAAGATGATAATAGTCCTGAAACAAAAGCGTGGGTGGATGAGGAGAACAAAGTAACTTTTGACTATTTGTCTAAAATTCCTTTTCGCGGGAAAATAAAAACGCGCCTTACACAGGTTTGGAATTTTGAAAAACTAAGTGTGCCTTACAAAAAATCGGGAATGTATTTTTCGTTTTATAATAACGGGTTGCAGAATCAATCGATTCTGTTTATGCAAAAAAAATTAACGGAACCGCGTATGGAGTTATTGGATCCTAACAAACTTTCTGCCGAAGGAACCGCGTCGCTTTCAGGTTGGGCAGTTTCTAAAGACGGTAAATTAATGGCTTATGGCATTTCGCACGCGGGTAGCGATTGGGTGGAAATTCATGTAATGGAAATTGCTACTAAAAAAGTACTGGAAGACAAAGTAGAGTGGGTGAAATTTTCGGGCATCAGCTGGTACAAAAACGGGTTTTACTACAGCAGGTACGATACTCCCGCTGAAGGAAAAGCCTTAACCACAAAAAATACAGGGCATAAAGTTTATTATCACGTGGTAGGCACACAGCAAAGTGCTGATAAATTAATTTTTTCGGATACGGAACATCCGGATAGAAATTTCGGAGCGGATGTAACCGAGGACGAAGATTATTTGATATTGACCGGAAGTGAGAGTACCAGTGGGAATTCTCTTTGGATTAAAAAGACTTCTGATGAAAGTAACAATTGGCAGAAATATGTAAATGGTTTCGACAGCGATTTTCGTGTGATTGGAAACGACGGTGATAATTTTTATGTATTAACCAATAACAAAGCTTCAAATCAGCGACTTTTAAAAATGACTTATGGTAAAACGGAAGAGAGTTCCTGGTCAGTATTGATTGGTGAGCAAAAAGACTTAATGGAAACCGTTGAGATGTGTTCGGATAAATTTCTTGTAAAATATTTGCATGATGCAACCACGCAAATGTTTGTGTATGATAAAGCATGTAAGCAATCATCGCTTGTTAAACTGACCGGAGTTTGCAAGGTAGATGGTTTAAATGCTACCAAAGAAGATACCGTCGCTTTTTATGCTTGCTATACTTTTACGGCTCCTCCCGTAATTTATTCGTACAATATAAAAACAAATAAATCTGAATTTTTCTTTAAACCTAAAATTGATTTTGAAAGTGATGATTACGAAACAAAACAGGTTTTTTATACAAGTAAAGACGGAACCAAAGTACCCATGTTTGTTACGGGGAAGAAGGGATTTAAGTTAGACGGAAACAACCCATGCTTTGTTTATGCCTATGGTGGATTTAATATTTCTTTAACGCCGTCGTTCCGCACGGC
>DATMMV010000035.1:0-21499 GCA_035569635.1 Bacteroidia bacterium | reverse complement strand
ATTGATTCCAAGTCTTCGTGCATCGAGAATAGAACCGGTTGTAGCATTACGGGAGGACTAATAAAAATGGTGGTATTCGACAGAGATAGCTGGCAGGAGATTTTCGCAACGATTCGAAAGAACAAGTTGCGTACCGCCCTTACCATGTTGGGAGTAGGTTGGGGAATTTTCATGCTCGTAATTATGTTAGGTTGCGGAAGTGGATTACGAAACGGAGTGTTACGCGGTTTCGGTGGCTTCGCTTCAAACAGCATGTTTATTTGGGCGCAACCAACTACAAAACCATATAAAGGATTGAAAGCAGGAAGATTTTTTCTATACAATAACTCGGACGCAGCTTCGCTTAAGCAATTGCCGGAATTTGATTACATCTGTCCCCGCTTAGATTTGGGAGGTTTCAGGCAGAATTATAGTATAGTGCGTGGTTTAAAATCAGGCGCATTTCAGGTGTTGGGAGATATGAGCGATATAAATAAAGTCCGCATCATGACTATCAGCGAGGGGCGATTCCTTAATAAAAAGGATTTAAGTGAAAAAAGAAAAGTGTGTGTAATCGGCAGCCGTGTTAAAGAAGTTTTATTTAAAAAGAATGAAATATGCCTGGGGCAATACATTCGTATCAGCGGAGTTTATTTTTTGGTAATCGGAGTAAGGCTACCGGATTCTGACGGGCAGGGCGGGCAGGAAGAAGCGCAAACCATTCACATTCCGTTCACCACTTTTCAAAAAACGTATAATGCAGGCGATAAGGTGCATGTATTTGCATGTAAAGCGAAAGATGATATTCCGGCTGAAGTAGCGGAAGCAAAAGCAGTGGAAGTTTTAAAAAAAAATCACAAAGTTTCTCCCGAAGATAAAGTAGCCATTGGCCATTGGAATATGGGCACCGAATTCAATAAACTGAGTGGATTATTTACAGGAATTGAAATACTGATTTGGATTGTAGGAATAGGAACTTTACTTGCGGGTGTGATTGGCATAAGTAATATTATGCTGATTGTAATAAAAGAACGTACTAAAGAAATCGGTGTTAAACGTGCGCTCGGTGCAACCCCCGCAAATATTATCTGGCAAATTTTATTGGAAGCAACCGTACTAACAGCAATCGCAGGCTATTCGGGATTAACAGTTGGCATATACGCGTTGGAAGGTTTGAATAAATTAGTGGGGGATAATCCCGGCTCTATGTTTACTAACCCGACAGTGGATATAAGTATTGCGGTGAAAGCGTTAACTGTAATTATTATTGGCGGATTGATTGCCGGATTTATTCCTGCAAAAAGGGCCGTGTCTATTCACCCGGTGGAAGCATTAAGAACAGAATAACCCTTTCGGCAAGCTCAGGGTTAGAGTAAATGTAAACTGGGCGATTCGAAAAATAGAAATGAATAAATAAAATAAAAAAATATGATCAAGCGCATTATCAAAATTTTACTTTTACTGATTTTAGGAGTTACTTTCGTATGGACGATTTATTTCCTTTATCAAAAATCGCAAAAACCGCCGGAAGAATTCAGAACCAAATCGCCGGTTGATACAACGGTAATAAAGAAGGCAGTGGCAACAGGTTCAATCATTCCGCGCAAGGAAGTAAATATGAAATCGCGTGTATCAGGAGTAATAGAAAAATTTTATGTTGTAGCCGGGCAGGAAATTAAAGAAGGCGATGTAATTGCACGTATTAAAATTATTCCGAACATGGCTGCCTTGCAAAGTGCGGAAACGCGCGTTAACCAGGCGAAGATTAGTTTTGATAACGCGAAAATTGAATATGACCGTAATAAAAATTTATTAGAACAGGGTGTAATTGCGAAGGCTGATTATATGCCTTCCGAATTGAAATACAAAAGCGCAGAACTGGAAATGAATGCTGCCGAAGATAATTTGCAGATTATTAAAGAAGGCGTGAGCAAATCTATGGAAACTGCTTCAAACACAATCGTAAAATCTACTATCAGCGGAATGGTACTTGATGTGCCTATTAAGGAAGGAAGCTCGGTAATTGAGAGTAATACTTTTAATGAAGGAACAACCATTGCTATCGTGGCAAATATGGGCGAAATGATTTTTGAAGGAAAGGTGGATGAAAGCGAAGTTGGAAAAATTAAAGAAGGTATGCCTCTTGTTTTAACCGTAGGTGCAATTGATGGTGAAACATTCACAGCGAATTTAGAATATATTGCTCCAAAAGGTGTGGCAGAAAACGGAGCGATACAATTTTTGATCCGCGCTTCGTTGGGCAAACAAAAGAACAGTACTTTTTTGCGTGCCGCATACAGTGCCAGTGCGGATATCATTCTTGCTAAAAAGGACAAGACAATGGCAATACCTGAGAGTGTATTGCAATTTGAAAAGGATAAACCCTTTGTGGAAGTGGAAAAAAACCCGGGCGTATTTGAAAAACGTTTTATTAAAACCGGTCTCTCCGACGGAATTTACATTGAGGTTTTGGAAGGCTTAAAGAAAACCGATAAAATCAAATTACCGCAAATGACGGAACCTGACAGAAAAGGATAATAAAAAAGCGGGGGTTGTTCCCGCTTTTCATTTGTGATATACTTTCTAACGAATACAATTTCCCTCTACGATCCTTATGTCCAATTGTATCTGGGTTAAATTACGAATGACACTTCCAAAAGATACTTGATCAAAATTAAACACTTCCCATGGAATTTCACGTCCATCTGTATTTGTGTTTATCGTACCACTCGTATTTATCATTCCAAAGCTGTTTTTATTGTAATTGGTTTTGATAAAGGTATTGAATGAATTTATATCATTTTTCATAGCAGTTATTGCCGCAGAGGGTTGCCCCAGGTGATCAAACAAAATCTCTGAATGATAATCGTAGTATGAAATGTTAGGGGAAAATAATTTTGTGTAATCTACTTCCGAACTCGCCGTTTCTTCGACAGAATTTACAAGATCCAATTTTATCTTTTCTATTTTTCTGAAAAGATCATTGGTTCGTTGTCTGAGCTCGTTTGTAATGTCTTTTTTTGCGGAAGTGCTATCACTCAATAAAATATCGTACCTAATGTTATTTTGTTCAGTAGCATAATTGCGGGTAGCAACAATATCCTGGTTAGCCGCAAAAGTATAGAACTCAAGCGGCCTACCGGGCTTCAAACTTGTCAGTGTAAACAAAAGGCCTGTTCCACCAATTAAAATAACAGATGTAACAATAGTATTTACTTTTGTTTCCGGCTTTCGTATTCCTGTAAAAAAATAAACCGGTATAAAAACAAAAATAGAAACAGCGCTGGTAAGAATCCAAAGCACGCCTGACCCGGGCCAATGAAAAACTTTAAATAAAGTTGCCATACATAGTAGTATCCCCATTAAGGCACCTAAGCCTGTTATTAATTTATCGCGGCCGCTGTTTGTCTCTCTTGTTTTTAAAAGGAAAATAAGTGGCAGGAATAGAAAACTCATAGTTACGATTCCGAGTAACAGCAATGGTGACGCTCCAGGCCAGTGCATAATTTTAAAAAGAGATCCTGCTAAAAGCAGGACAACCGATGTTGCCCCGCTTACTATCATTGTTTTTTTCATGGCGTAGTAGTTTTTAAAAGTTAATAGTGTGATGGTTTCTTCTTCAATTTCCCAGAGTTCGTTTTTAAAGAACTGTGTAATGGTTTTTTGATAGAAGCTCTCAAAGTCATCACCTTCTTTGAGATTTTGCTCTACTATACAACAAACATGGTCCAGGAGGTTATACTGCAGATCCTCCATCTCAACGCCACGACGTCTTATGTCGCTGAGAATATATTCTGTTTGTTGTTCGCTTATGCAATGCATTTTAAGCAGACTTATGTTTCAAGTCTAATAAAAATTTCATGGTATCAATAAAATCGGCAAACTCACTAAGTTTTTCTTTTGATTTTGTTTTGCCTTCTTTGCTGAGTGAATAATATTTTCTTACGCGTTTACCGATGTATTCGGTTTCGGTAGTAAGTAAGCCATCTGCTTCCAAAGCGTGCAGGGTGGGGTAGAGAGCGCCTTCTGTTAACTGAATGCGGTCTGCAGTAAGGTCTTTTACTTTTTGCGTAATCTCGTAACCATACATGCGTTTATTGTCTGAAAGTAATTTCAGGATGATGGTTTTGAGGGTGCCCTTAATAAGTTCGGATGAAAATAACATGCGTTAAATTTTTAGTATAACGCAAAGATACATTAGTTTATTATACATAAGAATATTATGTATATAAATATTACGTAATAAATTGATTTACAGTAGTAATAATTTTAGTTCTAACCCTTTTAAAATTGTTTAATTAAGTTCAAACACAATTATCTGCTGAATAATAAAAAGGATTATTGCCAGTAATACAAGTATAAACAAGTTTTTTTTACCCGACATGACTGTCATTTTTTTAATATTAGGCATTGGCATTGAAGCTAATGGCCATAAATAATATTACCGCTATTTCAACGATAAGAAGACCTGTTTTAAAATGTTTCATAACAATAGGTTTAGAGGTTAGTATTTTACCGGGGCTCTCTCCCTCGTCTAATAACTACAACGGATGATTTTGCCCAAAGGTTGGTTGGAATCTGTAAGTTTTATAAAAAAAGAGGCATTTTTTGCCCCTTCTTCCGCTTGTAAGTTTAAACAACCAAACCACGTTAAACCAAACAGCTTCTTTATTGTTTTATTATTTTACCTGAATAAATAAGTGCATTGTCTTTTTTCATAACACGTACAAAGAAGACCTCTCCGTTATAATTCTCCAGATTTATTTTTGTTTTATTTCCACTCAATTGTTGATTGAATATTTTTTGCCCCATTATGTTATAAACTTCCATTGTTGCATTTTCCAAATCTTCATTTATTTGCAAATTAAATTCTCCGCTTCCCGGATTCGGAAATAATTTTAATTGATTGTTTTGATTTTGCCCCGTTATTCCAAGCGTTGTACATTTCGTATTAGTTGATCCGCCCCATTGAAAAAGCATCGGGTAGCTGACCGTTTTAGCTCCTGTAGAAACCTGGGTTGCAGGAGTAACGGTTATAAAAGGTGCAACACTGGAAGTTACTCCGGCATTTGTTTCATTGCAACCTGAATTACCGAGTGAATCAGTTTTGATAATATATATTTCCGTATTACCGCTGAAAGCTCCCTGCCCGCCAACAACAAAACCGCCGTCATTTGCCAACTCTAATATTAAACCTTTTTCCGAAGTTCCGCCGGTGTATACTTTGCTCCATAAAACATTTCCGTTTGCATCGGTTTTAATAAGTTGAATACCTGTGGTAGATCTTCCCGTTACAACATACCCGCCGTCTGAAGTTTGTTTCACTCCGTGCCCGTCTTTTCCGTCATAATACTTTGCCCAACTCATATTTCCGGAAGCATCAATTTTCATCAAAAAAACTCCGTGTGAACTTTGAGCGCCATTATCTCCTTCTCCGGCAATAATGAATCCACCGTCTGAGGTTGCTTCTAACGAATGCCCGAAAGCGCTTTCATAGCTTGAGGTGCCGTACACTTTACTCCATTGCAAATTTCCGGTTGCATCTGTTTTTACTAAATAAATATCCCTGTTACCTTGTCCGAAACTTGTAGTAAATCCGGCCGATAAATATCCTCCGTCACTCGTTTGAAGTATATGATAAAACCAATCATCTCCGTTTGCGCCCCCGTAACGTTTAGACCACAATGTGTCTCCCGATGTTAAATCAAGTTTCATCAAAAATGCATCTTTTACATTAGCTGAAAGAAAACCTCCGTTTGTTTCATACCCACCCACTATAATATTTCCGTCATTACTTTGTATAACAGGATAAGGGTCGGCGTACTTACTGGAATATTTTGACCAAAGTACATTTCCATTTGCGTCCAGGCGAACCATGTTACCGCCTACCATTGTATCTCCGCAAACACCTTTTCCTCCAACCGCTACAACACCACCATCCGCAAGCGGACAAAGATCATTAACGTATTGTTGCTCGCAATTTCCTCCGGTGCCGATAAAACTTGCGGTCCATAGTGTATCTCCATTGTCATTGGTTCTTACCACATAACTGGCAACACTGCCGGCCAAGGGGAAACTACTAGATACGCCACCAAAATAATAACCACTTCCCACAACTGCTTTGTGCATGTCATACGCGTAATCGGTTCCGGTGCCGCCAATTGTTTTTTGATAAATTAATTGTGCTTTTACCTGTTGTCCAGGGAAAAAAGTAATGGCGGGAATGGCAATGTTGAATATGAATTTCTGTAAGGATATTTTCATAGAGATTTATTTTTAACAGATTAACCTTGTGCTGAGAAAATTAATGCTAAAATGAGTATGGCGGCCAGTCCCGTAATAAGGATGCCTGTTGCTAATTGTTTCATGACGCTTATTTTTAGTTTTTTGTTAAAAGGGATTTTCCCCTCTTATTAAACTAACACGCATGAAAAGAGCCAAAGGTTGGGTGCTGAAAAAATTAATGATAAGCTACGGCAAAGATTACATCACCCGTAAAAGGCATGGAACTGGTACCGTTATAAAGTGTACAGGAAACCTTAGCGGTTATTTTTTTAGTAGTTTGTCCACCGGAGTTATTCAAATAATTACTCTCTGAAAGTATCCGGAACATGCTTCCAGCTGGCTGGCTATTATTGGCAGAGGTCCATAATACACCCCCTGCATCACGCCACTCGATAGTAACATTGCCTAAGTTCATCTGGTTTGAAGAACCATATGTTGTTGCAACATAAAAGAAAGCTCCGCAGGCAGAAGTAGGCTGTACAATAATCGGAAAACGTTCTGTATTAGTATAACCTTTTGAGTCAGTAACCGTAGCAGATGACATATAAACGCCGGATGCGGTGTAAGTATTTGTAACCGGATTTCCGGTAGCCATATTTCCATCGCCAAAATTCCAGATATAAGAATAAGGCCCTATGCCGTTACCTGAAGGTACAGCAGAAATAGTGAAGGTATTATTGCTGTTTGTAGGCGAAAAAAGAGCGACAAATGCATCGCCCGTTTGCCCTAAAACAATATCGTTGTAAATGGTTGAGTTCACATAACTTTTGGATTGAATAGTAAGTGTTGGCGTATAAACTCCGGGATGCGAATACTGGTGAACCGCGCTTGATGTATTCGTTATTACTGTAACAGGGCTTCCGTCGCCGAAATCCCAGGTCCATTTTTGCGCAGTATCGTTTAGCAACATACTGTTAAAGGTAACGTAATATTTTGAAGCAGTGCCCGCCGGACTGGCATACGAATAATAACCGGGCGCAACCGAGCTGTCGATATTTGTTGGTGCTAATGAATACTGCCTGTAATCTTTAATAGTAATTTTTAGTGCGTTTATGCAGTTTGAAGTACAATTTACATCCCTGAACTCACCTGTAAAATCATAAACACCGTTTCCATCGGGGGCATAAGAAGTAAACATATAATAATTATTTACTCCCGCTTTAAAATTCACAGGTTGGTTGTTTATATTACCGTTATAAGTAAAAACAGGTTGATTGCCTGTGCCTGCCTGTACAGGGTCACTTTTTTTGCAGGAAGAAACTGCAAGTAATAAAACTACAGCCGGCGGATATAAAAGATTTCTTGTTTTCATTTCACGTCATTTAAATAATTTGTAAGTCAGCATAAGTTGTCCTGAAATGTTGTTGTGCATATTAATGCTGTTTACGGTTCCGGCCTTCTGAATATTTATAAGCCCATAGTTAATATATATTGCTAATCCGAATTTTTCAAACAGATTTTTGCGATAACCGGCCATAATACCAACGTCATAATCTGAAAACCCGTTATAATAACCTGAAGTTTTTTTAGAAACTTTATTTTGTATGCCCGAATAACTCAAATCGTAGGTTGTAATTATATTTGAAGAATTGAAAAGGTAATAGAAATTAGCACCTAATACAATCGAGTTTTTCTCATTCAAATTATATTTTAAAAACAGAGGGGCTGTCATATAATGAAGTTTATCAGTTACAATTTCGGTTAACTTGAAGTTGTATCCAAAATCATAAACGGTACTCGTAGTAAAAGTACTGGAGCTCGAATAGGTTGGCAGGTATGTGTAATAAATACCTGTTCCGATTTCCCATTTTGGAGTAAAAGATTTTGTGATGTTAATTCCTCCAAAAGGACTGACGCCGCTTCCACCCGAAAGAAAAGTGTTTACTCCTAAATCCAAAGAAACAGTCCAGGTGCTTTTTGGTTTTGAGATACTGTCTTTTTGCACGGGTGGAGTTACAACAATAGGTGTTGTATCTTTCTTCATAATCACAGGTTCTGTTTTACTGCTGTCTTTGCTTACGGGTTCCGTGGTGTTTTGTTGAACAACATTATTTTCATTGGTATTAACATTTGCTGTAGTTGTGGCTGTTACAGAAGAGTTTTCTTTTATTTCGTTTGTTTTGGCGGATGTATTTTTTGTAGTGTCAGAATTTTTTTGATTTTCTTTTGCGTTCGGTGCAATGGCCGTTGAATTGCTTTGTGCTTTGGAAGATCGTCTCCAGTTATCTTCATTCTTCCTGTTTATCCCCTCACGTTTGTTAAAGTCTTTCATCCCTTGCTCTTTCGCCGTTTTATTATAGAAATACCAACTTGCTCCGCTTGCAATCGGGGATTCTGCTTTCTTTTTTTTCTCTTTAGTTATTACCGGTTCTTTTACGGTACCCGATTTCTCATTTTCATCGGCCACTTTAACTTGTATCTTCTCTTTGTTGTTCGAGGTACTTGAAAAAACAGGTTTGCGGATTACTTTTTGTTCAGCAACCTTGGTTTCTGCGACAACCGCTGCTCGTTTTTCTTCTCTCTTTTCTTCTGCTACATTTGATGAATTACTCTTCTCTTCACCCGTAGTAGTGGTGTTTTGGCTTTCATTTTCAGTTGTTGTTTGCTTGCTTGAATTTTTTTCATTGGAGTTTGAAATAGTTGAAACAGTATTTGTATTCTCAACAATCTGTTTTTTTTCTTCCTTAACAATAAGTATTGTATTGCCATCTTTCTGAATAATGAACGGAATCATTACTAATACACCGATACTAATACCCGAAAAGAAAATGATTCCCCATCTTTTTCTTTTCTCTTTTTTGCGTTGGGCAATAATCATTTCTTCAGCTTTTGCCCAATTTTCTTCATCAAAAGTAAAATCTCTTTCTTCTGAAAACTTCGACCTGATCAGATCGTCCATTTGTTCTTGCTCGCTCATGGGGCGGTAATTTTATAAGGTGAAACAAATTTTTGTAACATTTCTTTTAATTTTTCTCTTGATGAATTTAAATGCCATTTGGAAGTCCCCTCAGTCATACCCAGCAGCTGCGCAATTTCCTTGTGCCCGAAACCGTCAATCACATACAGATTAAAAACGCGTTGACTCATTGGCGGTAGCATTCGTATTAACGAATGTATTTCTTCCACGTTCATTTTTGTCATTACATTATTCAACTCGGCATGGTCGGATGTTTCATGATACTCTTCCACGTACTGAATGTGCTCACTGTGTTTTTTTTCTTTTCTGTATTCGTCAATCAAAGTGTTAACCATTACTTTTCGTATCCATGCTTTAAAAGGAACTTCCGGTTTGTATTTTTCGAGGTTCATTAAAATTTTTAAAAAGCCAACATTCAACATTTCTTTCGCTGCTTCCTGTCCGTTAACGTACCGCACACAAATACTCATAAGGTATCTGTAGGTAATTTTATAAAGCTCGTATTCCGCTTTGCGTTCGCGGTTAATACAGGCGGTTATTAAATCCAGTTCAACGTTCATTACTTTAATATACAAAGAATACTTCTGTTAAACCCTTACGTATAAAAGGACTCAAAGGTTGGGCTAAAAACACTTCATAACTAACAGATTATAAGTTATTTAAAAGTAAAAATAAAACGGATTTAAAACTATCCGCCCAGAATGACTAAATCAATTTATCTGATTTTTGCAGGAAAGGAAGTAATCACTTTAAAATTTTTTCCTGCCTGTTTTATTTCGCGGATCAATTTTTGGGCGAGGGATAATAAAAAAACTTCTTTAAGGTTACGCACTTTGGCAAAAGGCACCCGGTGTTTGGTGCATTGCTTTTGTAAATCCGCGAGTGTTTGTTTTTTTACTTCTTTATTTAAAATTAAAAAAAGGTTTTTGCGATTTTTTACGCGCAATTGGTTTGTAATAAAAATTTTTTCAGAAGCAATTTTTTCTATGCTTAATATTTTACACAAATCTTTAAATTGTTTGTCACTGCCAATTGCAAAAGTTATTGTGTGGCTATCTTTTGTTTTAAAAATTTCCCCGTAAGGGGCAATGTTGGGATGTAAAGAACCTGTGCGTTGAGGAAGATGCTTTGCAATTAACCAATTGGCTGCCTGGTTTGCTAAAGATGTAACTGCCGCATCAAATAAAGAAACAGTAATATGGCTCCCTTTTTTGGTTTTATTTCTTTTTAAAAGCGCAAGCAAAATAGCTTCTTTTACATGATGCGCGGCAATTAAATCAATCAGAGCTACCGGCATCTTTAAAGGGCCGCTTTCCGGCGTTCCGTTTATACTCATAAATCCGCTCTCGGCCTGCAAAATTAAATCGTACGCAACACGTTCATCGCTCTCCGAAAAACCAACGATAGAAGCGTAAATTAGTTGAGGGTTTATTTTTTTTACAGATGCGTAATCAAGTTTTAATTTTTTATCGTCGCCATTTTTATAATTAACTATTACGACATCTGCGTTTTTAATATGTGTTATACATTTTTTGTAATCGTTTTGGTTTTTTAAATCCAGAAACACATGCTTCTTCAGAAAATTGGCAGCTAAAAAATAAGCGGATAGTTTTGAGTTTTTATTCTCTTCCGGCAATTTCCAACTTCTCGTAACGTCGCCGCGAGTTTTTTTATTTTCAATTTTAATTACTTCAGCACCTAACTCGGCAAAAAATAATCCTGCGCTCGGTCCGGCTAAAACACTGGCCAGTTCTACCACTTTAAAATCTTTTGAAAAGAAACCGGTTTTACTTGCCACAAAAAACTATTTATGCAAAGTTAGAAATTATCAGCAAATTGTCTGTAAAGCCCTGAACTTCTGTTTAATTAACCTGAATAATACTTCGGCTCCATTAACAACAATTAACAATTGGCAGATGACAAAGGATGAAAGTAATTGTAATTTTATAACTTGCATTCTTAACTCCCTAATCTCCGTCAGATAATTGTAATATGTATGAATAAGTGTTGTGTTTTTTTTATTTGTTCCATGTTGTGTTTTGCTGTTTTACATGGCCAGAATAAATTTTCGGTAAGCGGAACTATAAAAGATAAGAAAACCGGGGAAGCCGCTATCGGGGCAATTGTAAAAATAAAAGAAATGCCTTCAGTAGGTGTCGCCTCTAATGCCTATGGGTTTTATTCTATAACCGTTCCCGAAGGAAAATATACCTTCAGTTATTCATATCTTGGTTATCAAAGTAAAGATACACTAATTGAAGTAAAGACTAATGTAAAATTGAATATGGATATCAGCGAAGAAGAAACTACGCTCAGCGAAGTAGTTGTGTCTTCCGAAAAGTCAAATAATAATGTGGTTTCTTCGCAAATGAGCGCACAAAAACTTGATGTGAAGGAAATAAGAACTATTCCTGTTTTTTTCGGCGAGCGTGACATTTTAAAAACTATTCAACTTTTACCGGGAATTACGAATGTAACGGATGGTACTTCGGGCTTCTATGTCAGGGGCGGTGGAGCTGACCAGAACCTGATCCTTTTAGATGAGGCAATTGTATACAATCCTACGCACCTTCTTGGTTTCTTTTCCGTCTTCAATTCGGATGCAATTAAAGACGTAACTATTTATAAAGGCGGAATTCCTGCTTCGTACGGCGGAAGGATTTCTTCGGTGCTTGATATAAAAATGAATGACGGCAATTCGAAAAAATTCAGTGTCAGCGGAGGAGTAGGATTAATAGCCTCCCGTTTAACCTTAGAAGGCCCTATTAAAAAAGGAAAAGGTTCATTCATTATTTCAGGAAGAAGAACCTACGCAGATTTATTTCTAAAAGCGTTCGGCCCGAAAAACCTCAGGAATACCGCGCTTTATTTTTATGATTTTAATTTAAAAGCAAATTATCAGCTCGGGACGAAAGACCGTATTTTTTTATCGGGTTATTTCGGAAAAGATAATTTCACCTTCAGCAACAGCACGGCTTCTAATCGTAGTTTTGGTATTAATTGGGGAAATGCCACAGGAACCCTTCGCTGGAATCATTTATTCGGCAGTAAATTATTTCTGAATAGTTGCTTTATTTTTACAAATTACCAATCAAATATTTTACTGGGAGCGGGCGATGCACAGTTTAAAGTTACAACCGGGATACAGGATTTTTCTTTAAAAGAGGATTTTCATTATTTTGTAAATAATCGTCATAGCGTAAAATTTGGTTTTCAAAGTATTTACCACACGTTCATTCCCGGGGAGGTGACAACAAATACAGCATCAACAGCAGGCCCCACACGATTAGGCCGGACTTTGGAAAGAAAACATGCTATTGAGAATGCTGTTTATGTTTCGGATGAATACTCAGTGAACAGTTGGCTTCAGCTAAACTACGGTTTCAGGCTTTCTACTTTTACAACCATTGGCCCCAATACTGTTTATTCCTATGATGCTAACGGAAACATTGCAGACTCTTCGGTTTATAGTGCAAACCAACCTATCAAAACTTATATTGGTTACGAGCCGCGCGCTTCAGCGTCATTTATTATAAATGATAAGAGTTCAATCAAAGCATCTTATAATCACATTAATCAATATCTGCATTTACTTTCTAATACAACAACTTCAACTCCTGTTGATATTTGGGTACCCTGCAGTCAGATCGTAAAACCACAAATTGGCGACCAGGAAGCTATTGGCTACTTCCGGAATTTTAAAGACAATATGTTTGAAACATCGGTTGAAGTATATTATAAAACCATGAAGAACCAGATTGATTATGTAAACGGGGCCGATTTGCGTTTTAATAAAACTGTAGAATCGCAATTGGTTTTTGGAAAGGGTTGGTCGTACGGAACTGAATTTTTCGTGAAAAAGAAATACGGTAAACTTACAGGGTGGATATCTTATACCATTTCACGCACATGGAGGCAGTTTGACAGTTTAAACTACGGAAATAAGTTCCCTGCCAAACAAGATATTATAAATAATTTATCACTTGTAGGAATTTATAAATTAAACGCGAAAGTTACACTCTCTGCTACATTTGTTTATCACACCGGGTTCGCGGCAACTTTTCCCAGCGGAAAATACATGATAGGAAACCAGGTTGTGAATCTTTACACAGAGCGCAACGGGTATCGTATGCCGGCTTACAATCGCCTTGATTTAGGCGTTACATTGCAGGGAAAGAAAACGGAAAAGTTTGAATCGGATTGGAATTTTTCAGTTTACAACGCGTATGGCCGGCAGAATCCTTATTCTATTACATTTCAACAAGACCCTAACGACCCGAATAAAATGCAGGCGGTGCAACTGGCTTTGTTCCGTTGGGTGCCTTCTGTAACCTATAATTTTAAATTTTAATTAATGAAAAAAGTATTTAAAACGAAAAATTTTTCCCGGGCATTATTTATCATTGCGGTAGTTGCTTTCTCTTCCTGTGAAAAGATTATTACCATTGATTTAAAAACAGCGGATTCGCAAATTGTTGTTCAGGGTAATGTAACCAGTCTTGCAGGGCCTTATGTCGTAAATTTAAATTCCACAGTAAGCTATTACAGCAGCAATTCTTTTCCAACCGTAACCGGCGCGCAGGTAAATATATCCGACAACGCCGGTAATAATGAATTATTGACAGAAGCAAGCCCCGGTGTTTACAAAACGAGTTTGCTCAGCGGAACTCCGGGCAGAATTTACTCGCTTCAGATAGTTGCTAACGGGAAGACATATACTGCTTCTTCAACTATGGCAATGCCGCTGCCTGTTGATTCTTTTTTATTGCAACCAACATTCAGCAAAATGACAAATACGATTAACGGGTATCGTGTAATATGTAAGTTTACCGACCCTGCCGGATTGGGAAATCATTACCGTATAGTTATAAACTCTCGTGATACAATGGCTATTGGCAACCGTACTTCGCGAATTGTTTCAGATAAATTTACCGATGGCCAACAGCTTTCTGTAACTTTCAGAACCAGGTTGGTAAGCGGAGATACTGTTGGTATTCAATTGCAATGCATTGATAAAAACACTTATGATTTTTATAATACACTTAACAATGCCGTCGGGAGTTCCAGTTTAAATCAGTTTTTGGCAGCCTTGCCCGCCAATCCTATAAATAATATCAGTAATAAAGGTCTTGGATATTTTGCGGCTTACTCTGTAACCACAGCTACTATGGTTGTGCCTTAGCCTCTTCACTAAAAGTAAATTCATAAAAATTATTTCCTTCTGAAGGAAATTGCGATTTAATATCCATATCCTCCGACAAACTCTTAATTAAATGTAATCCCAGGCTGTTTTTCTTCAGGTTATAATTAAAATCAAAACCTTTGCCGTTATCGCCTATTTTAAGTTTAATACTACCGGAATTTTCAGCAAGCGAAATATCCATTTTGTAATTTTTTATTTTTCCATGCGCATGTTTTACCGAATTCAAAAAAATCTCTGTAATAATAAGCCCGAGGTGAATGGCAATTTTTGAAGGTAGTTGATTATTTAAAGAACTGATTGCGGTTTGTATAAGAGGTGCAATTTCGGGATGCGACCTTTTAAATTCATTAACCAGCTCAGTTATGTAATCGGAAAGATTAACGCTGGTGTAATTTTTTGTTTGATATAAAAGCTCCTGTATTTTAAGCATGGAAAAAATACGCTGCTCATATTCTTCCAATATGGCTTTCGGGTCAGTAGTTCTGCCTTGCTGGCGACTTAAACGTAAAAGACTGATAAGAATGGAAAAATTATTTTTAACCCTATGATTAATTTCCTGGATTAAAAGTTCTTTTTCTTTAATCACACTTTCCAGTTTAAATTGTGCGGCTCTTCGGTGACGTGCTTCTAAGTTGGATGCAAGTACCATGGAAATGCTTAAGGCGAAAGTTTGTTCTTTCTCATTAAAAATCCTTTCTGTTTTTCCGGTTTTTTCAAAACAAATAACACCGATTAACTGCCCTTCCATACGCAAAGGCACGTCCATCAAAGAAATGATGTCGTTTGGTTTTGAATAAGCCTCGGTAAATTCGCGGGTAGCGGAATTTGTATGAATATTCGGCGCCAGAATAATCCTGTTTTTACTTATAGCTTCAAAGTAACTTGGAAAATCTTTTTTATGCAGCATTGAATTTTTAGAAAAATGGTGGCTTCTCAGGTCATATTCACCAATGGAAATAATTGAGTCTTTTTCAGGATTGAAGAGCCATACATTTACGCGTTCAATTTTAAGGGTAGCAACAATCCGGCGCGCAAATTCCAGCATCAAAGCATCAATATCATCCCTGTCTAAAATATGAATTTTAGAAGCATTGTCTAATTCGTCGAGCAGGTTTATGGATTCGTCTAACATATTATTTCTACATCTAAAGTAAACTATTTCCCCGAATTACAAATCTTTCTGTGTATTAAGCTTTTCCTCGTAATTTAGCACCCTCAAACCGTTCTATGCTTACTTTAAATATTTCTCCTTTTCCCGAATTGCAAACTGAGCGACTTATTTTACGCGCAGTTAAACAAACAGATGTGCACGAAGTTTTCACCCTGCGTTCGGATAAAGAAACTATGCGGTACATTGCCAAACCTTTGATGAAAACCTTGAGCGACGCGGAAGCACATATTAAAATAATTGAAGAAGGAATCAAAAAAAAGGAACATATCAATTGGGCAATTACTTTAAAGGGAGAAGATAAATTAATCGGAATACTCGGATTTTACAGAATGGCTTTAGAGCATCATCGTTCGGAAGTAGGGTATATGCTTTTAAAACAATATCACCGAAAGGGTATTATGAACGAAGCTTTAAACGCGGTAATTGATTACGGGTTTAATAAAATTAAATTTCACCAGATAGAAGCGATCATTGATAATAACAATGCGGCCTCTGAAGGTATTTTGATCAAAAATAAATTTGTGAAGGAGGCGCACTTTAAAGAAAATTATCTTTTCGGCGGGAAATATCTCGATTCAGTACATTACACAATTCTTGCAAAAAACAGGTAAACTATACCTTTTCTTCTAAAAACTTCTTTTTTAAATATTTGCCCGTATAAGATGATTTACATTTAGGTAATTCATCAGGACTTCCTTCAAATAAAACAGTTCCTCCCTGCTCACCGCCTTCAGGCCCGAGATCGATTAGCCAGTCGGCACATTTTATTACATCTAAATTATGTTCAATAACCACAACCGAATTTCCTTTATCAATAAGCATTTGCAGCGACTTCAATAATTTTTCGATATCATGAAAATGTAAGCCTGTTGTCGGCTCGTCAAAAATAAAAAGCGTGTTGTTTGAACTTTGCCCTGCTCCCAGAAAGGAAGCTAATTTAATTCGTTGCGCTTCACCACCGCTGAGCGTACTTGATGATTGTCCGAGTTGTACGTAACCTAAACCAACATCTTGCAGTAATTTTAATTTATCAATAATTTTCCGGCAAATGCGGTCATCCGATTTTCCGAAAAATTCCGCGGCATCATCTACGGTCATATTTAAAATATCCGAAATATTTTTACCGTTAAAATTCACTTCAAGTGTTTCTGCTTTAAACCGTTTGCCTCCGCAATCTTCACATAAAAGTTTTACATCAGCCATGAATTGCATCTCTACTGTAATTTCCCCTTCGCCCTGACAATGTTCGCAGCGCCCACCTTCTACATTGAAAGAAAAGAAAGAGGGTTTGAACCCTTTTTGTTTGGATAGTTGTTGTTCCGAATATAAATTACGAATCTCGTCATACGCTTTAATATATGTAACCGGGTTAGATCGGGATGACTTACCTATGGGATTCTGGTCTATAAATTCTATTTGCGAAACTTTTTTTACACTTCCTGAAATTTTATCGTCACCATCAGCCGTCGCACCATCAAGAACTCTTTGTAGGTTCGGCACAAGAACTTTTTTAATCAATGTTGATTTACCTGAACCCGAAACACCCGTAACCGCACAAAAAACCCCTAATGGAATTTTAACACTTATGTTTTTTAAATTATGGTCGTTGGCATTTTTAATCTGAATAAAATCTTTCCACTTGCGGCGTGTAAAAGGAGTTTCAATTTGTTTTATTCCGGTTAAATATTGTGTAGTTAAACTTTTTTTCGCGTTCAGTAATTGCTTATGATTTCCCTGGAAAACAACTTCTCCTCCCAAAGAGCCGGCCAACGGGCCCATGTCAATAATTTCATCCGCGCACATCATTACTTCTTCATCGTGCTCAACCACAATAACGGAATTACCGTGTGCCTGCAGCATTTTTAATACACTTATTAATCTTTCAGTATCGCGCGGGTGAAGCCCGATACTGGGCTCATCAAGAATATACACGCTGCCAACCAAAGTGCTTCCTAAAGACGTAGCTAAATTTATTCGTTGAGATTCTCCTCCGCTCAATGTATTTGCACCACGGTTCAGCGTTAAATAACCCAAACCAACATCACATAAATATTGTAATCGGTTTGTAATTTCAATTAATAAGCGTTTGGCAATTTTTGTATCCGCATCATTTAATTTTAAATTTTTAAAGAAGGTGTACAACTCATCCACCGGCAGCAGCATCAATTCCGAAATATGTTTGCCGGCAATCTTTACGTATTGTGTGTCTTTGCGTATGCGTGTTCCGTTGCAATCGGGGCAAACAGTTTTTCCTCTGTAACGGGCCAACATTACGCGGTATTGAATTTTATAAGTTTCTTTTTCTAAGAACTTAAAAAATGCCGTGAGCCCTTCAAAATGCTCGTTGCCCTTCCAAAGTAAATCGTATTGAGCCTTTGTTAAATCTGCAACAGGCTTATGAACGGGAAAATTAAATTTGTGCGCTGCCTTTACTAATTGGTTTTTATACCAACTCATACTTTCTCCCACCCAACAGGCGATAGCATTATCGAAGACTGATTTATTTTTATTGGGAATTACCAGATTCGGGTCAACGCCAATGATACTTCCGAAGCCTTCACAGGTTTTACATGCACCGATCGGATTGTTGAACGAGAAAAAATTTACGTCGGGTTGGTCAAACTCCATTCCGTCTGCCTCAAAGCGATTGGTAAATGAATTTTGTTTTTTTGTGATCGCGTCATAAATAATACATTCGCCGTGCCCTTCGTAAAAAGCAGTTTGTACCGAGTCTGCTACACGCGAAGCAGTTTCTTCTTTATCGCTTAAAGAATCAATTATAATACGATCTATGATTAAAAATAAATTTGTGTTTTTAACCTTCTTCGGGAGCTCTTCGATTTTTTTAATTTCCCCGTCAAGCAATACACGCGCGAAGCCTTGTTGGTTTAAGACTTCGAGATGTTTATTTACATCGCGTCCTTCAGGGACGAAAAGTTTGGAAAGAATTAAAAACTGTTTATCTCCTTTTTGTGAAGCCACAAAATCAACCACATCGCTTACTGTATCACGTTTTACTTCTTTGCCTGAAACAGGAGAATACGTTTTCCCCGCTCTTGCAAAAAGTAATTTGAGGTAATCATAAATTTCGGTAACGGTACCTACAGTAGAGCGCGGGTTACGCGAAATGACTTTTTGTTCAATGGCAATTGCGGGAGAGATTCCTTTTATGTAATCAACCTGTGGTTTTTCTAATCTCCCTAAAAATTGTCGCGCATAAGCAGATAAACTTTCTACATAACGTCTTTGTCCTTCCGCGTAAAGCGTATCAAAAGCCAAAGAAGATTTTCCCGAACCGGAAACTCCGGTTATCACCACGAATTTATTTCGCGGAATTGCAACATCCACATTTTTTAAATTGTGTTGTCGTGCACCCTTAATGATGATGAAATGTTTTGGGTCTTTATTTAAGGGAGAATCGCTGCTCATAACGGGAGCATAAATTTACAAAACAAAAAGCCTCTTGCGAAAGAAATTTAATAACAGCTTTTTTATTTACAGCGCTTTGCGGACGGCCTCAATATTGGTCTTAGAATTCCCAATAAAAATAGTACCTTTTAACAAAATTACAGGCCTTTTTAAAAAGGTATATTCTTCTAAAATGTGTTTTTTATAATCGTTTTCGGTGAAGTTTTTCGCTGCCGGGCCCAAGTCTTTGTATTTGCGGGCAATGCGACTAAAAAGGCTTTCGTAAGAGTCCGAAAATCTTTTCATTTCTTCTAATTGCGCGGTAGTTATTTTCAGTTTTTATATCCTGAAAAGTAAAACCTTTCTTTTTAAGGCCCAGTTCATCAATTATGCGTATGCAGGTATCGCAGGTGGAGAGGTAGTATATTTTTTTCATAACGAAGCAAAAGTATGTATTTTTACTACATGAAAGTAAAAGCAGTGATAACCGGCGCAACCGGAATGGTGGGAGAGGGCGTAATGCACGAATGTTTGCTCAGCAATGAAGTGGAGCAGGTTTTGGTAATTAACCGTAAGCCTTGTGGTGTACAACACCCTAAACTAAAAGAAATTATTCATGCCGATTTTTCTGATTTCTCATCTGTAGAAAATGAATTGAAGGAATACAACGCCGCATTTTTATGTATGGGAATTACCTCTGTAGGAGCCAAAGAAGATGTGTATACAAAAATAACGTACACATTTACATTAGCACTCGCCGCAACAATGACGAAATTAAATCCTGAAACGGTTATTTGTTATGTCTCGGGCGCGGGAACGAAACAGGACGAGGGTGTGAAAAATATGTGGATACGCGTAAAAGGAAAAACCGAGCGCGATTTGCAAAAATTAAAATGTAAAGCTGCATATATGTTCCGTCCAGGTTATATAAGGCCAATTAAAGGAATGAAAAATACCTATACAATATATAAAATTTTAGACCCTTTCATGTTTCCTTTATTAAAACTGCTGGCTCCAAAAACTGCTTGCACTTTAAAAGAAATCGGATTAGCTATGATTACGTGCGCTGGTAAAGGTTATGATAAAAATATTTTGGAGGTACAAGATATTGAGAGAGCGGCTAAACTTTAAGTCACCTCCTCATTCGTATATTCGTACTATAGCTATTCGTAATTCGTATTTTATCTTACTCCCACTCAATAGTCGCCGGCGGTTTGGAAGAAATATCATACACCACACGATTCACACCTTTTACTTTATTGATAATATCGTTGGAAACCTTTGCTAAAAACTCATAAGGCAAATGGCACCAGTCGGCCGTCATACCATCAGTAGAAGAAACTGCACGCAACGCAACTACATTTTCGTACGTGCGTTCATCGCCCATTACTCCTACACTTTGCACAGGTAATAAAATTGCTCCCGCTTGCCAAACTTTATCGTATAATTCCGCGGCGCGTAAACCGTCAATGAAAACAGCGTCCACTTCCTGAATGATTTTCACTTTTTGCTTTGTAATATCCCCTAAAATGCGAATGGCCAATCCCGGCCCGGGGAAAGGATGCCTGCCTAAAATAATATCATCAATATGCAGAGCTTTACCTACGCGACGAACTTCATCTTTAAATAAAGAGCGAAGCGGTTCTACAATTTGCAATTTCATATAATCGGGTAAGCCGCCCACATTGTGATGCGATTTAATAGTTGCCGAAGGGCCTTTTACCGAAACGCTTTCAATCACATCGGGATAAATGGTTCCTTGTGCCAGCCATTTCACATTTTCAATTTTGTGCGATTCTTCATCAAACACATCAATAAAAACTTTTCCAATGGCTTTACGTTTTTTTTCAGGGTCGCTCACACCTGAAAGAGCGTCGTAAAATTTTTTCTTCGCGTCAACTCCTTTTACGTTAAGGCCCATGTGTTTATACGATTGCAACACGCTGTCGAATTCATTTTTACGCAACAAACCGTTATCCACAAAAATGCAATATAAATTTTTTCCAATGGCTTTATGTAATAAAACCGCGGCTACACTGCTGTCAACTCCGCCCGATAACCCTAAAACAACCTTATCGTTTTGTAATTTTGTTTTTAATTCGGCAACAGTTGTATCTATAAAAGATTCGGATGTCCAGTTGCCTTTGCAGCCACAAATATCATAAACGAAATTTTTTAGTAATTGATGACCTTCTGTAGTATGATAAACTTCGGGGTGAAATTGTATGGCCCAGGTTTTTTCTTCTTTCACTTTGTAGCCGGCATATTTTACATCGTCTGTGCTGGCAATTACCTCGTAGTTATCGGGAATTTTTTTAATGCTGTCGGCGTGACTCATCCACACCTGAGAATTTAAACTGACAGATTTAAAAAGTTCATTCTTACTATCAACAAAACTTAAATTGGCTCTTCCGTATTCGCGCGTATTACTTTGTGCAACTTCTCCGCCAAAAAAATGTGCGAGATATTGTGCGCCGTAACAAACTCCCAGCAAAGGCATTTTTCCCTTGATATTTGTTAAGTCGGGTTTTGGAGG
>DATMMV010000034.1:0-13403 GCA_035569635.1 Bacteroidia bacterium | reverse complement strand
ATATTTCCTACATGTACATCGCCTTGCGGCACAGAAGTTCGCAAACCACCTGTATTGAAAAGCGCCACCAGGTTTGCTGTATCCGTATTTTGAATTGATAACGCTTTTTGCATCATTGCATCGGCAAAAAAATTGCCAAGGTTACTTTCGGGTAAACTTTTTACAAGGGCAACCGGCGCAACGCCAATCACCTCATTCATTTTTACATCCAGGCTTTGTTTGTAAGGCAAAATAAATTTGTAGGTGGCCGAATCGATTTGGGGTTGGGAAATAACTGTGTGCTGCGTTTCGGTTCTCTGAACTTTTAAATGCGTACAGGCAAACAGAAAGATAAAGGGAAGAAGTGGCGCAAAAAAATATTTTTTAGGTCTTACTAACATTTTACAAAGGTAGCATACCAATATGAAGAGAAAAGGTATTTTTGTTATCAATATGTTAAAAGCTGAAACAATTTTAAGAGTCCGATACGGAGAAACCGACCGCATGGGGTATGCTTATTACGGTAATTATGCTCAATATTACGAAGTGGGCAGGGTAGAAGCCCTCCGGAAAATGGGATTCAGTTATAAAGAAATTGAAGACAAGGGAATTTTATTGCCCGTGGTTGATTTCGCGATACAATATAAAAAGCCGGCGTATTATGATGATGAAATAACTGTTGTAACCAGCATTAAAGAAATGCCCGGTGTGCGAATCACTTTTCATTACGAATGTTACAATACGCAGAAGGAATTATTAAATACCGGCCATGTTACACTGGTATTTATTGATAGAGAAAAGAATAAACCCTGCGCTCCGCCCGATTGGTTTATTAAAGAAATGAAAAACTTTTTTCCATGAAAAAACTCTTAAGTGTATTTTTTATGTTTCTGGTTGTAACGGGATTTTCCCAAATGGTTACTCATGCTTATAGTTTTAACGTAGATAATTTCCCGGATGTATACGGGGGCAAAACCGAATGGAAACGTTTTTTGCACGACCACCTTGTTTATCCGCCTGAAGAACTTGCAAAGAAAACAGAAGGTACCGTTGAGATCTTTTTTATTGTGACAAAAGAAGGAAAAGGAGCTAAGGCTAAAGTTATTAAAAGTGTGAGCCCGGCTATTGATTATGAAGCTATGCGTTTGTTAAGCATGCTTGAATGGGTTTCGGCGCACCAGGGAGATAACGCGGTTAATACAGAGCATTCCGTTGAAATAAATTTTTCGGTTTCTAAATATAAAAAATGGGTAAAAGAAAGAGGTTACGAAAAAGCCTCGTTTACCGATATGCCTTTGGACACCACATTTGCTGTTTACGAATCTGCTGATAAAGCCCCTTCTTTTAATAACCCTGAAAAAACTTTTCCTGAATTTGTTTACTCAACTTTAGAATACCCGGAACTTGCCAAACAACAAGGTTTAGAAGGTAATATAGTAATGACTTTTATTATAGAGCCTGACGGCCGAACCTCAAACATACGGATACAAAAAGGAGTGGGTGGGGGTTGTAATGAAGAGGCTATAAGAGTTATAGCACTTAGCAAATGGAAACCTGCCCAAAAGGGCGGTAAGTACATACGTTTCAGGATGTACTATACCATGAACTTTAATATTAAGAATAGTTTTAAGGATAATAGTGGAGGAAGTCAGCGTTCGTGGGGACAATAAAAACTGTTAAAAGGTGTAAAAACCTTTGGAAAAGTGCTATAATGTTATAATTTTGATAAAAGAAGTTTATACCATTAAACCTTTTCCTCTTTACAGCATCAAAACTCAAACAAAACAAATACACATGAAAAAACTTTTTATCCTTGCAGCCGCCCTTGTTATTGTAACAAGCGTTTCTGCACAAAGCAGTTGGAGAGTAGGTATAACCGCAGGTAGTTTTGGTAACCGCTCGCAGTTTAACGGTGGTATGCAAAATGCCAGCGCCTTATTTACTCCCAATCATTACGGTGCTGCCGGTTTAGGCGTTTTATTCCGAAAAACAATTAATAACCATTTAAGTTTTCAAACAGGTTTAAATTTCAGCAGCCTTGGTTTTGAATATGCTATGGCCCACGATTATAATTTAACAAGGCCAATGAATCATTATATGGTTAACCGTGTAAGCTTGGGCCTTGCAAGTATTCCTGCTACCTTAATCTGGAACTTTAACCCCAATTGTAAAAACGTTCGTTGGTTTGTAGGCGGAGGTTTCTCTTTGGTTGGGCACGGCGCTGATAGAAACAGCAGCAAAAATGTTGATGCTTCACCTTCCGACCAACAAGCTTTGGGTTTAAACGGAACTGATTTCTTAAATCAAACGGTAAACGCAAGTGCATTCACCGTATTAAATGGCCACATTATGGGAGGCGTAGAAAAAATGTTTAAAAAAGGCGGAATGCTTAGCCTGGCAGTTTATTTAAACAGAGGCTTTACACCGGTTGCAACATCAACTGTAAATTATTCTGTAAACGGCGTTTTATATAACCACAGTTTTAAAAATTACAACAACTTTGCAGGCGTTACGCTTACTTATTATTTCAAAAATTTTAAAAGCAGTTTAAAACCTGCGGCAATTGCAAAATAAAATTAATTTATTCTTTTAAAATGAGTCCTACCAACCGGCGGGACTTTTTTTTGATTAAACTTTCAGCAATCCTTTCGGTTTAATACTTAGGGCAATTTCTTGTGGTAATATGTATCACGAAAGATACTTTGCCCTTTGCGTTCAGTTTTTTATAAAGTCGTATTCTTCTTTTTTTCTTTGAATATCCGTTTATTTCTATTCGGGATCCGTCACCGTAAATAGTTGTACTTCCTTTTCCGTTTTTTTTAAAATTTTTATCGCAGAAGTTCTGGTAGTTTCCATAGTAATCCGCATTCCTTAAATTAAAAGTAATCGAGCAGAGCTTGCCTTTAAAGAAGAATACATTTACGCTGTCAAAAACTGTTTCCTTGTATGTGATAAAGGTATCTTTTTCGCTAAAATAAGTTTGCAGGATTTCAGTTTGATTTTCTTTTACCTTATTTAAAAATTCTTTGGCGCCGCCCCTGAAACTAAGTGTATCCGCTTGATAAAGGTCGATTGTTTGTGCAAACAACCGCGCGGCGATTAAGGAAATAAAAACAAAGAGTATTATTTTTTTTATCATTTTGCAACAATAAAAAACCCCGGCGTTTAATCGGGGCTTTTACATTTCTTAAACAATTATTTCGTCTTCCAGTTCGTTGTAAAATTTATATTCCATAAAACCGAAAGAAGCCATCGGGCGCAATTCAATTTTACAACCCAGGTCTTTTCTCCATTTACCTAATAAGTTTGGTTTTAAGAAACCGGTTTTTTTGGTAATAAATGCTTCAATATAGGGATGAACACCAAGCGTCAGTTTTTTTATGTTTTGCTCTTTCACGATAAAACGCAAAGCGCTTTCAATCTGATCAACAAACAACACACTTGGTTCTACTTTACCGGTGCCGTTACAGCTCGGGCAAACTTCCTGCACATCTACGTTCATCTCGGGGCGAACGCGTTGACGGGTAATTTGTATCAGGCCGAATTTGCTCGGAGGTAAAATATTATGTTTGGCCCTGTCGGCCTTCATAAATTCTTTTAGTTTTTCATGCAATTGCCTGCGGTAATCAAGGCTGCGCATGTCAATAAAGTCAACCACAATAATACCACCCATGTCACGCAGGCGTAACTGGCGCGCAATTTCTGCTGCGGCTTCAAGGTTTACTTCATAAGCGTTTTCATCCTGTGTGGCTGTACTTTTTGCACGGTTACCGCTGTTTACATCAATAACGTGCAAAGCTTCGGTATGTTCAATGATTAAATAAGCTCCACTCTTTAAGTGTATAGTTTTTCCGAATAAAGATTTTATTTGTTTCTCAATTCCGAAATGATCAAAGATGGGAACTTTACCGGCGTAAGGTTTTAAAATACCTAACTGATCCGGGGCAATGCTCTGTAAATACCCTTTTAATTCGTGGTGAATTTGCGTATCGTTAATATGTACAGCACTGAACTTTTCATTCAATATATCACGCAACAAAGCATTGGTACGGTCAACTTCACCTAATAAACGTGCAGGCGGACTTGCTTTTTTCAGCGTGTTATAACAATCGTCCCATTTTTTAACCAGGTCGTTTAGATCACCTTCTAAATCGGCCACTGCTTTTCCTTCGGCAACGGTACGAACAATAACACCGAAATTTTTCGGTTTAATGTTTTGCATTAAATCTTTAAGGCGGTGTTTCTCTTCGTTGTTACGTATTTTAGAAGAAACAGAAATTTTATCGGAGAAAGGAATAAGTACCAGATACCTTCCGGCAATAGAAATCTCGGAAGTAATACGCGGGCCTTTTGCAGAAATTGGCTCTTTAGCAACCTGTATTAAAATTTCCTGCCCGCTTTTTACTATGTCGTTTATCTTCCCGTTTTTAGGAATATCTTTCTCATTTTTAAAGTACATGAGGTTGCTCACGTTTTGTTTTCCGCTGCGCACAGCCTGAACAAATTTACCTAACGATGTAGCCTGCGGGCCAAGATCGAGGTAATGTAAAAAAGCATCTTTCTCGTAACCTACATCCACAAACGCTGCGTTAAGGCCGGTCATGACTTTCTTTGCTTTGCCTAAATAAATGTCGCCAACGGCCCATTGCAGGTTGCCTTTTTCGCGATGCAGTTCAATTAAGCGCTTATCGTTTAAAAGGGCAATAACGGTTTCGTTGGAACTTTTATTGATAACCAGTTCGTAATTCACTTTAATTTTTTTTTGTGAATATTAAATGCACGTAGCCAAAAGAGTAGTCTCCTTTGGTACAATGCGCATTAAAGATTAAATGATTCCGTTATTTCTTTTTATGACGGTTTTTCCTGAGGCGTTTTTTACGCTTGTGGGTGGCCATTTTATGGCGTTTTCTTTTCTTTCCGCTTGGCATAGAATTTATTTTTTGTCTCGGCTTTTTTAAACCTTAACGGTTAAACATTATTTTTCTTTAATTGTTCTATATATACTTTAATCTGTTCTTTAATCTCTTTATCGGGCGTCAAACTTACATATTTTTCAAGTATTTCAATCGTTTTTGCTTTGTCGCCCTTCTTCTCATATACGTCGGCCAAAAACAGGTAAGCCTCTAAATATTCCGGTTTTAATTTCAGTATTTTTAAATAACGCGCTTCTGCTTTATCTAATTGGCCCGATTTTACTGCGAAATTTCCCAACACCATCTGTACCTGTATGTTACTGCTGTCTGTTTTTTCCAATTCCTTCAACATGGTAATTCCCTTCATGGGATCGGCACTGCCTTCTACGTAACAGGATGCGAGTTGAATTTTAGCATCTGTAAATGCAGGTTTTTTTTCCAAAGCTTTCTCATAGCACCGAATGGCATTTTGATATAAAGCAGCGGCCTGGTTTTTTTCCTGCACATAACCTACTCCGTAAAAATAACGGTTACCCGCAGTCAACCAGCTTTGTGCGGTATTAATGAGGGCCGCTTTTTTTTCGAAATAATAAGAAGCAGTTACAATCATTTTCTGCGCCTTAAAAAATTCTACCAGCCCGTTAATTCCGTTGGTGTCGGCAGTGTTTTTCTCTAAGCCTTCAAATACTTTTTTAGAGGTATCGGGCAGAGAAGATATTTGTGCGTCGACAAAAGTTTTGATATCCATAACCGCTTCGGCATTATGCTTTTGCGGCATTTCATCGGCTTTTTTCTCTGGTTTTTTATTAGCAAAATATAAAAGAACGAATAGAATGACAGAGCACCCTATAACAATAAATTGAAGACGGCGTGATGAGTTCATCTACACCCCTTTCTCTTCAACCTTTACGTTTTTCTTGATTTTATCGGCAAATGTTTTAGCCGGTTTAAATGCAGGAATATAATGGGCCGGAATATGAACCGCCTCATTCTTAGTAATGTTACGGCCTATTTTAGCGGCGCGTTTTTTACATAAAAAGGTGCCGAAGCCACGCAGGTAAACATTCTTACCCTGAGTCATGTTGTTCTTAACCACCTTCATAAAAGATTCAACAGTATTAAGCACTACCATGCGCTCTACACCTGTTTTTTCTGCAATCTCGTTTACAATATCAGCTTTTGTCATCTTATAAAAAATTTAAAATCAACTTATTAACAGGGCGCAAAGATACATTTTTTTATTAAATATAAAAATTGAGTATAAAAAAACATTAAAAATCAGGTTTTTAGCCGATTTTTGCGGTATGATTTACGAATTTAACGGCTATAAGCCTGTTATTAACATCTCTTCCTTCATCCACCCGCAGGCCTGCGTTACCGGAAACGTGATCATTGGCAAAAATGTGTATATCGGGCCCGGGGCAACGATAAGGGGCGATTGGGGGCAGATAATTATAGAAGACGGCTGCAATGTACAGGAAAATTGTACTATACACATGTTTCCGGGAACTACGGTAGTTTTAAAAGAAGCCGCACATATTGGCCACGGAGCAATAATTCACGGAGCTCAAATCGGTAAAAATGTTTTGGTGGGTATGAATGCGGTTTTAATGGATGATGTGTTGGTTGGCGATAATTGTATAATAGGTGCTTTAACTTTTGTCCCTGCGAACATGATTATTCCTGAAAGAAAAATTGTGGTTGGAAACCCTGCGAAAATTATAAAAGACGTAAGTGATGATATGATTGAATGGAAAACCGAAGGGACGAAACTTTACCAGCAATTACCGGCTGAATTATACGATACTTTAAAAGAATGCGAGCCTTTAAGAGAAATTGAAGTAAATCGCTCCAAACAACAAGATATATATAACACATGGAAGCAAAGCAAATAGAAAAAATATTTTTAGCGTTGCTTCTTATTATTTCAATTAAACAAAAAATCATAATTAATCATATTCATCAGTGTCATCTTCGTTCTATTTCAAATTGCCAATGAATCCAAATAATATACCCTTTCAACTTACCGATTGGGAATTTATTCCCGCTGTTGAACATAAAGGCGAAACCGGTTTTGCCGTTTGGAAAACCCAACAATTCGGCGGGTTAAGAATAAGATTGGTAGAATATTCTGCCAACTACCTTGCAGATCACTGGTGCGAAAAGGGTCATATTATTTTTTGTATTGAAGGAGAAATGGATACCGAACTTTTAAACGGCTCGGTCTATAAACTCTCAAAAGGGATGAGTTACCAGGTGTCTGATGAATTAAGTTCTCACCGCACAAGTTCTGTAAACGGCGTTAAGTTGTTTGTTGTGGACGGAGATTTTTTGAAGTTGAGATTTTAATACAAAGGTTGTCGCAGATTTCGTGGATTTTCACAGATTAAGAAAGATTGATTTTTTTGATGTGGCAAAAACTAATCCAACTTTAAATCATGGCCCAGTTTTTCCTTCTTGGTTTTGAGATAAGAATTATTGTGTGCGTTGCCTTTTATTTCAATAGCAACATTTTCTACAATCTCTAAGCCGTAACCAATAAGGCCCGCACGTTTTTTAGGATTGTTGGTCATCAGTTTTATTTTGCTTACACCAAGACTGCGCAAAATCTGCGCTCCTACACCGTAATCGCGTTCGTCGGGTTTAAAGCCGAGCTTTACGTTTGCCTCTACAGTATCCAAACCTTGTTCTTGTAATTTGTAAGCTTGTAATTTATTGAGTAGTCCGATACCACGTCCTTCCTGGTTCATGTAAACCAAAACGCCCTTGCCTTCTTTTTCAATCATTTCTAAAGCGCGGTGTAATTGAGGGCCGCAATCGCAACGACAACTTCCGAATACGTCGCCGGTTAAACACGAAGAGTGTACACGCACCAAAACCGGTTCTTCCTTTTTCCACTCGCCTTTATAAATGGCTAAGTGCTCGTACCCGGTAGTGGTTTGTTTAAAAGCGGCCAATTTAAAATCTCCCCATTGGGTAGGGAGCTCAACTTCCACCTGCTTTTCAATAATACTTTCGTTTTTCAAACGGTAAGCAATGAGGTCTTTTATAGAAACAATCTTTACGTTAAACTTTTCGGCAATTTTAAATAAATCCGGAAGGCGCGCCATGGTTCCGTCCTCGTTCATAATTTCTACCAATGCACCGCAGGGTTCAAAGCCTGCAAGTTTTGCCAAATCAATAGTGGCTTCGGTATGTCCTGTGCGGCGCAATACGCCCCCTGTTTTAGCAATAAGCGGAAAAATATGCCCGGGTCTTCCGAAATTTTGCGGCTTCATTTCGGGGTTAATTAAAGCCCGGATTGTTTTTGCGCGGTCGGACGCAGAGATACCTGTGGTGCAGCCAAAACCTAACAGATCAATAGAAACAGTAAAAGCGGTTTCGTGCGCCGAAGTATTTTTATTTACCATTAATTCAAGCTGTAATTCTTTAGCGCGTTCTTCGGTAACAGCAGCGCAAATTAAACCACGGCCGTGTGTGGCCATAAAATTTATGACTTCGGGAGTAATGTTGCGGGCGGCGGTTAAAAAATCGCCTTCGTTTTCGCGGTCTTCATCATCCACTACAATTACCACTTTACCCGCTTTGATATCGGCAATGGCTTCTTCGATTTTATTGAGCTTGAATTCCATACTACAAAGATACGAAAATGAAATTTATTCTGTGTTTTTCACCGCAAAGGCACAAAGACGCCAAGTTTTTGGAGCAGGGTATTTAACGGTCTGAATAAATGATTTTACTTTGCGTTTTTCTTAATTCATTCCGGTTGTTTACCTTTTCTCGCGCCTTAGTGTCTTTGCGGTAAAATCTTTAAAAGTAAATCCTCAAAATAGTCAAAGGTATAAAGCAACCTGTTACCGTACCAGCTGAACATCTCGCCATCCACCAAAATAATTTTTGTATCGGGTAAATGTTTCTGTAATTCTTCAATATGTTTTTGCTTAAAAGGGTAGGGTTCGGAGGAAAGAAAGATAAAGTCCGGGTTTTTGTCAATGATCATTTGAGTGGTTATTTCGGGGTACCTGCTTTTTTCATTGGTAAAAATGTTGATAAAACCACATTCGCCCAGCAAATAATTTATAAAAGTATTGTGACCGGCTGCCATATACGGATTTTTCCATATTAAATATGCTACTTTTGGATTTACGATTTTTAATTGATGGTTTCTGAATTTATTGTACTTAAGCTGAACAAAATTTACCAATTCAACAGATTCATTTTTTCTGTCGGTTATTTCTCCGACTTTTAAAATCATTTGCAAAGCATCTTTTATGTTGTAAATATCGCTGATCCAAACGGGGTAGTGTTTACAGAATTCTTCGATTTGCTCCTGTTCGTTTTCTTCTTTGTTGGCAATGATCAGGTCGGGTTGCAGTTTTTTAATTATATCGGATTTCAGTTCTTTGGTTCCGCCCACTCTTGTTACCGAACGAAACATTTCCCCGGGGTGGATGCAGAATTTAGTAATGCCAATCAATTCTTTTTGTAAACCTAAATACCAGAGTAACTCACTTTGTGAAGGGACTAAGGAAATAATTCTCTTTGGAGGAAAACTAAATTCTATGGTGCGATTTAGCTGGTCGGTGGCTTGCATACTTATTCAAAGATACGAAATGTTGTATTTGTGTTAGGGATGGAGCGCATGTTTGAGCTCTTTTTGCAGAGAGATAATGTAAAAAGGAAATTTTCAAGGACTTCGGTGCGGTTCAGTCTTACAGCAAGCAAAAAAGCGAGTAGCGACAGCCCGGCCCTGCAATAATTATTTATTGGAAAATAATTTTACATGCAGGGAAACACCAGAAGCGCGAAATGCAAAATAACAGGCCCGAAATAATTACTACTTTTAAACCCAATGACCGACTCCGTAAAAGCCCACGTTTCTTTATTTTCCGCCCAGGTAATTTACTCCCTCAATTATTCAATAGCAAAAGATTTGATGCCGGATTTTATCGGCCCGGGCGGATTGGTATTATTGCGCGTGTTGGGTGCCGGTATTTTATTCTGGTCGGTTTCTTTATTCGTGCCGGCGGAGAAGCCCGAAAAAAATCATTTCGTAAAATTTATGTTGCTCGCAGCATTCGGTGTGGCATGTAACCAGTTGTGTTTTATATTCGGGTTAAATCTTACCAGGCCGATTAACTCAGCCATCATAATGACCTCGAATCCTATTGTGGTAACAATTTTTACATTGATAATTTTAAAAGAACGACTTACTCTTTTTAAAGTAAGCGGGATTGTTTTAGGTATAAGCGGTGCTTTAACGCTCATGTTGCTGAGTGGTAAAAGTTTTGGTTTTGGCAATGAAACAGCAATGGGTGATTTACTTACTTTAATCAATTCCTGCTCATGGGCGGTATTTGTGGTAATGGCAAAACCCTATATGCAGAGGTACCAAACGGTTACTGTAATGAAATGGATTTTTGTGTTTGGTTTATTTTTTGTAACACCCTTTGGAATTACCGATTTAAGTCAAACCGATTTTACCGCCTTTACGGGCCATGCCTGGTTTGCATTGGTATTTGTGGTGGTTGCAACTACCTTTTTAGCATACCTGCTTAATACCTATGCCTTGAAGGCTTTAAGCCCGAGTACAGTGAGCGCCTACATTTATGCCCAGCCTTTTTTAGCCACGCTTTTTGCTTTGCTATTCGGAAAAGATGAGCTAACTTTATACAAGATTATAGCCGGAAGCCTTATTATCATTGGGGTTTATCTTACGGGAAAGAAACAAAAAGCACTCGGCCTATAATGGGTAGAAAAAAAATTGAAACAAAAAAATTTTTTTTGAGAAATTTTAGGCTGAAAAAAAAATAAATAAAACAAGTGGAAATAAATTTTTTTTTGCCGAATTTTTAGTATTTATTTGCTTCAAGTTTACAGGAGGTTATATTTTTGTAAACAAATTGAAGTTAATAAGCGTACTTAGAAAAATATATTTAGTCACTAATTTTTTAAAAAGACATTTAATATGGATAAGAAAACAGCCGAATCTGTTTGGAAAAATTGTCTCGAAGTAATTAAGGATAACGTAAACCCCCAGAATTATAAAACCTGGTTTGAACCGGTAAAGCCGATTAAATTACAAGAAAGAGTTTTAACCATACAGGTTCCTTCTCAGTTTTTTTACGATTGGCTGGAAGAGCACTACATTACCTTACTTAAAAAAGTAATCCGTAAAGAGCTGGGTGCCGAAGGCCGCATGGAGTATAATATTGTAGTTGAGAATTCTTATAAAGGAGAAAAACCCGTTACTATTAAAGTACCTTCCTTATCACGCGAAATTAAAAACTCGCCTATGTCAATGCCAATTGATATAAGTGCCAATCCTATTAAAAATCCCTTCATCATTCCGGGTTTAAAAAAGGTTACTGTTGAGTCGCAATTAAACTCTAAATATTCTTTCGATAATTTTATGGAGGGCGATTGCAACCGCCTGGCCCGCTCTGCCGCTTTTGCCGTTTCGCAAAAACCGGGAGGAACCGCTTTTAATCCTTTATTAATTTATGGTTTAAACGGTGTAGGTAAAACTCACCTGGCACAAGCTATCGGCATCGAAGTAAAAAATAATTTCCCTAATAAAACCGTATTATACGTACAATCAGAAATTTTTTCGCGCCAGTTTGTAGACGCTATTAAAAATAACGCGCAAAGCGATTTTGTGAATTTCTACCAAATGATTGACGTGTTATTAATTGACGATGTTCAGTTTTTGGCCAATAAGGAAAAAACACAGGATGTATTCTTCCATGTATTCAACCACCTGCATCAAAGCGGAAAACAGATTGTATTAACCTCTGACCGCCCTCCTGTAGATTTACAAGGCATTGAGCAACGTTTGTTGTCGCGCTTTAAATGGGGCCTTTCTGCGGATTTACAACCTCCCGGATTGGAGACACGCATTGCTATTTTAGAAAAGAAAATTTATACCGAAGGCATTGATTTGCCTAAAGAAGTAGTTGAATACTTAGCTTACAGCATTACCAGCAACGTTCGTGAACTGGAAGGCGCTTTAACTTCTTTACTTGCGCAATCAACTTTAAATAAAAAGGCAATTACTCTTGAGCTTGCCAAGCAAATGATTGACAAGTTTGTGAAAACTACCGCGCGCGAGGTTTCCATTGATTACATACAAAAAGTGGTTTGCGATTATTTTGACTTACCTATTGATGTAATGAAATCTAAAACCCGTAAACGCGAGGTAGTACAGGCCCGCCAGATTGCTATGTACTTTGCAAAGAGTATGACCAAATCATCTTTGGCTACTATTGGCATGCATTGCGGAGGTAAAGACCATGCAACCGTATTACACGCTTGCCGCACGGTAAATAACCTGATGGACACCGATAAACGTTTCCGCGCTTATATTGAAGAACTGGAAAAGAAAATCAGCCTTCCTTAACCTGAGATAATATTCAATAAAAAATCCCTCCGTTAAAACGGGGGGATTTTTTTATTACAGGCTTTCGGTAATTATTTAAAGGAGTGTTTCCAGAAATTAAAATTCTTTATTTCCTGCGCTGATTGATTTTCCTTGGCCGTTATTTTATAAGTATAAAAAAAATCTCCTTCGGCGCTCAAAGGAATATTGATTTCTTCCAGGCGACCGTTATTCATAATAGTAAGAGCACATTTATCCGTCTTGGCACTGAAGTAAGTCAACCATTGATTAAAATCGTTTTTAAGGGTGAACCCGTTAACCGAAATAATTTCATCGTTTATTGATAAACCAGCTTTCCATGCGGGCGAGTAGGGCGCGATCATCGTAACTTTCTTATGATGCGTATGCTCAATAGCTTTCAGTCCGAGATGCCTTTCGTAAAAAGTGTGCGCATGGTGTTTTTCCAAATGAAGCCCTAAATCAGAGAAACATTCTTTTAAAAGCGGTTCATATGGTTCCAGGCCGTAAACGTACTTATTGAAAAAATCACACAGATCAATTCCCGCCGCTTCCGAACAAAGTTTGGTAAAATCTTCTTCGGTATAACCGTTGTTTTTTTTGTAAAATTGATCATACAGATTTTTCAACACGGTTTGCAGGGAGTTTTTATGTTTTGAATTTTTCGCGATTAAAACATCCAGCATAAAAGCTACAAGGCAACCCTCGTCGTAAATATTTGTTTTGCGATAAGGTACACCGGGCGTGTAACCATCCAGCCAGTTATCAAAACTGCTATCGCCCACTGATAAATTAAAGCGCCCGAAGCTATGCAGGTGCTTGGTAATGCGTTCTTCAAAAGTTTTATAATAAGTTGGTTCATCAAATACTCCTGAGGTTAAAAGTAATTTATCGCCGTAATAAGTAGTTACGCCCTCATATACAAAACCGGTGCGTGCGTAATTTTCCTTGCTATAATCGTAAGGATGCATTTCGGCGGGGCGAATACTTTTAATATTCCAGGTATGAAAAAACTCATGACAACAAAGTCCCAAAAATTCATTGTAAGTTCCTTCGTGCATCATGTGATAACCGGGGCCAAAAGCTATCACGGTGTTTTTGGTATGCTCAACTCC
>DATMMV010000033.1:0-26616 GCA_035569635.1 Bacteroidia bacterium | reverse complement strand
GGATATTATTGAAAAACTGGATGTACGCGTTGGCGATTATGTTTACGTTGAGAAAGGCGGAGAAATTATTCCGAAGATTGTGGGTGTTGATTTAAGTAAGCGTCAAAAAGATTCGGAGCCCGTAAAATATATTACTGAATGTCCTGAGTGCGGAGCAAAATTGGAACGTAAGGAAGAAGAAGCCAATCATTATTGCGTGAATGAAAATGGTTGCCCGCCGCAAATAAAAGGAAAGATAGAACACTTTGTTAGCCGCAAAGCGATGGATATAGATAGTCTGGGCGGCGAAACTATTGAGCAACTATACAATGAAGGATTGATAAAAAATATTGCAGATTTGTATGAGTTGAAAAAGGAACAATTATTGCCTTTGGATCGTATGGCCGAAAAATCGGCGAATAATTTATTGGAAGGAATTGAAACTTCAAAGAAAGTACCTTTTGAAAGGGTGTTATATGCGATTGGGATAAGGCATGTGGGAGAAACTACAGCGAAGAAAATTGCGCGTAAAGTGAAAAATATGGACGCATTGATGAATGCGGGTGAAGAAGAACTTTTAGCTATTGATGAAGTGGGAGAGATTATTGCAAAGAGTTTAGCCGCCTATTTTTCCGATATAGAGAATAAAGCGATGATAAGTCGTTTAAAAAAACAGGGGCTGCAGTTTGAACTGAGCGAGGAGCAATTGCAGAATACCACGAATAAACTGGAGGGAAAAACATTTGTAATTTCGGGCGTGTTTCAAAAACACAGCAGGGATCAGTTGAAAGATTTAATTGAAAAGAATGGCGGGAAAAATACCGGTTCTATATCTGCAAAAACTTCTTTTGTCCTGGCAGGTGATAACATGGGCCCGGAAAAATTGAAGAAGGCGGAGAAATTGGGAGTGAAAATTATCAGCGAAGACGATTTTGAAAAAATGATTTAATGAACGTAATTACAAAATACATAGCCTCTTTTCAGATTAAAAAAATTGCTGCCTTGCCGCGTAATAAGCAATTCATTAAAATTCCTGAAGCAAAAAGTATCGGGCTTGTATTTGACGCAACCGATAAGGCGGAGTTTGAACTGATAAAAATATTTATCCAGCAAATTAAGGAGTACACTAAAGGAATTCACGCGATTGGCTTTGTGGATAGTAAAATTACTCCCAACTATTCTTATATAAAAACAGACATTGATTTATTTAATAAAAAAGAACTGAAAAATTTATATCAGCCGCAAAGCCCGTATATAAAAACATTTATAGAAACCGAACGGGACATTCTGATTGATGCGAATATTATGAATAAACTTCCTTTGCAATATATTGCGGCTGCCTCTAAATCAAAGTGCAAGGTGGGCCTGCATACCAACAGGAACGAGCTTTTTCATGATGTTTTGTTGAATACAGGAGAGAATAAAGGTTTAGAATTTTTTTTGCAGCAATCATTAAAGTATTTAACTTAGATATTTATTTATAAGCCATGAGGAAAATTTTTGTTACAGGTATTGGGACGGATGTTGGAAAAACAGTTGTTTCCTCTGTTTTGGCCGAAGGATTGAATGCGGATTACTGGAAACCTATACAAACCGGCGCCGCTTTTGGCAGCGATAGTGATAAAGTGAGAAGGCTTGTTACAAACGGTGTTTCGGTTGTTCATCCGGAGGCATATAAATTTGATGCATATATGGCTCCCAACAGTGCGGCTACCGCGACGGGAAAACACATCGATTTTGATTCTATTAAATTACCTGAAACAAATAAAACACTGATTATTGAAGGTGCCGGCGGTTTGCTTGTGCCGATTACCGAAAAACATTTTATGGTTGATCTGATAAAAAAACTGGAGGCGGAAGTAATTCTTGTGTCGCAAAATTATTTGGGTAATATTAATCATACGTTGCTTTCCTGTGAAGCTTTACGCAGCCGGGGGATAAAAGTTTTGGGATTAATTATTACAGGTACAGAAAATGTCGCTTCTGAAGAAATTATTTTAAAACACAGCGGTTATCCAATGCTGGGCCGTATCAACCGTGAGGCCTCCATTACTCCCGAGGTAATTAAAAAATATGCCTCTTATTTTGCCGGGCGTTTAAAATGAGCGGGAAATCTGAATTACAAAAAAAGGATGAACAATATGTATGGCATCCTTTTACTCACCTGAAATATGCAGAATTACCCTTAAGCATTCTTAAATCAGAAGGAACTTATTATTTTGATGAGGCGGGAAATAAATACATTGACGCGATTTCATCCTGGTGGGTTAACCTGCACGGGCATTCAAATCCTTATATTGCTGAAAAAGTTTATGCTCAATTAAAAACAAACGCACACAGTATTTTCAGCGGGTTTACGCATCCGGGCGCGATCGAGCTTTCCGAAAGATTACTAAGGCATTTACCTTCAAATTTTTCAAAAGTTTTTTTCAGCGACGACGGAAGCACTTCAGTGGAAGTAGCACTTAAAATGACTTTGCAATATTGGAGTAACAAGAATGAGTCTCGTACAAAAATTATTGCATTTGAAGACGCGTATCATGGAGATACTTTCGGAAGTATGAGTGTGGGAGCGAGAAATGTTTTTACAAATGCATTTTCTCCCTTTCTATTTGATGTTTTGAGATTGCCGCTGCCTGATATATCCAATTTTGAAGACGTAAAAAGCACATTGGAAAAATTTTGTAAAACAGGCAATGTTGCTGCGTTTATTTTTGAACCATTGGTTTTAGGTGCGGGCGGAATGAAAATGTATGAGCAGAGATATTTAGATGAGTTGATTGCTGTGTGTGAAAAAAATAAAACCATATGTATTGCTGATGAAGTAATGACCGGCTTTGGCCGTACCGGAAAATTCTTTGCCAGCGATTACCTTATAAATAAACCGGATATTATTTGCCTGAGCAAAGGGATTACCGGAGGAGTAATGCCGTTAGGGGTTACGGTTTGTTCTCAATTTATTTACGATGCCTACGTAAGTGATGATAAAAATAAAACATTTTTCCACGGTCATAGCTATACCGCAAACCCAACGGCTTGTGCTGCCGCTTTAGCCAGTATGGATTTGATGGAGAAAGACGAAACGCTAAAAAGTATCGAAAGAATTTCAAACCGGCATCAAAGTTTTTTTGAAAAGATAAAATCACATAAAAATATTTTGTCAGCCCGTTGTATCGGAACAATTTTAGCTTTGGAAATTAAAACTTCCGAAAAAAGTGGTTATATGAATTCCCTTTCTGAAAAAATTGCTTCTTGGTTTATAAAGCGTGGCATAATCCTACGTCCGCTGGGAAATGTATTATATGTTTTACCGCCGTATTGTATCGTAAACGAAGATTTAAATTATATTTACATTTGCATCATTGAGTTTCTGGAGACTGAAGCCTGCTCCTGATTCGTATATTCGCAGGCTGTTATCCGTAATTCGTAATTATGAATTTAGGTAGTAAAAAAGACACTGTTTTCTTAATCTTAGCCGGATTCTTCATCACTAATGCCATTGTAGCGGAATTGATAGGAGGGAAACTGGTCATGTTTTTCGGAACCTTTACACAAAGCATTGGCATTGTAATGTGGCCGGTAGTTTTTATTGTTACGGATTTGGTGAATGAATACTACGGGCAAAAGGGCGTACGGAAGTTGTCTTTTATCACTGTCGGCTTAATAGGCTTCACGTTCCTTACTTTATTCGTATGTATAAAAATTCCCGCTACAAATTTTTCTCCTGTAACCGGTTCCGCTTTTAAGCAGGTTTTCGGGCAATCTCAAAAGATTATTATTGCCAGTATGTGCGCGTTTATTGTTTCGCAATTGGTTGATAGTAGTATTTTTTGGCTGCTGCGCGAAAAATCCGGAAAGAAAATGATGTGGTTGCGATCTACCGGTTCAACAATCATTAGTCAGATGATAGATACTTTTATTGTACAATTCGGAGCGTTTGTAATTCCGGGCACATGGACCATGCATGAGTTCGCTGTAAATGCTTCTTACGGTTACGTTTTTAAATTATTGGTTGCGGTTGCAGTGATACCAATAATTTATTTGGCTCATTTTTTGATTGATAAATACCTGGGTAAAGAACTTTCGCACGATATAATTAAACATAACGCTGAAATCAACCTGCATCACGAAATTAAGGAGTAATGAAATTTCTGAAAAAAGTATACAAACCTGTTTTAATAATCCTTGCAGTATTTTTGTTACTTACCTGGTGGACCAATTATAAAATTGAAAGCACCACGCGACCTTTTATTACTGATAATCTTGCAAATTTGCCCGCTTGCAAAACAGCACTGCTTTTAGGGACAAGTAAAGTTTTAAAACATCAGCAGGTAAATGAATATTTTTACCGAAGAATCAGCGCGGCGGTTGATTTATACAAATCCGGGAAAATAAAATATATTATTGTGAGCGGAGATAACAGCATTGACATTTACAACGAACCTGCCGATATGAAAAAAGATTTAATTAAGAACGGAGTCCCTGATTCGGTAATTTATTTAGATTATGCCGGATTCAGGACCTTTGATTCAGTAGTACGCGCTAAAGAAGTTTTCGGGCAGGATTCGGTTATTATGGTCTCGCAGGAGTTTCACAATCAACGGGCGGTTTTTATCGCGCAGAAAATAGGGATGGTTGCCTATGGTTATAACGCCGAAGATGTGGATGCAAATATCGGATTTAAAACAAGGTTCCGTGAGTTTTTTGCCCGGGCAAAAGTATTTTGGGATGTTTATACCGGTGTGAAACCCCATTTTTTAGGCGAAAAAATTAAAGTGGGCAAATAAAACTATCTTCGGTAAATCTCCGTGAAGAATTCAACTAAATTAATCGGCGTAATTGTCATCATTGCCTTGTCGGCATGTGTTGTTTATTATTTTGTAAAAGATGTAAATCCGAATCCGAGATATAAAGCAGGGCAGGTCATCGACAGCCTTAACGGAGTTGCTGTTTATTATAATGCAGGCGTGAACGAAGTGTATGGAGAAAATTTTTCTGAAGACGGATATTTTATCGGTTTAAAATACCAATGCGTTGAATTTTGTAACCGCTATTATTACCAATACTATCATTTTAAAATGCCCGACTCGCACGGTAACGCCAATGAGTTTTTTGATAAAAGTGTAAAGGACGGGGAGTTAAATGCCAGGCGTGGCTTATTACAATTTACTAACCCGAGCAAAAGTAAACCGCAAGCAGGAGACCTGGTAATCTTTGATAAACATCCATTGGGAAAATACGGCCATGTGGCAATTGTTTCGGAAGTTAATGATAAATATGTTGAAATTATTCAGCAAAATGCCGGGCCGTTTGGCCGTACTCGCTTAAAAATTCCGCTGGTAAATAAGAGCCATTTGTTTCTTGAGAAAAAAAGAAAAGTAATCGGTTGGCTCAGATTGAAATAATTACTTCTGGTCGATAACCTTTGCTACCTTGAAATAGTCGCTGTCTTTTTTAGGCGCGTTAAGCAAAGCTTCTTTTTGTGAGATAGTTTCTTTTACCACATCTTCGCGCAGCACATTGCTTTCGTCAGTCATATAAATCAAAGGTTCAACACCTTTTGTGTCAAGTTCATTCAGTTTTTCCACGAAACTAAGCATGCGGTTCATGTCATTGGCAATTTCGTCTTTTGCCGAAGCTTCAAATTCCAAACGTGCTAAGTGCGCAACTTCGTCAACGGTTTTATGGTCAATTTTCATGCTTTAATGTTTCTTCAAAAAGTTTATAAACTGCTTCTCGCAAAGGTACAATATTTTCTTCTTTCAGCCCTCTTGTGTCAATAGGCTTATGAATAATTGCTTTACTTATACCCGGGCGGCCAAAACTTTTTAAAAAACCTCCGTTTTGTAGTAATTTCCAATTACCAATAAATGTTATGGGTAAAACAGGCACTTGTGTATCCACTGCCAATTTAAAAGGCCCGTTCTTGAAATTTTTCAGCACCCCTTCATCAGAAATAGTCCCTTCCGGAAAAATAAAAACACTATGTCCCGCGTCAATTTCCTCGATGGCACGCATAAATGCCCTGTGAGAACCCATGCGACTGCTTCGGTCTACGGAAATTTGCATGTCCTTAAAAAACACATTAAAAAGCGGCGCCTTGTTTAATTCCAGCTTGGCCATAAACACAAAATATTTTTTCAGTATAAGGTAACTGAAAACAATATCAAGATAAGAGGAATGGTTTGCCACAATAACGCAAGGTTGTGGGATTTCATCCTTGTTTATGTAATACACTTTTTTCATAAATAAACCGCTTAGCCACGTTATCCAGCGAGCCATAATGTGCTGACAGGTAAAGGCGTATTTATAGCGGCGGCGTTTGGCAAGAAAAAACAGAAGAAAAGGGTAAAGCAAAATCATAATACCGGCAAAAACCAGGAAAAACCAGATTTTCCAGAGAGTGGCAAAAAATATGCGTACTATTTCCACAAGGTAAAATTACGGTTAAAAAATCAATTGGAAGGAGTTTTTACGCATACAGAATCCTTATAGAAAAGGTAGTAGTTTTCTTTTTCTATACGAACATCGTTTACTTCTTTAAAATTCATTGCACCTTCGGTAAGTAATTTAAGGTTGTATGATTTTAATTCGCTTCCCGTAAAGTAAATAAGTAAATTTTCTTTAACCTGAAAATGAGTAAGATTTTTTAAAGTAATTGTTTTAAAATAGGTTCCGTAAATATCAAAAACCAAAATTCCTTCTGTAGGATTATTTAAATAAATGTATCCGTCGTATTCTAAAAGAAAATTCGGTTTCAAAGTAGTACCCAACAAACGGTTTAAATTGCCGGTGTTTGCAACGGTTTGCAGATTTTCATCGAGACGCATCAGGTTTGCATTCTGGCGATTAAAAAGCCACAATCCGTTATTAAACGAGTTGCAAACAACATCGCTCTGCTCTAAACTAAGGTCAAGTAAGTTTATTATATCTCCGTTCTGGCTTAATAAATCGTCCACAAAGAGTATGCTTGCAAAATCTTTGTAAAAAACTAAAACCCGTAAAGGGTTGGAGGCGTCAATTGAAGTTATTTTTCCAAGATTTTTTGCACTGAATATTTTCAGTAAATCGCCCTGCGCGTTGAATTTTTTTATTTCATCGCCTTTAACCAGATACGTATTTCCAAAATTGTCCGTAGTAAAAAAATCGGCTCTGGCTTTAACGGTATAAAGATTTTTAAGCGTATCATCTGAAGTAAATGAAACGCAAAAAAGCATTAATAAAATAAGGGTGAATTTATATGTAATCTTGTTTACAGTCATTAGGTAAACAATATTACAAATATTTTGCCAGTTTTGGCTCTTACGTAGTTTGAAACGTCTTTATTGTATCACCAGCTTGCGGGTTTTCTGCAAAACCTACTATTTGGTATCTGTATAAGGATGTTGGGCAAACGCAATTGCAGGTATGGCTATTAAAAAACGGAAGAATTTTTTCATAAATAGATTTTCTGCAATTTAAGCCCGTTTAATAGCGGATGACTGTTAAAATGTACCGACGGCAGAAAGCCCTTATTAATGGAAGTAAGGTAATTCGGATGATTTTTTGTAAATTTACACTATGAATAACCGGGTTTGGGTATACTTAAGCGACAAAGCATTTTCCACGGAAGTTGAATCGGCAATTAAGGCTGACGTGGGGGTCTTTTTGAATAATTGGAACGCTCATGGCACCTCTTTAAGTTCTACTTGCGAATTACAATATAAACATTTTATCATCGTTAAAGCCGACGAAGAAAAATTTTCGGCAAGTGGTTGCAGCATTGATAAACAAGTGCGTTTTATAAAGGATACGGAGAAAAAATATAATTTGTCTTTATTGAACCGTTTAATTGTTGCTTATAAATCGGGAAACGAAATTAAAGTGGTTCACTCTTCAAAAATTCCGGCCTTGATTTCTTCCGGAGAAATAAATGTAAACACGATTGTTTTTAATGTGGGAGTTGGTAACGATACCGAGTTGAAAAATAATTTTGAAATTCCCTTAAATAAAAGCTGGTTGGCAAAATTTATCACGGCCGGGGTGTAGCAATCATATTCCTGTAAATTTCATCACTTCCCGCCCTGAATTTTATCCATACATTAAACCTCGTGTGAAGTTTATCTTCCATTCTGCAAAAAAATGCGGTATGTTTTAGGGGAGAAACCCGCAAACAAATTTTATTTTCCGGAGTTTTATAAGAATGAAAAAACAAAACAGAGCTTTTTGAAAACAAAAGTTTGTTCTGCGAAATAATTTTTCCGCCAAACAATAAAAATGAAATAAGGAAATATGTAGTAAACCTTTTGATGTTTAAAGGTACAACTATTTAGTCAAAGCCTCTTCAACATCTTTTTCTACACGAAGATTGTCAATGATAAACTCCTGCCTTTCCTGCGTGTTTTTGCCCATGTAATAGCTCAGCATTTCCTGTATGGAAGCCCGTTGGTCTATTAATACGGGCTCTAAACGAATGTCTTTTCCGATAAAGTGTTTAAACTCATCCGGAGAAATTTCGCCCAGGCCTTTAAAGCGTGTAATCTCTGGTTTAGGACCAAGTTTGGCAATGGCCGCCTTGCGCTCTTCGTCGCTGTAACAATATTGCGTTTCTTTTTTGTTACGCACGCGGAACAAAGGTGTTTGTAAAATAAATACGTGATTGTTTTTTACCAGGTCAGGGAAGAACTGTAAAAAGAATGTAAGCAATAACAAACGTATGTGCATTCCGTCCACATCGGCATCAGTTGCGATAACAACGTTGTTGTAACGCAAATCTTCGAGGCTTTCTTCAATATTTAATGCGGCCTGTAATAAATTAAATTCCTCGTTTTCGTAAACTACTTTTTTACCAAGACCGAAACAGTTAAGGGGCTTACCTTTTAAGCTGAATACAGCCTGCGTATTCACATCGCGTGTTTTGGTGATGGAGCCGCTTGCAGAATCTCCTTCACAGATAAAAATGGTCGTTTCCAACCGGCGATTGTCCTTATTGTCATCTAAATGTGTGCGGCAGTCGCGTAATTTTTTGTTGTGCAGCGAAGATTTTTTAGCGCGCTCGCGGGCCAGTTTCTGAATGCCTGATAATTCTTTACGTTCGCGTTCGTTAATTAAGATTTTAGCTTCAATAGCTTTAGCCGTTTCGGGATTTTTGTGCAGGTAATTATCTAATTGCTGTTTGATAAAATCTCCTACAAACGAGCGCATGCTTTGTCCGCCCGGTGCCACATCCTGAGAACCTAATTTTGTTTTGGTTTGTGATTCAAACACCGGCTCCTGCACTTTTACAGCAACGGCCGCCACAATTGATTTGCGTACATCGGTAGGGTCAAAATCTTTTTTGAAAAACTCACGAATGGTTTTTACAACCGCTTCTCTGAAAGCTCCCTGATGAGTTCCGCCCTGTGTGGTATACTGCCCGTTAACATAACTGTAATATTCTTCCGAGAAATGTTCATTACTGTGTGTCATTGCTAATTCAATATCCTCTCCTTTAAGGTGAATAATTGGATACAGAATTTCGCCGGTAATATTTTTTTCTAATAAATCTTTTAAGCCATTTTCCGATTTGTACTCATTTCCGTTAAAGGTAAGGGTAAGCCCCGTGTTTAAGAAAGCGTAGTTCCACATCATGCGGTCTATGTACTCGTGCACAAAGTGGTATTTTTTAAAAACGGTATCGTCGGGCCTGAACTCAATATAAGTTCCGTTGGGTTCAGAAGATTTTGCAAGGCGGCTGTCTTTTACTAATTCACCGCGTTTAAACTCTACTTCTTTAACCTGTCCGTCGCGATAAGAACGCACAATGAAGTTTGTTGAAAGCGCGTTCACCGCTTTGGTACCCACACCGTTTAAGCCTATTGATTTTTTGAAGGCTTCGCTGTCGTATTTACCTCCCGTGTTTATTTTGGAAACCACATCAATTACTTTTCCTAAGGGAATACCACGTCCGAAATCGCGTATAGTAACAACTCCGTCTTTTACCAAAACATCAATACGTTTTCCTTCTCCCATCATAAACTCGTCAATCGAGTTGTCTAATGTTTCTTTCACCAAAACGTAAATACCATCATCAAATGCAGAGCCATCACCCAATTTACCGATATACATGCCGGGGCGCATTCGTATGTGTTCTTTCCAGTCGAGGGATTTAATACTGTCTTCGTTGTAATTTCCTTTAGCCATAATTAGAGTCTCAAAGTTTTAGAGTATCAAGGTAGCAAAGTTTTCAGTAGGCAAACTTCGCGCCTTTAAATTCAGATTCTTTTAATTTTTTTGCAAGTGATTTTATCATTAGTTCAATTGAAGTTAATAGCGCAAATGCTTCTTGTAAAATAGTTTCAGTTATTAGATTGAAATCAAGTGCGATATATATTTGAGCTTTCAACTCGTTTAAGGAACCATTAGCAATATATAGAAACTGTACAAACTCCTTGTTTCCACCTCTGCCGAAGCCTTCTGAGATATTTGACATAATTGAAATCGCAGAGCGTTTTATCTGGTCCTTTAAAAAAAACTCCTTTGAAAAGGGTTCTTTTGATGTGAAATTAAATACCTGCTTAACCAATACCCTTGATTTCTGCCAAACTAACAAATCTTCTAATTTATTTATAGTCGCCATTGTATTTTAACCTTGCTACTTTTAACTTCTGTTACTTCGTTACTTGTATTTAAACATTAAACCTGAAATTCATAATATCTCCGTCAGAAACCGTGTATTCTTTCCCTTCTACACGTAGTTTGCCGACTTCTTTACAAGCGAGCTCAGAGCCCAATGTCACAAAATCATTATACGACATTACTTCCGCTTTAATAAAACCTTTTTCAAAATCAGTGTGTATTACACCTGCGGCTTGCGGCGCTTTCCATCCTTTGTCAATGGTCCATGCCCGCACTTCTTTTACGCCAACGGTAAAGTAAGTTTGCAGATTTAAAAGTTTGTATGCCGATTTAATTAATTTGTTTACTCCCGGCTCATCAAGTCCCATATCTGCTAAAAACATTTGTTTCTCTTCGAAAGTTTCTAATGCAGAAATTTCACTTTCCATTTGCGCGGTAATAATAAGTAATTCCGCATTTTCTCCTTTAATGGCTTCGCGCACAGCATCCACAAATTTATTTCCTGTTTTTGCAGAAGCTTCATCCACATTGCAAACATACATAACAGGTTTAATAGTAAGTAAGTGCAGGTCGGCTATGAATTCTAATTCACTTTCTTCGAGATTAGAAGCTCTTGCTGATTGTCCGCTTTCAAGTGTTTCTTTAACTTTGACAAGTGCGTTAAATGTTTTTACAGCTTCTTTATCGGCACCTGTTTTAGCCTGACGCTCAAATTTTTTCATTTTGGTTTCAACGCTTTCCAGGTCTTTCAGCTGAAGTTCGGTATCAATAATCTCTTTATCGCGAACCGGATTAACAGAGCCGTCTACATGCACAACGTTCGGGTCTTCAAAGCACCGCAAAACATGAAGGATGGCATTACATTCACGTATATTGCCCAAAAATTTATTCCCTAATCCTTCGCCTTTGCTGGCGCCTTTTACCAATCCGGCTATGTCCACAATCTCTACAGTGGTTGGAATAATATTTTGTGGATTCACCATCGACGCCAATTTGTTTAAACGCTCATCGGGCACAGTGATAGTTCCGACGTTCGGGTCGATGGTACAAAAAGGAAAGTTAGCTGCCTGGGCTTTGGCATTACTTAAACAATTAAAAAGGGTTGATTTACCTACGTTGGGTAAACCTACTATTCCGCACTTCAGAGCCATATTCAGTTATAGAGTTAGCTAATTGTTGATTTGCAAATTATAAATATCTAAATCTATAACTTAACAATTCAATAATTGATTTTTGCAAAATTAATGTAAAAAGGCGGTTTTTAGAGGGGAATTATTAACAAACAGTAGGAGAATTATTAATTTTGAACCTGTAACAATGATTTTTTAATCACTAATTCTACAATTCTGTAAATCAATAACTGACTACTTCAGCTCGTTTTGGGGAATTTTTAAGCTGAACTTGTAAGTTCTTGGAGGCAGGCACATAGTGTTATTGCAGCACATACACTCTACTTCTCCCATGATTATAAATTCTTTTTGGTTATTACGTTTTATTTTTTGAACAAAAATCGCCTCCAGGCTGAACATAGCCACATCAGTATCAAAAGTCAGGTCGTGTTTGCGTTCGGGGTCGGGCTCAATGACTTTTCCGTTTAAATCGTAATCAGGAGTTTTTATAAACGTAAATACAGTCGGCAGAGGGCCATCTCCGCTTTGTAATTGCGAATAAAAATGCCAATCGGGGTCAAGTTTGGCTTTTAAAATTATTTCCCCGTTTTTATCGTCAATTTCTTTGTAAGAAAATTCCCACTTAACGGGATTTAAGGTCTGTGCAGAAATTTTCAGGGGCAAAAAGAAAAATGTCAACAAAGAGAAAACAATAAGGCGGCGAAAAAACATGCTTAGAATTTTACTTTGTATACACGGTGAATAGGGATTACCGCGCCTTGCTTAAGGATAACACGCTTATCGGTTAATCCCCAAACGGTGGTATCCACAACCTTGGATGAAGTATCGTCTTCAAAATAAATTTTAATCTTTGAATGTTCTAAATTTCCAAGCGAAAGCGCACGTTTCAAATCTTCGTAACGTTGTTTAACTTCTTCTTTATTGTTGATTACATCCTGTTCCGGAAAGTGCAAACCACTGACTGCTTCTTTATCTATTACCTGAAATTTTGTTTCTGTACTCATAGGTTTGGTTTTTTGTGTACATATAAAATTAGGTAAAATTCTGATACAAACAAACTAAAGTGAGTTTATTTGTTTATTAATTATTTTAAACAACTCATTGGGCCTTTGTGTTCCTATGCGGTAAGTAAAGCCATCCTTATCTTTAAGCTCAATAAAGTAATTACCCGAGGTAAAAAACTTAACAATGCCTTTCGCGTGAAGGTTGTATACGGGCCTTCGGAGCGTATTTGGCTTATATCGCAGTTTCTTTATGGTGTGGATGTTGCGCAAATCAATTTTCACTTTACGCGAACCCCAAAAACCATTCAGGATTAGGTAGCTGTCGTACACCAGTGTATGTATATGCAAAACATAAATAAGTAAAACGGATAACAGCAGAATAAAAATTCCCAGCACAAAAAAGATACGGCCCGAGCCGGGAATTTCGATCGGATAGGAACCGATGTGAATTCCGCTTACATCAACGGGTTTGGGGTTTTCGCTCCAGTAGTAACCAACAAAACAGAGTAAAGTCAGAGCAGTTCTTATAATAATAGAAACACGGTTATAGCCGAGGTGCTGTTTTTCTTCGTATAAAACTAAATCGTTCATCTTAAATATTGTCGAACCACTGTTTTTGTTTAGGAATCTTAATATCGCGCAAAGCCTGGGTTTTTAAATTTAGTGATACACTGTACTGTTTGGCAAAACCAAAAGGAACCCAGTTAATAGAAGCTTCCCAGCAATGCAAATCGCGGTGAATGCGGATATTTGTATAACCAAAGTTATTGGCTTTAAAATCGTAATTGGTCATAATATCCAATTTCCATTTTGTAGTGGGACAGATACTTAAAGTGGCATTAAGTGTTTGTACCTTGTTGTCTTGCTGTAGCGGAATGGGGTTTTTAATAATATTTAAATTATAATTTATACTCAGGTTCCAGGGTTGATTGGTGCTTGCCATGGATTTAATCATGCTGTTATTTACCGCTGTGTTCACCGAAAAATTCACTCCCGTAAAACGCGCTATTTGCTTATTTACATCGTATTGATAAAAATTGGTGCGTACTCCTTTTGAGTCAACTGAGTAAGGATCGAAAGTAGAAGTAGCCATCAGACCCACAATATTTTTTATAAGCGATGTACGTGCTGAAACATTAATGATGCTTAAGTTATTTTTTTTAGCAGCTACATCATAGTTGCCTCCAATACTCAGCATTTGCAGGATGGCCACTTTTTTATACGAAACACTGGTGTCGGTTTTCTGGCGCACTTTTGCATCAAGAGTATTGTTTATGTTAAAAGTAATTTGCCCGCTTTCTACTCCGTTTGGCCCGCCGAAAATCCCTCTTTCAAAACGCGAATAATAAGTTTTTGTTCCTAATGTATCTGTTTGCACCTGGCGATAAAAGTCCAATGATTTACTTTGAAGATCGGGATGATAAACAAAACCAAGGCTTGGAATTATTTGATGACGAATTTGTTTTAAGAATTTTGATTTAAAAACATAATCGCCATAAACTTTAGTAGCTAAACTTGCCGAAAAATTTACATCAGCGGCAGAAGCCGGCCCGTATTTAGTTTTAGAAACAACCGCCTTTGTAAGACTGTCCCATTGCTTATCCGTAGTTTGAAAGTAGTGATATACGGATAAATTTGCACTTGGCGTAAGAGTAAAATATTTGAATAAATTGATATTCGTCCCGATTGGTATTCGATGGATGGAGCCAAGTTGAACATCATAATAGGGATTATTTTTCATTTTATCTAATGAAGTCTTAAATAAGAGCGAATCCTTTGTTTTAACAGTTGCCTGCGTTTGAAAAGTATAATCCATATAAAATTTATCCAACCAGTTCTGATTAGTGTGCGAAGAATTTTTAAACGGATAAAAACGATTCACCGCGTAAGTAAGTTGCGGCGCGTCTATCTGTATATCATGTGTACTCGTATTCTGATTATGCCTTGCATTAAGTGTAAGTGTTGAACTTTTAAAAATTTTAGTAAACATAATATTTGAAATCAAAGTATTGTTCAGGTAAACACTCGGGCTTTGGTTATTGTATTTATTAAAACCCGAACTGCCGGCATTAACGGAAGCGCTAAAACGAATACTCGGATTAAATTTATTATCCTGTGTATGGCTCCAGGTGATCCTGAAATCACGCTGGTGCTGGTAATGATTCGGATCACTGATGTTATGATTTTCGGGTACGCCGATATTAAATTGCGAGAAGCTTACATTCAAACTTCCGTTATACCTGTAATTGGTACGATACAACATTTGCGGCCTTAATGCGAAAGAACCATTGGTGTATACATCACCGTACATGATAAATTGTTTTTTATTGCCGGTAGGAACAAAAAAACCGAGGTTCTTTAAAAAAAATCCCTGCTGTTCAGAAGAGCCGTAAAAAGGCATCAGTATTCCCGCCTTGGATTTGTTTTTTACGTTGGGAAAATACCCGAAAGGCAAACCCAACGGAGTAGGTATTCCTGCAACTTCCACAAACAAAGGCCCCGTTACAATTTTATCATTGGGAATTACCTTCGCTTTACTTGCCCTGAAATAAATAATCGCATCATCAAACTCGCAGGGAATACACTTCATATTTTTTATATACATCACGTTATTGGTGTCTTTCTTCACGGCCTCACCGTGTATAAACATATCGGCCTGCTTTGTTAAAATGCCGGTAATTTTTCCTTTTTTGGTTTTAGTGTTGTAAATAATTTTTTCGCAGGTCATTTCGGTTTGCCCGTCTTTAAACTCAGGATTGCCAATCATTTTTCCGGTGCTGTCCATTACACCAATGGCTGTAACAAGATTTGTTTTGCTGTCAATTTCAATGTAGGCGGCTTTCAGGTTAAAATCACCGTAATGTACGCTGGCATTGCCAAACAGATACACTTTTTTGTTATCGGGTTCAAGGCGGATGGAATCGTCAGCATTATAAGTAATTTCCGACTCAATGCCGTTATCATCATCAATTGCAAGGGTATCAACCTGTTTTTTAACAGTATCCGGGTAAAAGACATTTACACCAGGGGCTCCGTTTGATGAGGTTGACAAAATATTAGACCCCCATCCTTCGTTTATTAACAGGAAATAACTAAAAACTAAACTTATAAGGGTCCTTTTACTCAAGTTTGCTTAATAATTTTGTAATCAGGCGCAAAGCTAAAAAATAAGGCCGTAACATGAATCTGTACAATAAACAAGTACTTGTTTTTGCCAGGTTGACAATTGTTTTGTCGACCACCTTTTTACTATGCGGAGCTGTAATACCAAAAACCAAGCCAAAAGGCGTAAAAACCATCGTTATAGATCCCGGCCATGGAGGCAAAGACCCCGGCTGTAACGGCGCTTTATATAACGAAAAAGATATAGCCCTTAGTATAGCCCTGAAACTGGGCGAGTTAATAGAGAAAAATCTGAAAGACGTAAAGGTTATTTACACCCGGAAAACCGATGTTTTTGTTGAGTTGGAAGCGCGCGCGCAGATTGCCAATACCAATGAGGCTGACTTGTTTATTTCTATTCATTGCAATGCCGCTTCGGTATATGCAACTTACAAGGATAAGAAAGGTAAAATTCATTTTAAGACTTACAAAGATAAAAAAGGCAAAACCCGAAAAGTGGAGATTCATAACCCTAAGCCTTATGGTTCGGCAACCTATGTGATGGGAATCTCGAACGAAAAAGGTAAGCTGAATACCGCCAAACGCGAAAACGCGTCGATGTTAATGGAAGATAATTATGAAAAAAAATACAATGGTTTCGATCCTGAGAGCGATGAGGCGTACATCATAATGAGTCTGTGGACGGGAGCTTTTGTGGAACAAAGTGCGAGTCTTGCTTCTAAAATTCAGAATGAGTATACAGGTAAGGCAGGGCGTATTGATAAAGGTGTACAAAGGCAGAGTATCTGGGTTTTATGGCGTACGGCAATGCCCAGTATTTTAACCGAAGTAGGCTTCCTGACCAATCCCGAAGAAGAGAAATTTTTAGGCTCGGAAAAAGGGCAGGTCTATATGGCTTCTGCTTTGTTCAGGGCAACCAGAAAATATAAAGACGAGCAGGAAGGACAAATAAAAAAATACGATGATGAAATAGAAAAACAAGAAGCTATTGAAAACGAAAATTTAACTAAAGGAAACAGCAACGAAGACAGTGAAACCGGGCTTGATTCTACAAAAGCGGCAGACTTAGCGCTTGATGAGCAGTTTAAAACTGTTGTGAAAGAAGCCGACGATAAATTCAAAACAAAAAATTATGAAGAGGCAAAAAAATTATATGAAAAAGCCAATGAGCTAAGGCCGGAAGAGAAATATCCGCCCTTTAAAATGGATGAATGCAAAAAGAAACTGGCCCAACTGAAAACCAACGAAACCGAGGAAGAAAAAATAAAAAAAGAGCAAAGCAGTAAATACCGTGAGCTCGTTAATAGTGGCGATAAATTCTTTGCACAAGGAAAATGGAAAGTGGCTATAACACAATACCAACAGGCTTACGACCTGAGACCCGAAGAGTATTACCCCAAACAAAAAATTAAAGAAGCAGAGGAAAAAGAAAAAAATGACAAACTGAAAAAAGCCGAAGCGGAAGCCAAAACACCTGTAAAAAAAGATACAGTTGCGGTAACTCCAAAAAGTATCATTGATACTTACAAAGACAATACTCCTAAAACGGTAAAAAAGGAAATAGTTTTTAAAGTGCAGTTTGCCAGCCAGGAAAATGAACCCGATTTAAAAACAGCTAAATATAAAGACGTATCTGAAGCGGATTATTACAAAAGCGGCAATATTTACAAAATAACTTCGGGTAATTTTTTAAATCCGGATGATGCGGTTAACCTGCAGAATAAGATGCGCAAAGAAGGCTATAAAGATTGTTTTGTTATTGCTTTAAAAAACGGAAAACGGGTTGATTATAAAGAGGCTGTTAAAGAGATTCAGCCGTAAATATTAATTGTTTTTAAGCAATTAATGTTAATTTTGCAGAGTAAAACCAATTAAGTGAAACTTAGCAGAGAAGTAAAAACCGGTATCGTTGTAGTTATTGCCATTGCCCTCGGAGTTTATGGTTTTAATTACCTGCGCGGCAGCGATCTCTTTAAAAAAGATTTCACTCTTTATGCAATGTACAATAAATCCGACGGGCTTATTGAAGCGAGCCCTGTTACTGTAAACGGGTACCGCGTTGGGCAAATAAAAAAACTCACATTAGTTCCCTTTAAAGGAGCCTATAAGGTGCTCGTCTCATTAATGATTTCCGAGAAAGTTAATATTCCGATCGGCTCTCACGCTAAAATTGTTTCTTCTGATTTGTTAGGTACCAAGGCGGTGGAAATTATGTTTGCCGACACCAATGTCTTCGTAAATATGGGTGATACACTTTTACCGGATGTGGAAGATAATTTACAAACAGCGGTAGATAAACGTATTGCTCCCCTTCAAAAAAAGGCGGAGAATTTAATTTCTTCAATCGATTCGGTAATGCAGGTGGTGCAAAAGGTAATGAACGCCAATGTGCGTGCCAGCCTGGTAGCCTCTTTTGAAAGTATTAAAACTACGATCCAGTCTTTACAGCATACAGCATTTACAATGGATACATTAACTACCACACAACAAGGTAAAATAATTCATATCCTTGATAAACTTGCCTCCATTACTTCCAACATCGAGAAGAACAACGATAAAATTTCAAACATACTCACTAATTTCTCGGATATAAGCGATTCAATTGCCAAATCAAACATCAAGTCTACGATTGAAAGAACCAATCTTGCTTTACTGCAGGCTAATGATATTCTCGCACAAATTAACAGCGGAAAGGGAACTGTTGGTAAGCTTATTAAAAATGATTCGTTGTATAATAATCTGAACAATGCAAGTAAAGACCTGGACGCCTTGTTTAAAGATTTAAACGATCACCCCAAACGTTATGTTCATTTTTCAATTTTCGGACGTAAAGACCGCAAACCAAAAAAATAGCGAGGTATGATTCCGGTACTTTTTTTTGCCATACTCGCCTCCGCATCAACGGCACTTTTTGTTTTAAACATTAAACGCGTACGTCGTAATATTTTATTGGGCCATGATTTGGATTTATCTGATAGCAAAGGCGCCCGTTTTAATACAATGCTTCGTGTAGCATTCGGGCAAAGTAAAATGACTACCCGTCCTGTTGCAGCGGTTATGCACCTTTTTGTTTACATTGGATTTGTATTGATAAACGTTGAGGTTCTTGAAATGTTTATTGATGGATTATTCCGTACTCATCGTGTTTTTTCTTTTTTAGGGGCAACGTATAATTTCATGATTGGTTTTTTTGAAATCCTTGCTTTTCTTGTGACATTGGGCTGTGCTGTTTTTTTAATTCGCCGTAATGTTATAAAATTGAAACGTTTTGTAAGCAAAGAATTAGACGGCTGGCCCCGCAGCGATGCCAATATTATTTTATGCAGTGAAATAATTTTGATGAGTGCATTATTTTTAATGAACGCCGCTGACCAGGTTCTGCAGGCAAAAGGTAGTGAGCATTACCTGGTTGCCGGTAGTTTTCCCGTCAGCGGATTTATTGCTCCGGCATTAAGCGGCATGAGCGAATCTTCTTTAATTTTTATTGAACGCTTTTGCTGGTGGCTGCACATTGTAGGAATTTTCGGATTTTTAAATTATTTGCCATACTCAAAACACTTACACGTGTTATTGGCTTTTCCGAACACCTGGTACTCTAACCTAAACCCGAAAGGAAAATTTACAAATTTAGACAGCGTTACTGATGTGGTAAAACCAAATTTCGATCCAAGCTATCAGCCTGTAACAGACCCGAACAATCCGCAACGTTTTGGCGCGAAAGATGTTTCTGATTTAAACTGGAAACAATTAATGGACGCATACTCTTGCACCGAGTGCGGACGTTGTACCAGTTCTTGTCCGCAAAACATTACAGGTAAAGCCTTATCGCCTCGCAAAATAATGATGGATACCCGCGACCGTTTGGTTGAGGTAGGAAAAAATATTGATAAGAACAGAGGTAGATTTGTTGATGATGGTAAATCTTTATTGGGAGATTACATCACCCACGAAGAAATATGGGCCTGCAATACCTGTAACGCCTGTGTGCAGGAATGTCCGGTGAACATCGATCCGCTTTCTATCATTATGGATTTGCGCCAATATTTAGTGATGGAACAGAGTGCGGCACCAAACGAATTAAACGGAATGTTCAGTAATACAGAGAACAACGGCGCGCCCTGGCAGTTTTCTCCTTCTGACCGCGCTAACTGGATTAATGAATAATAAAAATATATGAGTAACAAAAACTTAATTGAAATTGAAGTAGAAGGAAAAAAAATATCTCCTGTACTGCCCATACACATTAAAAATTATTTAATTGATATTGACGGAACCGTTTGCGATGATATTCCGAATGAAGAACCTGAGCGCATGCCGCACGCAAAAGTTTACCCGGATGCGTTAGAAACTTTGAACAAATGGTTTGATGAAGGGCATATTGTAACTTTTTTTACCTCGCGTACAGAGGCGCACAGAGTTGTTACCGAACAATGGCTAAAGGATAATGGTTTTAAATACCACGGTTTGTTAATGGGAAAACCCCGTGGAGGAAATTACCATTGGATAGATAACCACATGGTGCGGGCCACGCGTTACGAAGGCAAGTTTACCGACCTTGTAAAAAAGCAGGCGAATATAGAAGTGTTTGAGTAAGCAATGAACGAAGAAAAAATACATATAAGAACAATGGCCGAGTTCACCGCGAGTGGCGAGACACCTGAAATTTTATTTTGGGTTGGTTGCATGGGTAGTTTTGACGACCGTGCAAAAAAAATTACTAAAGCCATTGTGCGTATACTCGACCATGTAAAAATAAAATTTGCTATTTTAGGAATGGAAGAAAGCTGTACCGGAGATCCTGCAAAACGCGCCGGCAATGAATTTTTGTTCCAAATGCAGGCCATGCAGAATATTACTACACTCAATAATTATAATGTAAAAAAAATTGTAACGGGTTGTCCGCATTGCTTTAATACCATAAAAAATGAGTATCCTGAATTAGGAGGTAACTATGAAGTAATTCATCACACACAATTGGTGCAACAATTAATTAACGAGGGAAAATTAAAAGTGGAGGGTGGGGAATTTAAAGGAAAGAAAATTGTTTTTCATGATCCCTGCTATTTAGGTCGTGGTAACGATGTATACGAAGCACCGCGCGATGTAATAAAAAGTTTGGACGCTGATTTAAACGAAATGAAACGCAGCAAAGCAAAAGGTTTATGTTGTGGTGCAGGAGGTGCGCAAATGTTTAAAGAAGCCGAAAAAGGAAATAAAGAAGTAAGTACGGAACGCGCCGAAGAAGCTTTAGCCGAAAACCCCGATGTAATTGCGGTTGCTTGTCCGTTTTGCAATACTATGATGACTGACGGAGTTAAGCATTTTAATAAAGAGGACAAAACTAAGGTGCTTGATGTTGCAGAGTTGGTAGCTAATGGGTGGTTGAAATAATTTGATTATAGAAACTGTTGTCACATCGAGCGGAGTCGATATGCGAGTAAATTAGTGACTTTGCGCTGAAAACTAATCAAAAAACATCCAGGTCAACCCGGCTTTAAAACTGCGGTCGGGCATACCATAATTCGGGCACAGCATGTAATTGCCACCGCTTAATCCCTGGTTAAGGTGTGATGCCAGCAGGAAAAAACGGAACCGCTCTATTTGTGCGTTCACAAAAAAATCAACAAATACGTAATTGCCGTATTCTTTTTTGTTTTGTAAATAAAATTGATTGGTTGCCGGTGAATAGGCGTTTGCCATAAAAGAAGAAATATACCGGGCCTGGAAGCCAGCCTGCAGCCAAAGATTATTTTTAAATAATTTTGCTTCTAAGTATAATTGGTGAGACGTGTTTAACTGAGGCAGGCGGATAATATCTGTATTCTGCGTGGTTTGATAATTTATCGTGTTATTAAAATGAACCGGACCAAGTTTTAAATCTTTCTGAATATAAAAACGACTGATCAAAGTGCTTCCTTTATATTGTTCAGGCAAGGCAAGAGTATCAAAATAAACCTGGTGTTGCTGCTGTTGCACAAAAACACCAATACTGAAACGGTATTTACGACTGCCGAATTTAACCTCGGCATTATCCGTAAGTACATTCATAAAAGTATTTGACCAAATGTTGTGCGGCGAGTAATAAACAGTACTCATATACGATGGCATTTTAGAATTTGCCTGCACATTTCCTGAAAAGTAAAATTGATTTGAAACTTTAGTGAAAAAATTTCCTTCAAATTGCCAATTGTTTGCGTTAAATCCGCTTACAACATATTGCCCTTTTGCGCTGACAGAAAATTTATTTCCTGCTACATTAAATCCTGATGAAAGAATATGATTCATATTCATTGTATCCGTTGCAAACTGTGAGTAATGATTGAATTCATTTTTATAACCTGCAAAAAATGTGAACTTGCCGGAGTAATTTATTTTGTATAATAAACTATTCGAAAATCTTTTAAAGGAAACCGAATCAGTAATGCTGCCATTAGCCGCATAAAAATAATTATGTGCGTAATGTGAAGAATCAGCCGCTCCTTCGGTATACAACCAATAATTGCTTTGATAATTACTTTCGTAAACAAGCTTGTGCGAAGTACAGGAACTATCTGCGTTTATTTTAAAAAAAGCCGAAAAATTTACTTCAGATGTACGTAGGTTTTGTTTGGCGGTAGATAAATTCATGGGGAACAATTGTTTTTCTGCTAAAATATTTTTTTCAAAATTCGCCTTGCTGCTGTCAATACCTCCGTTAAGCTGGTACTTAAGCTTGTTGTACATGTAATAAAAATTGTAACCCAGTCTTCCGTTTTTTGTCTCCGCATGTGAGGAGAAAAGCAAATTATCGGTAATTGTTTTCTGAAAAACATAAAAACCGAAACACGAATAGCGGTTAAACTGCAAACTGATATTTACTCTTTTTATATTTTGCGAATGAAGTATTTTAAAAACCTGTTCCTGTTTTTGCCCCATAGCCGCAAAAACTCTGGTGTAAATTTTCCCCTGCGGATAAAAATAAACGGATTGTTTGTTGCTGAATAAATCATTGTTGTTATTTAGGTTCATCCAATTGAAAAAACCGTTTTGTGTATTATCGTGTGCCAGTAAAGAGTAAGAAGGCATTCCTATATTTCCAAGCACACCGGTTTGGTAATAATTATGGAGATTATCAAGAATACTGTCCTTATTTTTCTGAGAATATTTTTCGTTAAACAATTCCTGACTTGAAGTGCTTGTTAATATTTCGGTACTGTCTTTTATTCTATACGGAATTCTTTCAGCATCTAAATAAACAGCGCCGGAACCTTTGCAATCACGGCATCCAACAGAATCCGTTTTTTGGGCTATGCCGGAAAACGCGCAAAGAATAAGTAAAAGAAAAAAAAGACAATTCTGTTTCACGGTTAATTTTATCGGGAAAACTCTCTTTGCAAGAATCATTCCGCAAATTTAGATAAACTCTTTAATTAACTGAAATAGGCATTTTGTAAGGAGAAAAACCACAGTTTCTGCGGATTCCTCAAATAAATACAAATTTGCGCAAATAGAAATCAGTGATATCTGCGGAATCAGTGGCAAGAAAGTTTTGTATGGTAACGGTTAAAGTAAAGAATCAGAATTTTCCGAAGAAATGTTCTTCTACGTCAAAAGTAGATTTGGAACCAACCAGTTCAAACTCGTTGTTCAGCCAATTATCAGCGGTTTTACGGCCTTTCTCTTTCAATTCAAGCAAAAACTCCCAGGAAGTATTCATTTTACTTGAATAATTCATCTGCCCCAATACATCATAACCGGAAATAGTATGAATAAAAATCTCACGATTGACTTTATCATCCGTTTTAATAATCCCGTTGCGGATTAACTCATTGCGATAGTGAATAAGCTTCATCTCGTTAATTAAACTGCTGTTAAAACTTATTTCGTTAATGCGGTCGGCAATATCGCGCGCGGTGGTAGGCACCGAGTTAATATTGATAGAATTAATTTTTATAAGTACAATATCATGTAAATCGGTATTGGTAATTAAAGGAAAAATAGGAGGGTTACCCATATAACCGCCGTCCCAATAATGTTCGCCGTCAATCTCAACTGCCTGGAATAAAAAAGGGAGGCATGCAGAAGCAAGAACAGAATCAACGGTAATTTCTTTATTGGTAAAAATTTTGGCGCGGTTGCTCTTTACATTGGTGGCGCAGATAAATATTTTTTTATTTCTGTAATGTTGAAAATCTTCAAAGTCTACGAGTTCAGTTAAAATATCGCGCAGTGGATTATAATTAAGCGGATTAAAATGATAGGGTGATAAAAATTGAGACATCGCGTTAAACCAAACGTATCCCGGTGAGTTGTAAATATCCCCGTTGCCCCAATATTTATCAAAGCTTGATGGCTTGAAAAAAAATCCTCCCGAAACAGAAATTTTTCTCCATACAGCTTCTAAAAGTTCTTTTGCCTTTGTGTGCCCGCCTTTATGTAATCCGTATGCGCAAACAACTGCGTTAATGGCGCCTGCACTGGTACCGCACATGGCATCGGCAATAATGCTTTCTTCTTCCAGTAACCTGTCGAGCACGCCCCAGGTAAAAGCTCCGTGCGCACCGCCGCCCTGTAGGGCTATAGCTACGTGTTTGTTGTTTTTGCTGTTTTTCAAATCACCCAAAAGTACTAAAAGCGTTTAATCTGGTGTTTTATTTGTACCCTTTCGTAAGGCTTTGGTCGAAAAAGCAGAGAAGAAAATTGCTGCTTTATTTATTGCGCGTTCCAACCGCCGTCAACAGGCATCGCTGTACCGGTAATAGTAGCCGCGGTATCAGAAGCAAGAAAAACAGCCAGTTTGCCCAATGTTTCCACAGGAACAAATTCTTTTATAGCCTGTTTGTATAACATCACTTTGTTTATCACCTCACTCTCGCTCATATTATGCGCTTTAGCCTGGTCGGCTATTTGTTTTTCTACAAGGGGAGTTTTTACGTAACCGGGACAAATTGCATTTGCCGTAATATTAAACGGAGCGCCTTCCAAAGCAATTGTTTTGGTAAATCCAACCAATCCGTGTTTGGCGGATACATAAGCACTTTTAAATTCGCTGGCCACAAGGCCGTGAGCAGAGGCAATATTTATAATGCGCCCGAATTTTTGTTCTTTCATTTTTTTCCAGACATGTTTGGTGGTGTGAAAAGCAGAAGTAAGATTAATTCCAATAATTGCATTCCATTTCTCCTCAGGGAAATCCTCTACCGGAGATACAAATTGAACTCCGGCATTATTCACCAGAACATCCACTTTTCCGAAAGTGGTAACAGCGTCGTCTATCATATTCTTAATTTCTTCCGGCTTCAGCATATTTGCCGGCGAGTACATGGTTTTTATGCCGTATTCCTTAGCCATATTTGCGGCGATTTGCGGGCCTTCCGGCTCTAATCCGTTAAAAACCACATTGTATTTTTCTTTTGCAAATTCCCTGGCTATTCCCAAGCCAATTCCCGAGGTACTACCTGTAATCATTACTGTCTTCATAACTTCAAAAGTAACAAAAATGTTTTTATGAGTTTTGTATAAAATTTATATCTTTAATGGCTGTAAACCATTCAAAAATTATGAAGAAAATTTTACTTTTAATTTGCGTTAGTTTAATCGCATCCCTCAGCCTTGCTTTTATGCCAGGCGATGATGAACTCAGTATTAAAAACAAAGCCAAAGCCGAGGTTGCCAAACAAAAAATGTATGGCGGACAATATAAAGCCGCTTTGGTAATGTTTGAGGAAATCCTTAAAGAACACCCCGGTAACGGTGGCATGCTTTACTATGCAGCCGATTGCAGTTATAAACTGGGTGATAAAGACAAGGCACTCACTTTACTTGAAAAAGCTAAAGCATCTGTCAGGCCGAACCCCGAAACATTTTTATTGTTAGGGCAAATTTATGAGTCTGATGGTAAAACCGATGCTGCCTTAGCCGAATACAATACCTTTAAAACAAAAGCCTCCGTTTCCGAACTTAAAGAAAGCAACGTTGATGTACTGATAAGCCATTGTAACAATGCCAAAACGCTTATGGCAAAACCTGTTGATGTAAAAATTGAAAACCTCGGACAAAATGTAAACTCTAAATACGATGATAAAGGCCCGGCTATTACTGCCGACGGAAAAAAACTTTTCTTCAACTCCCGCCGCCCGCAGGGCACAGATGATGCCGTAGATGTGGAAGGTGACGGAAAATATTTTGAGAATATCTATTTCACTACCTGGGATACCACCAAACAAATGTGGAACGAAGTAGATGAAGTACCGGGTCAGGTAAACCAGGAAGGTACACACAGCGCATGTACGGGTATTTCGCCCGATGGTAAACAAATTTTTATTTACAAAAACGATCTTAAAGACCCTAACGCGCGCGGTGGAGATATTTTTGTCTCGAAAGTGATGAATAATAAATGGAAAACACCCGAGCCTTTCGGCAAGCCTGTAAATACTTCGTATTGGGAAGGCGGAGCCTGTATTTCTCCCGATGGTAAAACACTTTATTTTGTAAGCGAAAGCCCGAAGTATGGAAAAGAAAAAGGTTTTGGCGGTGCCGATATCTGGTTGGTACACCGTATTTCTAAAACAGAGTGGGGCAAGCCTGAAAATTTAGGGCACGATGTAAACAGCCCTTATCAGGAAGCGGGAATATTTTTAGCACCTGACGGAAAAACGCTTTTCTTTTGTTCCAACAATCCTAACTCAATGGGTGATTATGATATTTTCCGTACAATTAACGAAGGAGGAAAATGGAGCAAACCCGAGAATTTAGGTTACCCGATTAACAGTGTGCGTCGCGATGGCCCGTTGGTTATTGCAGCA
>DATMMV010000032.1:0-29734 GCA_035569635.1 Bacteroidia bacterium | reverse complement strand
AATCGGCATTGCAAAATGGAATGGCGTTAATTATTCAAGCCTCGGTTCGGGAATTATAATCGGTACCGGAATATATTCTTTATTGGTAATGCCTAACGGAGATTTAATTGCCGGTGGAACATATACAAATATAGATGGTGTTGTATCAAAAAATATTGCACGTTGGAACGGTACTAATTGGTCGCCTTTGGGTTTGGGTTTGGATAGTACAGGTGCCGTTGTAATAAGAGCGCTTGCTATTTATAAAAATCAACTTTATGCCGGAGGGACTTTTAATAACACCGGAGGAAACCCCGTTAATTTTATAGCCAAATGGGATGGTGTTAATTGGTTGCCCCTTACCAGCGGGACAAACGGAAATGTTTTATCGCTGGCGGTATATAATAATGATCTTTATGTAGGGGGAACTTTTACAAATGCGGGCGGAGTTCCTGTAAAAAATATTGCAAAGTGGGATGGTACAAACTGGAGTGATGTGGGCGGCGGAGTTAGTTATACCGGCGCGATTTCGGTAAGTGCCTTGCAGGTTTATTCAGGTAATTTATATGCGGGCGGAACTTTTGACACAGCAGGTAGCACGCCTGTCAGGCATATTGCAAAATGGAACGGACTTAATTGGGGCGACGTAGGCGGTGGAGCGAGTTACACAGGAGCTATTTCAGTTAGTGCTTTTCAGATATTCCACGGAAATCTTGTTGCCGGCGGAACATTTGATTCGTTGGGCACAAGTGCTTCAAATTTTATTGGCCAATGGAATGGAACTACCTGGTCGAACCTTGGAGCAGGAATGAATAATTCGGTTTATGCACTCGCTACAATGGGGGATACCTTATATGCCGGTGGATTATTTACAACTGCAGGAGGACTTAACACTACATTTATTGCAGAGTGGATACCATCTTTTACGACAACGGCTGCCATAAATAATCAATCACAGTCAACAAAAGGTTTTGATGTTTTTCCGAACCCGGCCAATCAAATTGTACGGATACTGAACAGGAATACAGGGATTGAAAACAGCACTTTCAACTTTATATTGCTCGATGCGCTTGGAAGAGAAATATCCAAAAGAGAAAATGTAACCGGGGAAATATATTTTGAAAGAAAAAATATTTCTGCAGGGTTGTATTTTTACAGAATTACCGGTCGTGCTAATACATTACTTCAGGAAGGCAAGATTTTATTTACGGAATAAAGCATTTTATAAATCCTGTAACCGGTGTGGCTTAATTCTTCTTTTGCCCGAATTTTCTCTTTACTATTTCTTCAAAAGGTTTATTCTCTATTTTAGAATCGGCCCAGGATATATAGTCAAAATACTCGAACGCTTTCTTTTCAAAGGGATGGTCGGCAAGTTCGGAAAACTCTTTTCTTAATTGAGTAAACGCTTCCAATTGATCCTGTTTGGTAAAGATATCCGGCATTTTTTTCCGGATGAAATTCAGTATCACAGTTTCCAATTCATAAAGCCTTTTGCTTTTTCCCAAAAAACGATTAGTAGAAACTGCGTTGTATTCCAATACGGATGTATTCCTTAATTCGTAATGCAGTATTAAGTTCAGGATCCTTACAGCACTTTGTATATCCTGCCTTAACTCTTTCTGATATTCATTTATAAGCTGATTAATAATACTCAACGCTTTTGAAAATTCTCCCGTGCCGAAATACGAGTAAAATAAATTATATAAAAGGGTGGTTTCTTCTATGGGGTTTATTTTGTCCTTATATTTTTTCAATCCCTCAATAATATCATTCCGGATATCGATACTTTTTTGAAATTCGCCCGTATCTAAGTATTTAACCATCTCAAAAATATAAGAGCTTACAAACTGGTTCACTTCCGTATTCAGTGATTTTGCCGGGAACGACCTTAGTTTCGTTAAAATTTCATCAAAGTTATTGTAATCGTGTAATTGTATCCGGCACAGTAAAACATTATGCAAAGCCGAAATATATGTTTTTGGTTTTTCCTTTATCTTATCCGGAAAAGCCTCCATGAGCGTAAGCTGATCCTGCGCAACGTAAAGGCTTGCTTTATAGTCGCCCTTGGCGTGATTATAGATAAGGTGCGTTAAATAGAAATAATGTTTCGAATCGTAACAAAGCGCCTTATCCTGTGATTGAAGCAAGGGATGATTTATGATTTGTTCAAATTGTTTCAACTCCTCTTCGGTACGGGCTTCCTTAATCCGTTTATTAATAAGAATAATCCGGTTGTAAAAATTCCTGAACAAGGCAATATTTTTCTGTAGATCCAGAAGGTGTATTTCCTCTTCTGCCGAGGTAGAAAGTAGTTCTTCAAATTTATTGAGGTTTAAAATTTCAATCAGTATTTTTTCGCGCCATATATTTATCTCTATCAGCTGAAGTACCAGTTCGTTTTTTGAGGCCAGTTCTTTGGTCCTTTCCAATATCTTAAAGCATTGTTTATACAATCTTTTTTCGTACAAAATCGCCACGTCGTCAATCAGTCCCTTTACCTGCGATTCAATTGTTTCGCCGGAATAAATAACACGTAAGCTCTTTAATATATGGCTGTATAAATAATTTTTTACTGCCGGAAGCCGTTTAATGAAATCTTCCCCGGCAAGCAATTTTTTTAATTTTTCATCATCGCAATCTCCCAGCTTTTCAATCGCGTCAAAAAGTTTCAGATAACTTTTTTCGCCACCCTGCAAGGCAGTAAACATCCTGAAATATCTTTTTTCAGATTTTGTAAGAGAAGTTACCAATCTGGCCAATTCATCCATGGAATTCGAAATTATTCATTTTTTTGTTTATATAAAGTTAATTACCAAATAACTGAACCTGAAGATACGCAAATATCCAGTAAGTAAAAAAATTGTAAAAAATTATACCTTTCAAACCATAGACTATGCACAGTTGTCTTTTAAGAAATGATCTCGATAAAAATTACCTGAATTTTTAAACGCAGAATTTTAAATAAAGCACTTATACCCGCGATCTGTAAAAATATGATTATCAATTAAAAATTTTGGTTTTTTAATTTTTCCCTCCTTTTTGAGATTGGAATAACATAAAAATTATGCTTTTCCGGTGCAATATCAAAGCGGTAATTTTATTCCGGAAACATTCTTTAAGATTATTTTAAATTAATTAAAATGAACGGAATAACAGAAGAGGATGGAGTGCCGCATGTTTGGGGAGTACCTTGTATCCGCGATAAAAATTACCGGTTTTCCTTAGCGGAATATTTACATCTTACGGTTTGGCTCTGTCCTTATTGTTATTCGCACCTGATTCAGAAGGAAGATTCAAAAATCTGCATAAACGATTGTCATAAAAGCCGGAATGATAAACAAAAAAAATAAACTAAATATAAACCCTAAAAAAACAGAAATCATGAAAAAAATGTACTTTTTAATTTCGCTTTCGCTGGCAACAGTATTGGCCAAAGCACAATGTGTTGTACAGGTAAGCGGTACAAACATACAATGCCACGGTATGGCTAACGGTTCGGCTACCGCCACACCGGTTGGTGTTCCTAATTACAGTTATATGTGGACACCCGGTGGTATGACTACGGCAACTGTTTCCGGTTTATCTCCCGGAACTTATACAGTAACTGTTGTGGATGGCGCTTCATGTACATCAACCGGAACGATTACTATTACAGAACCCGCAGTGGTTAGTGCCACTTCAACGCAAACAAATGTTGCCTGTCCCGGAACATGCACTGGTGTTGCAACCGCATTTGTAAGCGGAGGGACGCCCTCTTATACACATAAGTGGACAACCACGCCTGTTCAAACAACTGCTACGGCAACAAATCTTTGTGCAGGAACTTACAGGGATTCAATTACAGATTCCAAAGGTTGCAAAACTATTCTTGCTGTTACCATAACGCAACCCGGTCCGTTTACTGCTTCTGTTATTTGTGGTGGAATAAGTTGTTTTGGAGCAGCCAACGGAACAGCAACAGCTTCTCAAAGCGGAGGAACACCGGGTTATTCATATTTATGGAATACTTCGCAAACCACTAAAACCATTAGCGGTCTTTCGCCCGGAACTTATACCTGTACTGTAAAAGATACTAACGGATGTACTTCTTCGGCAAGTTGTACAGTTAATCAACCCTCTGCTGCATTAAGCGTTAGTGCAACAGGTACGAATGCTTCCTGTTCCAGCTGTTGTAACGGTTCAGCTTCTGCCACACCAAGCGGTGGAACAAGCGCGTATACTTATTCGTGGTCGCCGGGCGGACAAACAACTCAAACGATTAATGGTGTATGCCCCGGTAATTATACGGTTTGTGTAACAGATGCTCATGGTTGCAATACCTGCGGCCAGGTGTCGGTTAATTTTAATTCGGGGATAAATCAATTGCCCGACTATGCGATGAAATTTTATCCGAATCCTACATCGGGCGATTTTGATATTGAGATTACGCCCTCTTTTACCGATGATGTAAAATTAATTCTTATGGATATAATCGGCAACGAAATTTATTCTGAAACAATAAATGTGGGCGGAGCAAACAAAAGTAAAGTATCTGTTCAAACACAACCTTCCGGTATTTACTTTTTGAAAATGAAAATCAAGGATACCTGGATAACACAAAAATTAATTAAGTATTAAAAAATAGTTTGACCCTTGCCAGTCAAAAAACCCGCGCTCATTTATGGGGCGGGTTTTTTTGCTTGATGCTTTTTATGATACGACACAAACAGTAAAAGATAAAATCAGTTTAGACTTCCATATATCCTATGCTTTGGTTTTCGTAACTATTTGATAATTAAATAATAACAACTTAAATAATCGATTTAGGAGCTTCTTGGGATGAGTAGAGTTTTCAGATTTTGGTTTTCATACAGGTTAGGAAGAAACTAATTTTATTTTCAGAAAAATAACAAACAAGAAACTAATTTAATTAAAACCGGATAAAATGAAAAACAACTACAACCTAAAAACTGAAACAAAACAAAGCACCGTTTTAGTAAAAACAGTATTTATTGCTTTGCTGCTTTCCCTGTTTTCTTTACAACAGGTAAAGGCACAATTAACCGGGTGGAAATACCGCGATGGAATTAACGTGCATGAAAATGCAGGCGCTCAAAAACTCAATTACCAGGTATTGCTTACTATTAATACCTCTGCGTTAGTCGGCGCAAACAAAATGAATTTAAAAGGTAATGATATTCGTTTTTCGAAAGACTGTGGCGGAAGTGTTTTGCTGAATTATTTTATTGATACTTTAACAATGAATACTCCGGCTACGCAAATATGGGTAGAGCTTGATACATTAAAATCAAGCGGAAATTACTTGATGTATATGTGGTACGGAAATGCAGCGGCAGCAGCGGCTTCAAATTTTAATAATACGTTCCCGCTTTCAACGCAGCTAATTGTTCCCACAGGTTCTGTTACTTTAAGTGGTACAAATAATTACAGTTGGTTTGAAATTGCGGCAGGAGCTACTGTGGTTGTTGGCCCGAATTCTCCCTTTGTAATTAATGCAAGAATGATCCGTATTACAGGTACACTTAATGGAAGTGGCGCCGGATTTATAGGAGGAACTCCCGGCACAAACGGAAGTGGCCCCGGAGCAGGAAAAGTTTCATCAGGTAACCTGGGGTCATTTGGTGCAGGTGGTGCAAGTTACGGCGGCGTTGGCGGACAAGGTGGCGGAGCAAGCGCAGGAGTTGGTCAACCGGGTGCAACTTACGGTACACTCAATACAGATTCGATTGATATGGGTTCAGGTGGTGGCGGAGCTGCTTCAGGTGGTGCAGGTGGTGCAGGTGGTGGTGGTATAACATTAATCGGTGATGTTATTGACATTTCGGGTATCGTTAATGCTGATGGTTCTAACGGAGTTCAATCCGTATTGGACGGTGCCGGTGGAGCGGGATCAGGCGGTGGAATAAAAATAAAAGGAAATAAAATAAATTTTAGCGGAATACTCAGTGCAAATGGCGGTAACGGACAACCCGGCGGATACGGAAGTGGCGGTGGTGGTGGCGGAAGAATTAAAATTTTCCATGACGCATCTATTTCTAACTCGGGCAGTATGACTGTTAACGGTGGAGTTGCAGGCGCAGCAAATGGAGAAGCTGTACCACAAGCACCCGGAATGCCCGGAACTACTTTTGCTACCGGAACCTGGTTATCTAAAGTGCCAACATATTCTTTTGTACCTCATGTGGTATTAACTTCTTCTGCATTTCCGATTTGCCAGGGAAGTAATGCAACATTTATTGCTGCAACTGGATTTAATCCTTACCAGTTTTATGTGAACGGAACTTCAAAGCAAAACAGCGCGTCAAATACTTATTCAACTACAACAATTAATAATAATGATAAGGTAAGGGTTCTGGCCGGTGATGCCAAAGGTTGTCTGGATACAAGTAATACAATTACTGCAACTGTAAATCCTTTGCCAACGATTACTTTATCTCCCGCTACTTCTATTTGTGTAGGCGGTTCAACTCCTCTTACAGCGAGTGGCGGCACAAATTATAACTGGTCTCCTCCTGCTGGTTTAAGTTCAACTACAGGTTCTTCTGTCACAGCGAGTCCTACCGTTACAACAACGTATACTGTTTTAGTTACAGGTGGAAACGGTTGCCAGAAATCGGATACAGTAACTGTTACGGTAAATGTTTGTACGGGTATTCAGCAAGGTTTGTCTTTCACGGAAATTCATGCTTATCCTAATCCCAATCACGGAGCATTTACTCTTGCAGGAAATTTCGGAGATAGTAGAGAAGTGTTTATTTCATTAAATAATATGCTTGGAGAGACCGTAAAGGTTATTGAAAACACGGAGTTATCCGGCAATTATAAAAAGGAAATAAATATAGCAGACCTCCCCGAGGGAATTTATTTCTTGCTTCTGAAAACAAAAGAAGGCTCTCAGATAAAAAAAATAACTAAAAACTAATCTCATTTTTTATTGCACCTCAGGCGGTTTAGTGTTTAGCCCGGCCGCCCGAGGGTGTTTTTAAAAATAAAATACATCATTTCATATGAAAAAAATTATTTGCCTGCTATTTGTTGTTTTGCTTTTTGCAGGGGAGAAACCTTTCTGATACTTGAAAATAGAAATTTGTCAGGAAATTATGAAAGGGGAATAAATGTTACTGACCTGAACGAAGGAATTTATTTTTTAATACTTAAAACCAAAGCAGGAGCCCAAATCAAAAGAATTATTAAAAATTAAATAAGTAAAAGAGAGCTATAAATTCTTTTACAATTAAAATTTTAAAAATGAAAAAAATTGCTTTTTGGATTCTCGTCTGTTTTTTATGTAACGCGATGCATTCGCAAACTGAAAAAAAGCAAAATGGGAATATTGTTGATATTCCCGGGGCCTTTCATTTTAACTCTCCGTCAAAAAACGAATCGCCGCTTAACGGTAATGCCGCAATAGCAACAAGTTACACTGTAACCGCTTGCGGATTAAATTATGTGCAAGGCAGTGTGGTTCTCATACAAAGATCAGGACCGGCGGGAGCTAACTTATCTCCGCCTCCCCCCGGTGCTGCGCAACCTGCACCGATAACTATATCCGGTATTCCCGGTTGTGCCACGATAACAAAAGCTTTTTTGTATACAGATGCTTCAGGTAATGGCGCGGCTATGACAGCTACTCTGCAAAACCCATTGGGGACTTCAGCTAATTTTCCAATGACAATAATTGGTACTGACATCGATAAATGCTGGAGTTACCTGGGAACATATTCATACAGAGCCGACGTTACTTCTATTATTTCCGGTAACGGAACCTACAATCTTTCAGGTTTATTAACAGACCCTACCAATAATACCAGTGGCAATGATGTTGATGGGGCTACACTGATTATAATTTATTCGGACATAAATGCAGGTTATACAGGAAGTATTGTGATTGCCGATGGCGCTCATGTCGGAACTAATCCTGGAGGTAATATAATAACGGATAACATAACCGGTTTTACAGCATGCGGACCTTCTACCAGTGCAAAGGCCTTTATGATTGTTGCCGATTTGCAACAAGGTATCAGCGGAATTGCATCCGATGCAACTTTAAAACTTAATGGCACAAGTGCTACAATTCTTTCAGCATCACAAGACTGGTGGAATTATGCATCCGTTGCAACTACTGTTACTTCGGGACAAAACACCTCCATGTTTCAACTTACCGATTTACAGGACTGCGAAAATATAATTGTAGAAGGTCTGTATTTTCAAACTACTTGCTCTACCTGTCCGCTTCCATTTACAGTGAGTGCAACATTTACCAATACAACTTGCGGACTGAATAATGGTTCGGCAACGGCAAACGCATCAACCGGGATTTATGCCCCTTATACTTATTCATGGAGTCCCGGTGGACAAACAACACAAACTGCTACGGGTTTATCTCCCGGCACATATACTTGTACTATCAGTGATGCTTTGGGTTGTAAAACTGCAACTACTACAGTTACAATTGCAACTTCCTCAGGTATTACTGTTTTTGCGAATGCAGCCTCGCCGACAATTTGTTCGGGACAAAATACTATTCTTACAGGAGGCGGTGCAACAAGTTATACATGGAGTGCAAACGCAGGAAGTGTTACAACCAATACAGCCTCTGTAACACCACCGGTGGGCACAACAATTTATACGGTTACAGGTACAACAGCCGGATGCATAAATACAAGTACAGTTTCGGTAACAGTAAACGCAGTGCCTAATGTAACGTCGTCGGCATCTTCGCCAACTTTATGCGCGGGACAAAGCACAACTTTAACGGGAGGTGGAGCAACAACGTATACATGGAGTGCTAACGCAGGAAGTGCAACAACAAGTACTGTTTCAGTAACACCACCTGTTGGAACGACGATTTATACAGTTACAGGAACTTCTTCGGGATGTACCAATGCAAGTACAGTTTCTGTTACCGCAAATGTATCGCCCAACGTTACTGCAACAACTGCATCGCCAACCTTGTGTGCAGGGCAAAGTACAATACTTACCGGGGGCGGAGCAACAACTTATACGTGGAGTGCAAATGCAGGAAGTGTTACTACTAATACAACTTCTGTAACACCACCTGCAGGAACAACAGTTTATACGGTAACAGGAACAACTGCGGGATGCACAAATACCGGTACAGTTTTAGTTAATGTCGGAGCTTTACCAAATGCCTCAGCGAGTACAGCAGGAACAATAGGTTGTGGCGGAGGTACTGCAACAGTAAACGGAAATTCAACAACACCGGGTGCAACATTCAGTTGGAGCGGGCCGGGAATTGTTTCGGGAGGAAGTACAAATACCGCCACTGTAAATTTGCAGGGAATTTATACCGTAACAGTAACAAACCCATCAACCGGATGTACTAATACCGCGACAACGAGTGTAACAACAAGCACAGCCGTTCCTAATGCGACGGCATCAACAACAGGAACATTAACCTGCACAAATCATAGTGTTACAATAACCGGAAATTCTACAACGGGCGGAGTTACTGTTCAGTGGAACGGGCCCGGCGGATTTTCTTCAACAACATTAAGTAACACAGTTACAGTTCCCGGTACTTATACATTTACAGTTACTGATCCCGGAAGCGGATGTACAAATGTTGTACTGACTTCGGTAATTACCAATACAACATTACCTGGTGCGAGTGCGTCCACAACAGGAACATTAACTTGCATTACAAATACTGTTTCTGTAAACGGAAGTTCATCAACTTCAGGTGCAACATACAGTTGGACCGGACCTGGCGGGTTTACTTCTTCTGCACAAAATAATTCAGTAAGTGTTTCAGGAATTTATACGGTAACTGTTACCGACCCTAATAACGGATGTACAAATACAACCACAACTTCAGTTACTACAAATACAACCGCACCAAATGCATCGGCCACAACAACCGGAGCAATCAGTTGCGGCGGCGGAACAGCAACTGTAAACGGAAATTCAACAACACCGGGAGTTACTTATAACTGGAGTGGCGCGGGAATTATTTCCGGAGCAAATACGGCAACCGCAACAGTAAACGCCGGCGGAACTTATACGGTTACTGTAACCAACCCGGGTAATGGTTGTATGAATACTGCAACGACCGTAGTAACAACAAGCACTGCTGTACCGAATGCAAGCGCGTCGACAACAGGGACAATAACCTGTGCAAATAACAGTGTGACAATAAGCGGCAATTCAACAACCGGAGGTGTTACTTATCAGTGGAACGGGCCTGGCGGATTTACTTCTTCAACTCCCAATGCAACGGTTACTGTTTCCGGAACATATACATTAACAATAACGAATCCGGGCAACGGTTGCACGAATACAGTAACAACAACTGTAAGTACAAATACAACTTTACCAAATGCATCGGCAAGCACAACCGGAACAATAACTTGTGGTGGAGGAACAGCGACTGTAAACGGAAATTCAACTACTCCCGGTGTTACTTATTCATGGGCAGGCCCGAGTATTGTTTCGGGAGCAAATACGGCAACCGCAACTGTAAACGCTGCGGGAACATATACTTTAACGGTTGCTAATCCGAATAATGGTTGTATTAATACAGCTACCACAATTGTAAGCAACAGTTCAGGTATCCCGAATGCAAGTGCATCAACAACCGGAACACTTACTTGTATTACAAATACAGTTACAATAAACGGAAATTCAACTACAACAGGTGTAAATTACCAGTGGAATGGCCCGGGCGGATTCAGCTCAACCAATCAAAACCCGAATGTAAATACTCCGGGCTCTTATACATTGACAGTTACAGATCCCGGTAACGGATGCAGTAATATTGTTGTTACAACAGTTACCACAAATACAACAGTGCCGAACGCAGGCGCAACTACAAGCGGGACATTAACATGTACAAATAATTCTACTATAGTAAACGGAACTTCAACTACGGGCGGAGTAAGTTACAGTTGGAGTGGGACAGGAATTGTTTCAGGAGGAAATACCGCGAATGCAACTGTAAACACTGCGGGAACATTTACCGTAACAGTAACTGATCCCGCTAACGGTTGTAAAAATACTTCTACAACCTCGGTAACAACAAATACAACTTTACCTAACGCGTCTGCCGTTTCAAGCGGAACGATCGGATGCAGTGGAGGAAGCGCAACTGTAACAGGAAATTCTACCACAAACGGAGCAACTTATAATTGGAGCGGCCCGGGAATAGTTTCGGGTGGAAATACATCGACATCGACAGTTAATGCTGCAGGAACATATACTGTAACGGTAACTGACCCTGCAAATGGTTGTACGAACACCGCTACAGCAAGTGTTTCAGTAAGTGCCGGAGTTCCGAATGCAAGTGCATCAGGTACGGGAACAATTACCTGCGTAAATACCACAGCCACAGTAAACGGAAATTCAACAACGCCCGGCGTAACGTATAGTTGGAGCGGGCCCGGAGGATTTACTTCTTCAAGTCAGAATGCAACTGTGAATGCAGCAGGAACTTATACTGTAACAGTTACTGACCCAAGTAATGGTTGTGTAAATGTTACGACAACAACAATACCTGTAAATATTTTTCCGCCCAATGCGAATGCATCAAGTACCGGAACAATTACCTGCACAAATAATACTGTAACCATAAATGGAAATTCAACTACAGCGGGAGTAAGTTATAGTTGGAACGGCCCCGGCGGATTTACTTCAACAAACCAAAATGCAACCGCAAGTACTTTGGGTAATTACACTTTAACCGTAACAAACCCTAACAACGGTTGCACAAATACAAGCACAACTACAGTATCATCAAATATTGTTCTTCCGAATGCAGGCGCGGGTTCTGACGTATCAATTCCGTTCGGCGGAAGTACTGCTTTAAATGCAAGCGGCGGAGCAAGTTATACATGGAGCCCTTCAACAGGATTAAGTTGTATTAATTGTGTTAACCCGACTGCTAATCCAAGTGTAACAACAACGTATTGTGTAAAGGTTACCGATTCAAACGGATGTTCCGACAGCGCTTGTGTTAAAGTTACAGTGGAAGACCATTGTGGTGAAATATTTGTCCCGAATGCATTTTCTCCTAATGGTGACAAAGAAAATGATTGGGTATGCGTTTATGGAAATTGCATGACGAATTTTGAATTTGTAATTTATGATCGTTGGGGAGAAAAAGTTTTTGAATCTACCGATCCGAAAAAATGCTGGGATGGCACTTTCCGCGGAGAGCATTTAAATACAGCTGTGTTTGCATATTACCTGCATGCAGTACAAAGCAACGGGAAAACCATAACTAAAAAAGGCAACATCAGTTTAATACGGTAATTGAAAAATAAAAATGCAGAAAAAACTACCATGAAAAAACTACTTACATATTTTGTTTGCGCCTTGTTGCTTACTTATTCGATAAAAGCGCAGGACATCCATTTTTCTCAATTTTATATGACATCATTGGCGCAAAACCCCGCTCTCGCAGGTTATAATCACGATGTACAGGCTATTTTAAATTATAAAACGCAGTGGCAAAGTATTACCACACCTTATAAAACAGCAGCAGGTTCATTTGACATGAAACTAAACAAACGAAAAGTTAGTAAAGGATTTTGGGCGGCCGGCGCTAACTTTTTCAGTGATAAGGCCGGAGATTCTCAAATGGCAACAGTACAGGCAAATCTCTCTCTGGCTTATCATGTACGCCTTGCAAGATTTGCAACACTTGGTGGCGGTTTGCAGGGAGGTTTTGTTCAAAGAAGTATTAGCACATCAGCTCTTCAGTGGGGAAATCAGTATGATGGTTCTGCTTATAATCCAACACTTGCAACCGGTGAATCTATGGCTATGATTTCAAAGTCATATGCAGATTTTGGCGGAGGAATATTATATAATTACAATAACACTTCGGGCGAAAGAAACGTAACCGATAATCATGATTTGAAATTTCATTTCGGAGCTTCTGCTTTTCACATTAACCGTCCAAATTATTCTTTTTACCAGGGTGGAACTGAAAAATTAAACATAAAATATGTTATTCATGGCGGGGCATTAGTAAGTTTAAAAAACTCGAACATGGCTCTTGCGCCCGGGTTTTTTTATTATCGCCAGGGAGCCATGCAGGAAATTTATGCCGGAGGAATGATTCGCTACAAATTAAAGCAGGATTCTAAATATACGGGACTTCAAAAAGGTGCGGCCATTTCGGTGGGTGGATTTCTTCGGGCACACGATGCAATGGTTGCCACAATGCTTTTTGAATATTCGCAATATGCCATTGGTTTAAGCTATGATGTAAATACTTCTCTTCTCCGTACGGCAAGTAACGGCAGGGGAGGTTTTGAAATTTCATTGCGATTTGTAAACCCGAACCCTTTCCTGTATAAAGGACGAGGAAGACTGTAATAAAAATATTTTATGAGGAACCTGTTTATCATCTGCAGTATTGTTGTTGCCTGTTCTCTTTCAGCACAGCAAAAAGATTCTATGATTATTGACATAAAAAATATCGGAAAGGAAGTCAATTCATCTTTTGCTGATTTTGCGCCTGTAATTTCTGCGGATGGATCAATTCTGATATTTACTTCCAAAAGGCCGGTAAGCGAAAAGGAAATCAGAAAAAATTCACCTTCCAGCGAGCATATTTATCTTTCCGAGTATAATAAATCGACTAAATCAAGGACGGATGCAAAAATGCTTTCTTCAGAGGTAAATATTAAAATCAGAAATAATTCTGCAATTGCTCTTTCAAACGACGGGCAACGCATGCTCGTTTATCATGATAATTTTGATGGTAACGGAGATATTTACGAATCAATTCTTAAAGGTACGCAATGGACGGAGCCTGTAAATTTAGGAGAACCGATTAACAGTAAGTACCACGAGTCTTCAGCCTGTATTTCACCCGACGGGAAAACAATTTATTTTGTAAGCGACAGACCCGGGGGAGAGGGAGGGCGTGATATTTGGTATTGCACAAAGGCCAGCGACAATAAGTGGGGAAAAGCAGAAAATATGGGCTATCCCATCAACACAGATAGAGATGAAGAAGGAATTTTTATTCATCCTGACGGAAAAACAATTTATTTCAGTTCAAACGGGAGCAAGGACGAAGGGCTGGGAGGTTATGATATTTATAAATCAGAAAACAAAGGGTCTCAATGGAGTGTGCCTGTAAATATGGGTGCTCCCCTGAATACGCAGGAAGACGATGTTTTTTTTGTCATGCAGGCTGATGGAAAAACCGGATACTATTCATCTTCTATGCCCGGAGGTTTCGGCGATAAAGATATTTACGAAGTTACATTTACACCGGTTAAAAAAGAAGTAAAACCCGCAGGGCCGAAACTGACTTTATTTAAAGGTGTGGTGTTGGATGAAGAAAAACAAACCCCTATTGAAGCCTTTATAGAAATAGTAGATAATGCAAAGAAGGAGGTTATCTCCACTTTTAATTCGAACAGCAGCACAGGAAAATTTTTAATTTCATTACCGGCCGGAAAAAATTACGGGATAGCTGTTAAAGCGGAGAATTACTTATTCTACTCGGATAACTTTAATATACCTGATACAGCATTTTACCAGGAGATTGAAAAGAATGTTTTATTAAAAAGGCTTGTAGTCGGAAAAAAAATTATTCTTAAAAATGTTTTTTATGAGTTTAACAAAGCAGCGCTTGGTTCAGAATCCATTTCTGAGTTGAACAGAATGGTTGCATTGATGAAAGAAAACCCTTCGTTAAAAATAGAAATATCAAGCCATACTGACAGTAAAGGCTCGGATTTATACAACGCTAAATTATCACAGGAACGTGCCCAGTCGGTGGTGGATTATTTAATTGGCAGCGGCATTAGTAAGAACAGATTGATTGCTAAGGGATACGGTGAATCGCAACCAATAGAAAAAAACGATACAGAAGAAGGCAGGCAGATGAACAGAAGAACGGAATTTAAAATCTTAAGTAATTAAATATTTTTCGTCTTTTAATAATTATGTACCACTTATTTATTAAAACCGACCAGATATAAAATAAGTTTTGCCACTTAATGTTTCCCTATGGTATCAGGGCTTATAAAATTGTAGTTTCAATAAAAATGCTATGAAAAAAATTACTTTTTTTTTGAATGTACTTTTCACAGTACTTAATGCAGAGGCTCAAAACACGTGGATTCAAAAATTACCATTTGCGGGAACGGGCAGATACCAGGCATTTGGTTTCTCTATAGGGTCAAAGGGATATGTCGGGCAAGGTTATAGTAACGATTCTGCAACGTTCATTAATAGTTTTTGGGAATACGACACACTTACATCCCATTGGACAAAGAAAGCTGATTTTCCACCCCGCAACAGAACAGGCGCTGTGGCTTTTTCTATCGGCAACAAGGGTTATGTTGGTACAGGTTATGATGGCAGCAGCGAAAAAAATGATCTTTGGGAATATGATCCGATTCTGAATTCCTGGTTGCAAAAAGCAAATTTACCTGCAGCTATCCGTTCCGGAGCAGTCGGATTTTCTATTGGTAATAAGGGATATATTGGCACTGGAGTTAAGGGAACGGCATACCTGAATGATTTTTGGGAATATAATCCGATTCTTAATTCATGGATACAGAGAGATAGTTTTCCCGGGCTCAGAAGATCTTCTGCAATTGGTTTTTCAATCGGGGCAAAAGGATATATCGGAATTGGCGGGGACTATAATAACGAATACAATGACTTTTGGGAATATGATACCACAACTAAGGCCTGGACGCAAAAGGCGATTTTTCCAGGTAACAACAGGTTGTGGGCGGGAGCTTTTACTATCGGAAATAACGGTTATGTAGTTGGTGGTGAAGGCGCATCAAATTATTTTTTAAATGAAAACTGGGAGTATAATTCTATAACTGACGCCTGGGTTTCAAAAGATACGACCCCAAGAGGTATAATGAATCCTGCAACTTTCACCATTGGAAACAACGCGTATTTGATTACGGGTTATAAAGGTACAGCGCCTCATTTTCCTATTTCGGGCGGATCAACTTTATTCTGGGAGTATAAAGCAGATTCTTTAAATCTTAATCCTGTTCAATACCGGCAATTAAACAGCAATGTAAAAATTTACCCGAACCCTGCCAATGAATTTTTTTTTCTTGAAACTTCTTCAATGGAAAAGCAATCTGTGGAAATAGTTGATATGAACGCGAAACTTATGCTAAATCAAAATTTAACCTGGGAAGCGGAAATTAATGTGAGTAATTTAAATCCAGGTGTTTATAATGTAATGCTTAAAAACAAGGCGGGCTTCATAAATAAAAAATTGATCATCATGAGGTGAGAAGCAGTTCTTCCGAAAAGTACAATAAAAACAGAAGAGTAATTTATAGGTCGAATACGGGCACTTATTTTTCCGAAAAACGTAATAGAAAAAAGAAGAATCAGTGGCAGCGAAGTTTTACAGGATAGAGTGGTTTCATTGGTTACATAAAACCGAAATTACTTTCAATATGCAACATAAAGTAATTTTTAGCTGATATTCCGATATACAGGAGCAGTGTATGATGTAAGAACGCAGGATGTTGTAATAAGTTCAGATCATTTTGATGAGGTGCAAAATTCTATTCTGAAATCGTCCACAAAAAATTCTTCTTTACCCTCGTTCCACGGATAGATGCTGATGAAGTTATCCGGGCTCCAGACATTATTTTGCGGGATGTCAAACTCGCCCTTTAACTCAACCCACTTTTCAGCTTCTGAAGTAAGTTCCTTTATTTTTTTTGCATTCCAAAAAACATTTTTACCGAATTTTGTTTCCACACTAATGACAATTTTTCCTTTTGAGCTATTTGTTTTCAAATAACATTGCATACTGAATTTAACGCGTTTAACAGGCCCCCGATAAATTTCTTTGAAACGCAGCTTAAAAGTCAGTCCGTATACGAATTCGGAATCTAACCTATTTGAGAAAATACCTGAATAAACAGGGCTTTTTGTTAATCTCAGATTCGGAACCCATCCTTTGGAAGTTTCTAAATCATTGAAATAAACGAGCCCTTTTTGCTTATCCTCTTTAATATGACAACCCATAGTTATGCACAACAAAAAAGGTACGTAAAATTTGCTGAGTTTTATTTTTTTCATAGGTTCAATATAGAGATTTTTAACAACACATTTAAATTAGTGCAACTAGGTATACAACCAGCCATTTGACAAAAAGATATTGAATAAATAAGTTTGCCAAATAATGCACGGAATTATCATCAAGAAAAGTATAATTAATTTTACTTTTCGAGAAAGATTTGCCTCAAAAATCACAAACGGAAGAAAAGCAATAAATAAATATAATCCCATATATTGAAACCTGAATCTGTTTCCTCCGTAATCAACAAACGCAAGAAACATAAATAACGCAGATAAACACAGGAGCAGCAGAATTATTTTGTTTTTCAACTTTTGACTTTGTAGTTTTTTCGGCAAGGAAAAAAGAATAATGAAAAAAAACGGCACCGACATTGTATACCTGGAAAAGCCATTAATTTCATCTCCGGAAATAAAAATCGCGTGAAATACATTTCCTACTATAAAAAATAAAGATGCCTTATACAGGTATTCTTTTTTCCATTCGGTATTATCACCGTATAAAGAAACGGGGACGTCTTTTTTAAAAGATATTAAACTCCTGATCCCAAAAATGATTACATAAACAAATGCCGGTAAACCTACGCAACATATCGCAAATGAATTCATTCCGAAACCTTCAACCGACCAATCTTTGATCGGATTAAAAAGTCCTGTTTCAACCGGCCAGAGTTCCAATGCGTCAAAATACGCTGTTAATGAATGTGTATAATAAAATTGAATACCCGTTATAACGATAAACCCCGTTATGTAAGGAAATAACGTTTTGGATAACTCTTTTATAAAATGTTTAAAATGGCCATGTCTTATATAGTAAACAAAATCAACAGATAACAGAGCCACCATAAAAATTAAAGAAGAAGGTCGGGTTAAACTAAACATAAACGCCCCGATAAAATAAATCCAGTACTTTTGTTTAAATAATCCCCAAATTGCTACAGCCATTGTCAGCACAAATAATGATTCGGCGTACGGCAAATAGAAAACAATGGCTGAAGGTAGAATAAGTGCCAGTAAAAAAAATGTCAAACGGGAAGGTGATGATCCCATGAATAAGGTTGATAAGATAATCAGACCTGCAATGAAAAGAAAATAATTAAAAAAAACAATGTACTTTGAGTCAATGAGAGAGAACCTCCATACAACAGGAAACATAGGATAAAATGCCAGGTTCTCTTCAGAATCCAGGTTAATTTGTTTATAAAGATGATCTCTGATGTTTTTGTATTGCGCCGCGTCCCAATTGATAACATTTTTATAGGTAAAATTTGTAAATGGTTTATTTTCTGCATTAGGTTTGATTTTTTTTGAAACCACTTCATATTCATATTTCGGAATCATATTACCAATTGTGAGGTTATAAATTTCCGGAATTTGCAAGAGAAAAAAAGAAGTTATAAATGTAGCTAAAACTAAAACTGAAGCCAGAATTTCCTGTTTAACTATTTTATACATAAACAATTGTTTGTCTTTTTTTATTCTTCAGAATTCAGTAACCAATCCTTTTTAACTATATAAAGCTTCCCGCTCAACTGATTTTGTCTAATCAAAATTAGTTTTCTTAATAACCTGATCAATCGTAAATTGAGGTTTTTTATTTATAGATAAGAAAATTCTTCCTATATACTCTCCGATCAATCCCAAGCTCATTAAAATCATTCCTCCGAAAAATATAACTAAAATGACCAATGTTATCCACCCTTCTATTTTTCTTGAGCTGAAAAAATATTCTAACAGGTATACAAGCCCTAAAATAAATGAGGATAAAGCTATACCAAAACCAAGTACAGAAACGACCCGCAGCGGATAAATAGAATAATTTGTTGCATGTTTTATAAAAACCAAAGCGGATTTCACAAAATTGAAATTCCCTTTTCCTTTATGCCTGGGATAGTGATTAATTTCTATTTGAGTAATATTAGATGTAATTGTAAGAAGTGTTGCCTCTATATAAGGAAAAGGTCCCGTATACTTTATTACTTCATTTGCAATGCCCTTTGTAATTACCTTAAAAGGCGAAAGGTAAATGTGTTCAGGCTTTTGCAATAATTTCTCAGAAAGTTTGCCATTTATGTAACTTCCGATATTTTTCCATTTCTTTTGATTTTTCTTTTTAAAATAGCCGTAACATATATCGTATCCTTCCCTGCACTTAGAATAAAGATGAACAATATCAGATGGTGAATGCTGTAAATCGTCATCCATAATTACTATATAGGATCCTTTGGCCACCTGCAGTCCGGCCATAATGGCATTATCCTGTCCGAAGTTTTTTCGAAAGTTTATTCCGGTTACAAATTTATTTACTGAACAGATTTGAATAATTTTTTCCCAACTGCCATCCGTACTTCTATCATTGACTAATATTATTTCATAGGTATCAAACGCAGTCATTGCTTTCTCAAGTTCATCATTCAACTGTAAAAGACAATCTTCCGAGTTATAAACGGGGATTACAATGCTAATTTTAATTGATTCCATTTTTTTCAATTAATATGATCAGGTCTTTTTTAATAAATCCGACAGTTTTATAATTAAAATGGTATTGACTTCCTAATTCGTCCAATGCCGATTTTAAACTTAGTTCATTAAACCGGAAACTCTCCCTGCCTTTCCCGGCATTTGCCGATCTTCTTGCTATGAAGCCAATAAAGCCTTTTCTTTCAGACAGGTTAATTACAGGTTCCGAAATCAACACTTTTGTTGCAGAAGACAATATTTTTCTGAATAAAATTATTCTTTGTTGCGGATTAAAATGATACAATGAACCGCTTATAATGCAAAGGTCTGTTTTTATGAAGGAATTAGTCCCGGAAACATCCTGACAATGAACGTTATAACCTTTTTGTTTTGCGTATTTCACAAAATTTTCATTTATATCTATACCTTCCCAAAAAATAGCTCTCTTTTTGCAATAATCCGCAATTATGATGTCTCCGAAACAAAGTTCCAGAATAGATTTTGGAGCTATCCTGTCAATAACCTCTATAATTTTCGTAAATCTTTTTTTATAACTCCCTCCATATATTAAATTCATTAAAAATCTATAGAAATAAATATTTTTATAGACTAAACTAGTTTCTAATGCCATATTCGTTGTTAAATACCGGTCGGGTATCTTTTAAAGAAGTGTTAAATTTATCAAAAAATTGTATAAGAATACTTCTTTTATAAATTTTAGTACCTGGTAATAGGGTTTTAGCTTTCACTTTTTTTATTAATGGTTGAAACCATGTATAAAAGGTATGAACAAATAAAGCTTCCCGAACTCCCCGGAGTCTTGTTTAGTATGGTTGGAGCAAACTAACGTTACCGAACTTAACGGCGATTATTGATGATTCAGGGAATATTATTAAGTGTTTTGTATTGATATAAATCTGGTCACAGATTTATCATTTTAAAACAGAAACCCCGTTAGCGTCTGTAGTAAGCACGTCGCTCATATAATCGAAAAAGGGGCGTAGTTTTTTAAATGTATCGTTTACTTTAAGCATGAAATCAGGACTGACTACTTCTTTATCCGTGAACTCATGCTTGAATATAAATTGTTTGTAGCGTAACAAATCAATTGCGGGATTATTTTTAGCGTATCCTCTTGGTGCAGAACCAACTTGTTCTCCACGCATTTTTCCGAATGTTTTGACTAATGTTTTCTTTGCAAGAAGTTTTTTCCAGTCATCATAGTTTAAACCGATGTCCTGCCTGATTCTTTTCAAATCGTCGGGGTTAGGTCCCCAGAAACCACCGGCGACAAATGATTCTCCCGGCTTGATTTTAAAATAGTAACCTCCTCTTAATTTTTTGGTTGCTCTTCTGAAATCCCCGCTCCAATGTGTGTTGTAAGGTGTTTTTTCTTTGGAGAAACGAACGTCCTTATAAATTCTGTATAAACTTTTTTTGCCTGTCGGAGTTTCGATATTATCGTGCTTGTTCATTTCAATAAGCAATGCATCTGCAAACGCGATGATATTTTCATGTGCTTCGTTGTATTTTTCTTTATTCTTCGAAAACCATTCGCGTTCATTATTCTTTGCAAGTTTTTTCAGGAATTCAATGGAATTCTTTTCTATTACAATTTTTCCCATACACATATTTTACTTATTCCGGAACAAGAGAGTAAACTCTTAAACAAAGATATTCTAAAATGGTATTAAAAATGGAAGAACCGCCAAATAACTGTAATTAATACTCGCAGAGTATTTAACAGAGTTTTTAAACACCTCTTTCCATGCCGTCAGTTATTTTGCAGAAGGAAATAATATTCTAAATTAGAATAAACAAAGTTGATTGAAGTATTGGCGGATAGAATCCCGGGATCAATTCGATTTTCTTCCATTTATTTGTTAAAACCTGACGCATAAATAGAAAAAGTAAAACAATATAAAACCTATATCAGGCAAAAACATTAAATTTGCGCAAGATGAGGGTTAAACACGCGATATTTCTACCTGTTTTTTTATGCCTCACATTTCTATTCAGAATGTGCTTTTTGAGTTTTGGGCCGGTAAGCATTCCCTTTGTCTCTTATCATCGAAACCTAAGTTTTAAAAGAAAATTATTAAGTACAGACGGATCAAGAAAACGTGATTTAAAAGAACAATCTATCCCGTTTGAAGTTAATTCTGTTTTGATTTTACAAGCCTTAAAGAGTAAAAAAGCGGTACGGAATAAAAAATTGAAATTTTCTTTACTATTTCTTTTTGCCGGTACAATTACGTTTTTTTCTAAACGTACCTGCAGCATAAAAATTAACCCGAATAATTTTATTACAAGCCATTTCCTTTCTTCAAAAGGTCATGCGATTCTGTCTGTGCTGAGGATTTGATTTTACCCCCAAAAAAAATTCTTTTATAAAGCCGCATTTTAATAATTGATTTAATTCAGGGAGTTTATCTCAATCTCCAGATTAATTTCTTATTTGTGGTTTTTCCTGATCAATAATTTCCCCCGATATGGGTTTAATAACAATATGAGCATCAAATGAAAATGATTGTTTTATCACCGGTACAGTATAAATATGATAATGAGACTGAAATAGTAGTACAGCTATTTGAGAAAGGGTTGCGCACTTATCACTTACGCAAACCATTTTACAAGTTTTCAAATATGATTGATTACTTAAAAAATATCCCGCAAAAATACCATAACAGAATAGTACTTCATTCACATCATTCACTGATTCGAAAATTTAATCTTGAGGGGGTGCACTATACCAGGATCCATCTGGAGCCAACATTTAAAAATTGGTGGAATAATAAACGACTTGCCTCTTACGTGAAACATAAGACTCAAACCGCTTCCTGCAAAAAGTTAGCAGAATTGAATGAGCTTGGCGACAGACATTATAGTTATGTTTTTTTAAAACCAATTTTTGATTCGATTACAGGGAAATATCAAAGCGGTTATTACGAAGATTCTATAAAAAAAGGTTTACAAAAAACTGCTACAAGAGTGATTGCAATGGGGGGTATTAATATAGATAAGATAGAAAAAGTAAATGAACTGGGTTTCTACGGAATGGCTTTGCATAATTATATATGGGAAAGCGAAAATGCAATTGAGCGATTTGGATTGATTGTTAAACGTTGTGAAAAACTTGGTATAGTTGTGGAATAATTTAGCGATCAGAATATTATGAAAAATATACTTATTTGTTTGGAGGATAATTCACGTTCCGTTAAAGTTGCAGAAAAGGGTATCCTGCTTGCCCGGGAATTAAATGCAAGTATTTCTTTGCTTCACATAATTGATGAATCGTCCTTCTCGGATGATGATGAACTGGTCAGAGATTTTGTCACCTTTAGAAAACGAAAAATTAAAAATTTCGTACAAAAATTGATAAAAAAATTTGATGTTGCAGTATTTGTTCATATAGAGGAAGGGAATTCTAAAAAAATAATAATTGATAAAGCAAACAGCATTAACCCTGAAGTCATTGTTTTCGGAACTTATCACCGAAACGAATCAAAAAAATTGCTCAGGGAATACCTTGTTCAGGAATTAATTAATTACTCAGAATTTCCTGTTTTGATAATTTCAAATTAATTATGCCGGATTAATTCCATCCGCCACCCAATGCACGGTAAATATTAACCATGGCATTCATTTGTTTCATTTTGGTTTCAACAAGTTCAAATTTTGATTCCAGCGCATCGCGTTGAGTCAACAGTACCTCCATATAATCTGCCCGGGCAGATTTAAAAAGAACAGTTGAGATCTCAATAGATTGAGTAAGCGTTAACACTTGTTGCGCTTTCAAATCATAACTTTTTTTAAGGTTGTTAATCATTGATAATTGATTAACCACCTCAATGTGAGCGTTTAAAATAGTTTGTTCATAATTATAAACAGCCTGTATCTGCCTCGAATTCGCAGAATAGTAATTTGCTTTTATCGCATTTCTGTTGATTAATGGTGCAACTACCCCTCCTGCCAACGAGTATAGGAGCGATTGAGGCGTTGTTATTAAATATTGCGGATTAAATGCGCCGTAGCCTGCTCCGGCCGTAATCAGTAAAGAAGGATAAAATTCAGCTTTAGCTGCCTTTACATTCAACTTAGTTGCTGCCAGTTCTTGTTCGGCTTGCCTGATATCAGGGCGGTTTTCTAAAAGTTGTGATGGGATACCTGCATGAATTGTGTCGGGCTTCAGATCATTAAAAATTTGAGAATTCCTTGAAACAGGCTGCGGAAACCTTCCTACCAGAAAATTAATTCTGTTTTCAGTTTCCGTTATTCCCTGCATAATGTAGAATTGCCGACTTTGGTTTTTGAGTACTTCTGCTTCAAACCTGCGCACTGCCAACTCGGTAACCCTGGCAGACTGCTTCTCCAACTTTACTATTTCAAGTGAGTTCTGATAAATTTTAATATTTTGTTTTAATATTTCCAACTGATTATCCAGCGCCATCAATTCATAATAAGAAGTAGCAATTTCTGAAATCAAATTAGTAACCATAAAATTTTTTCCTTCAATGGTAGACAAATACCTACGTATCGCGGAGTTTTTAGCGTTACGTAGTTTTTTCCATATATCTACTTCCCACGAAGCATTAACTCCTAACATATAATTTGGTAAAGGATCAGGAAATTTTTTGCCGGGCATGATGTTGTTAGTAGCATCGCTTGCTCCCTGGCTGGTATACAATCCAACTTTTTCAATTCCTGCACCAACTCCCGCACCAACAAAAGGTAAGTATGCCCCCTTTCTGGCTCTTATTTCATTTTTAGCGATGTTGATTTCCTGCAAAATGATATTTAATTCCTGATTGTTTTTAAGTGCGGTATCAATTAGTGCAGTTAAGTTCGGATCAGTAAAAAATTGTTTCCATTTTACTTTTGCTGTATTGATGGAATCCTTTGAATTGTTATAGCTCGTCGGTACTGCTTTATTTTCAGTCTTCCGGCCAAAGTTTGGCAAGCTGCAAGAAGCGTACAAGAGCGAAATACCTATCCCTACGTATATAAATATTTTATTTCTGTACATTTTCTTCAGTTTCTACGTGTTGGGGAAAATCGTCTATTGTATTTACAAATCCTTCCGTTAAAGAACTATCTTCTTCATCTCGGATAAGTTTTCTGCCTTCAGCTATTTTTCCGAAAATGTAGTATAATCCGGGCACGATAATAACTCCGAAAATTGTTCCGAAAAGCATCCCTCCAAGAGCAGAAGAACCAATGGTACGGTTACCGATAGCACCGGCGCCATGAGCAAGAACAAGCGGAATTAAACCCGCGATAAAAGCGAAGGAAGTCATTAATATCGGACGGAAACGTACTTTAGCTCCTTCAATGGCTGCTTCGAGTACCGTTGCCCCCTCGTGTTGCTTCTGCCTGGCGAACTCCACAATCAATACAGCATTCTTACCAAGTAAACCAACCAACATCACCAATCCCACCTGGGCATAAATATCGTTTGCTAATCCTACACTTTTGATCAGGAGAAATGATCCGAACACACCGGCAGGTAAAGAAAAAATAACTGCCAATGGTATGATGAAGCTTTCGTACTGCGCCGCAAGAACGAAATACACAAACACCAATACGATAATGAAAATATAGATGGCTTCGTTTCCGCGTCTTGTTTCATCGTATGAAAGCGCGGCCCAGTCTATGTCAAACCCATGAGGCAAGGTTTTTGCAGCAACTTCCTGAACAGCTTTAATAGCTTCACCACTACTATACCCTTTTGCAGGTCCGCCCCTGATTGCAGCGGTGTTGTACATATTGTACCGGTTAATTTCATTCGCTCCCTGTTTCTTTTTAATTTTCATAAATGCCGAAAAAGGAACCATCTCATCACGATTATTTTTTACATACAGGTTCATAATGTCTGAAGGAAGCCTTCTGTATTCAGGTGCAGCCTGAACAAACACTTTGAAGAAACGCTGATATTTGATAAAACCAAGCTCATAAGTACTTCCCACAAAAATAGAAAGCGTGTTCATGGCGTTTCCGATTGAAACTCCTTTTTGCATCGCTGCCTGGTTATCAATTTCAATTTCGTATTGCGGATAGTTGGCGCTGAAAAAAGTAAATAAACCCGTTAGTTCTTTGCGTTCTCTCATTTCATTCATGAAATCGTTGGTCACCTTTTCAAGTTGCTTGTAATCGCCACTATTAGTTTTGTCCAGCAATTGTAAAGCAAAACCGCCCGCTGCTCCGAATCCGGGCACAGCCGGTGGATCGAAGAACTCAATCGTAGCACCGGGAATCTCCTTTGCTTTCACTTCCAATTCAGCAATGATTTCACTCACGGTGTGTTTGCGTTCCGACCAGGGTTTTAAATTGATCAAACAAGTACCGGCGTTAGATCCGCGTCCTTCAGTTAATACCTCGTAACCTGCAATCGAAGAAACAGATTTTACTCCTTCCACTTTATTAATAACTTCTACTAATTTATTAGATAAGTCGTTCGTTCTTTCTAATGTTGAACCGGGTGGTGTTTGAATAATGGCGTAAAGCATTCCCTGATCCTCGCTTGGAATAAAGCCCGAAGGCAGGTTGTTGGCTATTCCGAATATGCCAAGGCCAAATAGTACAAACAGGGCTATAGTGATTATTCTTCGGTGTGCAATCAGTCTTAAAAGCCCGACGTATTTTCCGGTAAGCTTTTCAAACCCTCTGTTAAAACTATCGAGGAATCTGTTCATCCAGGTTTTCTTTCTCGGCTTGCCATGTGTATTCTTCAAAATCATAGCGCAAAGAACAGGTGTTACTGTAAGTGCCACGATACCTGAAAGAACTATGGAGGATGCCATCGTAATGGAAAATTGCCTGTAAAATGTACCAACGGGACCCGACATAAATGACACAGGAACAAATACAGATACCATTAACAGAGTGATAGCGATAACAGCGCCACTTATTTCTTTAATAACTTTTTTTACCGCGGCATAAGGTGAAATATGCTCCTCTGCCATCTTTGCGTGTACGGCCTCAACGACGACAATCGCATCATCTACCACAATACCGATAGCCAACACGAGAGCAAACAACGTAATCATATTAATGGTAAGCCCGAAAATCTGCATGAAGAAAAATGCTCCGACCAATGATATTGGTACAGCCAGCGTCGGGATCAGGGTAGAACGCCAGTCGCCAAGAAATATAAATACTACGATTGCCACCAGAATAAATGCATCTCTCAAAGTATGAATCACATTTTCTATTGAAGCGTCAAGGAAATTAGAAACGTCATAACTGATTTCATAATCCATACCCGGCGGGAAAGTTTTCTTCAGGTCTTCCAGTTTAGCTTTTACTTTTTCAATAACCTCGCTGGCATTACTTCCGTACGTTTGCTTTAACACCAGGGCAGCTGAAGGAAGTCCGTTCATATTAGAATAAATATCATAGTATTCACTTCCCAAAGCAACGGTTGCCACATCTTTAAGGCGAAGCATTTCGCCATCAGGGTTTGCCCTGATAATAATATTTTCATATTGCTTCGGGTCACTGAATCTATCGGTGTATGCCAAAACATATTCAAGTGCTTCTGCTTGCTTGCTGTCACCTCTTCCTATTCGGCCGGGTTTACCAATAATACTTTGGTCACTCACCGATTGCATCACTTCGTCAGGAGAGATGTTGTATGCGCGCATCCTGTCGGGGTTTAACCAGATACGCATGGCATATTGCCGGCTACCTAATATCCTCACTTGCCCGATACCATTTATGCGTTGCAATTCCGGCACCATGTTTACGCCTGCGTAGTTGAACAGGAATTTCATGTTTGCATCTTTATCCTTACTGTAAAGATTAACATACATGAGCATACTGGGAATTACAGGAGTGATAATTACTCCTTCGCGTTGTACCAGTGTCGGCAATCTGTTCGTCACCTGTTGAACACGATTGGAAACCTGCACTAATGCCTGGTTGATATCTGTGCCGGGATTGAATATTACCTGAATATTTGCCTCTCCTGCACTGGTGGCATCTGAGGTCATGTATCTCATACCCCATGCGCCGTTAATTGACTGTTCTAATGGAATGATAACTGATTCGGCAAGTGATTTAGCACTTGCTCCCGGATAAGACGCACTAACCATCACTACAGGAGGTGCAACCTCAGGGAATTGTGATGTGGGCAGTGTTTTAATAGCCAACGCGCCCATAAATAAAATAACAAGCGATATAACTATGGCAAGTACCGGCCTATGAATGAATTTATTGAACATTTTCTTTTTTTAAATAATTAAATTACTCAACGTATACTTTTAATTTTGGCAGCACCGTTTTTGGATCTTCGTATTCGTAGGTTATCTTATCATTGTCTTTCACTTTACGTATTCCTTCAAGAAGTATCCTTTCATTTTCATTTAAACCTCCTGTAATAACATACAAATCGGGCATCTCAGATCCTATTTTAATTTCTCTTGAATGAACCATATTGTTTTTATCAACTACATAAACATATTTCTTTTCCAGAATTTCGAAAGTAGATTTCTGTGGAATAATAATGGCATCTTTGAGCGGAATAGTCATTTGTATATTACCTGTTTCGCCATGCCTTAGCAGTGCTTTCGGATTAGGAAATGTTGCTCTGAAAGCAATGTTCCCTGTTTCGTTGTTAAAGTCAGCTTCAATTGTTTTAACTACTCCGGGAAATTCAAACAGTTGATTATTTGCCATCAGTAGATTTACTTTAATCAGGTTCTCTTGTGTTGAACTGGTCTTGTAATTTAAATATTCAGCTTCAGGAACATTAAAATAAACCCACATCTCGCTGTTGTCTGAGAGAGTAGTAAGCAAATCTCCTTCATCTAAAAGGCTTCCCAACCGTACATGGAAGTGGTCCATGATGCCATCAAAAGGAGCCCTGATCTCTGTAAATCCCAAATGAATTTGGGCTAATGATAATTCAGCTTTTGCTTTGTCAAGTTTTGCCTTGGCAAGAGCCAGTTCGTTCGGAGACACAACGTTGCTGTCTGCAAGTTTCTTTGTGTTCAGGTATTCGATTTCAACAAAATTGACTTCAGCTTGTGCTTTTTGAAGTTCGGCATTGTATATCAGGGGCATGATTTGAAACATGAGTTGTCCTTTTTTTACAAACTGCCCTTCGTCAACAAAAATTTCCTGTAAGTAGCCTCTTTCCCGGGATCTCAGTTCAATGTGACTTATTGCACGTATCTGACAGACATAATTCCTGATAATTGTAGTGTCCTTTTTCAACGGACTTGTAACCGAGAATTTGGTTTCTTCTTCTTTTTCTTCTTTTCCTGAATTGCAACTTGTATGAAACATCATTACATATAAGCCTGCGAGTATGAGAATTCTCCTCATAATAATTTTTTTTAAATAATAAGTTTTGTTAATAGATGTGTCCCACATAATCCGCAAATAATCCGGATAATAAAAATCAGTGAAAGCAGATTGGGCATTTCCCTTGATTAAATCCTTAAATTTGAGAGCGAGAGGTATTTTCTGGGATATAAGTCGCATTTAATTAAATCAAACGGACGAATCGATTTAAGAATGAAGGTTACGCGCTTAAGAAAAGAATAGAGAATAGATAAAATAACAGGTGAACCGGCCCTTTTCAGTTCTTCTTCATTATCCGAAACTTCCTCACAAATTTCTACTGCTGTATAATCTATGACATTAGCCTGAATATGGCGTCTCCTTTTCTGGATGGTGCGGAAATGTTTAGCTAACAGGCTTTTTGTTTGTGGAGTATCAGATGATGAAAGGAGGCTGATATTCACAAATAAAACCCTGAAAACAAACATGGTACAGAGTAATAAAGCAATGTTTATTTTCAAATTTTTACACATAGTAATTTTTAAAAGCGATGCAAAATTACTTTAGTATTATTAAAGATGCATCTTTTTTATAAAAAATTAACATCTTTAACAATTACTCAGCTGATAAAACCAATATTAAAACTCAAATGGTTGTTAAAAAGGTATAATTGAATTTAAGATTGTGAAAAATTTCTTAATTCTGTACGTCAATAGAAAACAAGAAATATTATGGTAAGAAAAGATTAATTTTAAATTCAGAGTTGAGCAAAAAGGTTTAGCCGATGCAACAAAATAACGAACTATTTGATTAATGATACGGTACCTTTTAATTGATGGGGTTCACCTTTAAAGTTTTTGAGTTCAATTTTCCAGACGAAAATGTCTTCCTGAAGGATATCATTTCCTTTGCCCATAAACCTTCCGTCCCATCCTTTGTTGATATCGTCGGAGAA
>DATMMV010000031.1:0-7408 GCA_035569635.1 Bacteroidia bacterium | reverse complement strand
GTCCAACTGACACTGTTATTTTGCGTCACCTGCACATTGCCATCATCGGTACCAACATAAATCACATTCGTATCTGCTTTTGAAACAGAAATTGTAGTAATGCTGTTGAATACGAGATTTCCGTTAGTTAACCCATCCGTTAAATCAGGGCTTATGGGATTCCATGTTTGCCAATAATCAGTTGACTTATATAAATAATTAGAGCCAAAATAAATTGATTTTTGATTTTTAGGATTTAAAGTAAGGGGTGTATTCCAGTTATGCCTTTCATTGGGATAAAAATTAAGGCCGGTAGTACTTGTGCTCAGATTTCCATATTGATACTCTGAAATAATATTTGAACTGTTAGTAGGGTCTACCAGACAATAAAAACCATCGCCACCGTAAATAGAAAACCAGTTATTTATATTGTTGTTAGTACCATTGGTGCCATTATCCTGTGCTCCTCCGTAAACAGTAGTTGGCACCCGGTAATCTATTTCTGCAGTATAGAATTGCATATTGGGGATTTTTGAATTTGCCGTAAAAGAAATTCCTCCGTTATTAGAAAAATACAAACCTCCGTCATTTCCGTTAAGCACAATACTTGTATTCTGAGGGTGAATATAAAGAGCGTGATGGTCTACATGCGTTTGTCCGGATGAAATATTATTCCAACTTCTTCCGCCATCCATCGATTTATACAAATCAAATCCGGGGATGTAAGCAACACTTGTATCGAAAGGATCTACTTTTATATGCCCGTACCACCAACCCTGAGTTGCAAATACCCCCGAGGCACTTCCACCATCCATTTGGTACCAACTGTTTCCGTTATTAACCGTTTTGTAAACGCCTATGCAGGCACCGTTAATATCGGCGTAAACTGCAAACACAACGTTGGGATGCGATTGCGAGATATCTAATCCTATTCTTCCAATGGTGGGCGACGGCGATGGTAAACCAATGGTAAGCATCGTCCACGAGGTACCTCCGTCAAAAGAACGGTAAATATTACAACCCGGGCCTCCGTAATTACGATTGTTCGGATGCCTTACTCTCTCGTAAGTAGCCGCGTAAAGTGTGTCGGGGTTTTTAGAATTAATTACTATATCAATTGCTCCCGTTGAATCATTTACAAATAAAACTTTTTGCCAACTGGTGCCGCCGTTTGTTGTGCGGTATACACCTCTGTCGATTGTTTTTCCGTACAAATCTCCCATTGTAGCCGCGAAAACTATATTCGGGTTGGTTGGATGCACTACAATTTTTCCTGTATTTCTTGTCAGCTGCATTCCGACATTCGTCCATGTTGCGCCTCCATTGGTTGATTTAAAAATTCCTTGTCCGTCGTAAGTTATGGAACCGCTTCCGCCGTTAGCTTCTCCTGTACCTATATAAATTATATTCGGATTAGAAGGAGCTATGGCAATATCTCCAATAGAAAGGCTGGTATTTTGATCGAAAACAGGGTTCCAGGTTGCTCCGCCGTTAATCGATTTAAAAACCCCGCCTGAAGCTGCCCCGACATAAATTTCCTGTTGATTTGTCGGATTCATTTCAATATCACTTACTCTTCCTTCAAGATTAGTAGGGCCGATCAATTGCCATGTTGGGTTGGTACCTGCTATACGCGCCGTTTGATTCATGAAAATTGCTTGTTGCACAGCTTCTGAATAAGCATCGTAATCAACTTTATCAAAAGGATACATACGCTGCGCGATAAACCAATCAGAAGGAGGTTCTTTATCCATCTCTCTGCGCAACGAATTTGTTTTTTTATTAAAAGAGAAAAAAAAGGTAACAGCAAGTGCCGCCGTTAAACAGGTAAGATTAAAAAGTTTTTTCATACCCAAATATAGTAAATTCCTGCTACGTTTTTATAAACCCAAAACTTCCTTTAAACGGCTGTAGCCGGTTTTGCTTAAAGGGATTTTTACACCGGTTTTCAGCAAGGCAATATGACTTTCCTTTTCAAGTGTTTCAATACGGGTTATCTGGCCTACCTGTATAATGTAGGAGCGATGCACACGTACAAATTGTTTCACATCCAATACCTCCTCAAAATAATTCATGGTTTTCTTTTTTAGCGAGTATCCGTCTTTTGTAAATATTTTTACATAATCATCGTATGCTTCAATGTAATTGATATCCTGCACCGGAATAATTTTAATATTACTTCCGTTTTTTACCACCACGCGATTATGTTCGTCGGGTTGCCTGATAGTATTCTCAACTTGCAATTGCTTTTTCTCTTCCGCGCTTTTAGTATTTTGCTCTTTCCATTTAGCAAGAGCTCTATCAAAACGTTCTTTACTGAAAGGCTTTAATAAATAATCGATAGCATGAGCTTCAAAAGCTTTAATGGCATATTCATCAAAGGCTGTGGTGAAAATTACGGCAGGAGGATTATCCACCAACTCCAACATTTCAAAACCATTTATTTTAGGCATTTGAATATCCAGAAAAACCAAATCGGGCTTGTGTTGCGCAATGGCTTTTACTCCTTCAAAACCATCGTTGCATTCCTGCACTATTTCTATGTCGTGATGATTTTGTAAATATTCCTTTACGATTGAACGCGCCAGAGGTTCATCATCTATTATAATACTTTTTATCATGTGAATTGCGGTATCTTAACGGTTGCGGTAAATATATTTTCTTTAATGCCTGTTTGTAATAAATCACTTCTTGAAAAAATCAGTTGTAATCTTCTTTGCACCGAGTTAAGTCCGAAACCCGTACCTTTAGGCTGCGCAGTTTGAGAATCGAAAGGATTAGTGATATGAACGGTTAAATAACCGGTTTCTTTTTTTGCAACAATGCTGATTGTTATTTCTCCAACGGTATCATACAAACCGAATTTAATAGCATTTTCTACAAGAGGCTGTAAAAGTAAAGGAGGTAATAATAAATCAAGGCTATCCTCATCTGCTTTTACCTCAGTGCTCAGCCTGTGGCCAAAGCGTACCTTTTCTATATCCAGATACAATTGCAAATGATTTAATTCTTCTTTAAGTGTTACAGGTTTTTGTTCATCCTTTTTTAAAGTGCCCCTTAAAAAATCAGAAAGCTGTTGTATCATTTTACGGGCTTCCTCAGGTTTTGAGCCTGCCAGCGCGCTGATGGAATTTAAACTGTTGAATAAAAAGTGCGGCTGCAATTGCTGTCGTAAACCGGTAAGCTCCGCTTCCTTTAAAAGTTTTTCTGTTTCTTTTTGTTTCTCAGTATCTGCCTGTTTATCCCTGTAAATATTAAACACCCATGTTTCAAGTGTCACGCCCGATATCAGTAAAAAAGCAATTCCTATTCTTACTAAAACAGATTTATCAAGAAAAACAAGATAGGCGGTATCTTCTTTCAATAAATAAGATAAAACATAACCCGTCAATAAAGAGCATACTTTTGCGAGGCCGATAATCCACACTAAAAGTAGGAGCCCGTTATTTTTTCGTGGCTGATACCATTTCAGCGTGATAACAATAACAGCACAGCAATCGGCAAGAATAAAATTATTTACAAAACTGTCGGTAATCGCGGTTTTCCAATCAAAACCCAACTCATGCAACACATACCCGTGCATGCCCATCCACAATAGCAGGAAGCAACCGCATATAAGAATGATTGTTTTTTTGGAGAACAGTTTTACCAAGCGGGTTAAAATATATATACAAAGTTACTAAGTGTTTCAATAGTACGGGCTTTTTGTTTAGCCACTGTAATATATTGTGCAGCGTCATCCGCCTCTTCTATCCGCGAATAGATTTCCGCTCCGTCGCTCATATTCTCTATCCTCATCAGGTCAGTTACTTCAATGAATTTCCATTTTACGGTTTCATTTTCATTGTTAGGAAAAGAATCTTCTTCGTTCCTGCCCTTCTCGCGGGCTTTACGCAAAGCTTCTTTTTCATCTTTTGCCTCTATGACCCTGAGTTGTTCATCAAACTGCGGCCTGTGCTCGCCTTTTCCGCTTATAATCTGGAAAACTGTTTTTGCTATATACTTATTCATAATCTGATTTTTTAATTTAATATTTCTATTCCTCCGAAAACGGCGCTTCCTTTCAGTACTAATATTTTTTCGGAACTTACATTCAAATTTTGTTTCGATCTTTTATCTTCTATGCCCCCCATAACAGTAACCAATTCTCCTGCCTGCACCTGCCAGTTCAATGGGACTACAAGCTTGGCACCTCCGAAAACACAATTAATCTCTAATACTACTTTTTCTGTTATGTCAGCCTGGCTCAGATCGACAAGTGCCCCGCCAAAAACACAACTTATTTCTCCGCCCTTAAAGTCCTTCGAAATCACGTTTTTTTTTATACTTCCGAAAACCGAAGATGTGTCAAGCCTGTCTTCCGAAAAATTTTCTTCGCGGCACCATTCCCCGTGGTGTTTCCAATGTTTATAGTGTTTGTGCTCCCATTTCTTCCAGTGGTGTTTATGCCAGCTTCGGCGGGGTTTAAAAATCATTACCAAACCCATAATGATAAAAAACACAGGCCAGAAAAAATGACGCGTATTGAGTTCGGGATAAAAATCCTGTGCCATAAAAGCGCCGCCAATTGCAACAGGTATCAGCCAACCAAAGCCCCGAAATCCATGTTTAACACCTATAAAAATACCTATTACTATCAGCAACACTTTCCAGGTAAAAAGCCATTCGGGGAAAATAGTGCCCATTTGCCTCGCTAATAAAAGTCCACCAACCGCAACAAGTATTATCCCTCCGAAAAATTTGCCCCTGCGGTGGCGTTTTTGCCAGTCTTCCTGATATTTCTGCCAGTTGGAGTCGTTCTGAGGATTATTTTGATCTATGATTTCCATTTTGTTTTAATTATAACACAAATGTATGTGCAGGCAAGGCCTTTGTACAAACCGTATTAGGTGATAATCAGCCAAAATTAGGCGAACGGAGGATGAGCATCGGTGAAAAAAACGGCCTTCTTAATTTTGTTTAATTTCACCTCTTATTTTTCTATATTTAAAGCCTAATTAATCAGTACTATGAAACTTCAAAACTATGCCTGCGGACAATGGGTAGCGGGCGCTAATGACGGACAAACATTATTTAATGCAATAACAGGTGATGCAGTTGCTACAGCTTCATCGGCAGGATTGGATTTTGCTAAAATGTGCGATTACGCACGTACAGTGGGTGGTCCGAAACTGAGAAAAATGACTTTTCAGGAGCGCGGGATGATGTTGAAGGCATTGGCCCTGCATTTACAAAGTAAAAAAGAAGATTTTTATAAAATAAGCTGGGCAACAGGTGCCACACGAATTGACAGCTGGGTAGATATTGAAGGAGGGATCGGAAATTTATTTACGTACGCTTCGTTGCGCAGGCAATTTCCCAATGAAAGTTATTGCTACGAAGGAGATATTGCCAGGTTAAGTAAGAACAATACTTTTATCGGCCATCATATCTGTGTGCCTAAAGAAGGAGTCGCGATACACATTAACGCGTTTAATTTCCCGGTTTGGGGTATGTTGGAAAAAGTTGCCGTGAATTGGTTTGCAGGAGTTCCCGCCATTGTAAAACCCGCCACTGTTACTTCGTTCTTAACAGAAGCTGTTGTAAAAGAAATTATCGCTTCTAAAATTTTACCTGAAGGAGCTTTGCAATTAATTTGCGGAAGCGCTAATGGAATTTTAGATCATGTAACCAACCAGGACGTGGTAACTTTTACAGGCTCTGCCTCAACCGGCAAAATGCTTAAATCAAACAAACGTTTGCTGGAAGAATCGGTACATTTTAATATGGAAGCAGATTCTTTAAATTGCTGCGTTCTGGGACTTGATGCGACCCCCGACAAACCCGAATTTGATATTTTTATTAAAGAAGTTGCGAGAGAAATCACAACCAAAGCCGGACAAAAATGTACTGCCGTACGCAGGATTATCGTTCCAGAAAAATTAGTTGAAGATGTGCATATCGCTTTAGGAAAAAGGTTGGCATCAAATATTATCGGCGATCCGAATGTAGAAGGAGTTCGCATGGGCTCATTGGCAGGGAAAGCGCAGTTAGCTGAAGTAAAAGAAAAAGTTGAACAACTTAGTAAAACACAAAAAATTATCATTGGTGATTTCGAAAAATTTGAAGTGAAAGGTGCTGACAAAAACAAAGGAGCATTTATGCCCCCTATAATTTTCCTGAATGAAGATCCTTTTAAAAATACAGATTGTCACAGTATAGAAGCGTTCGGGCCGGTTAGCACTATCATGCCTTACAAAACTACAGACGACGCGATTCAATTAAGCAAATTAGGTAAAGGTTCATTGGTAAGTTCGATTGTAACAGCTGACGATAAAATTGCCAAGCAATATGTAATCGGCGCAGCATGTATGCACGGACGAATTTTAATTTTGAATAACGAGTGTGCCAAAGAAAGTACAGGGCATGGTTCTCCGATGCCAATGCTTGTACATGGTGGCCCGGGGCGCGCGGGTGGCGGAGAAGAAATGGGCGGAAAACGAGGCGTGTTTCATTATTTACAACGTACAGCTATACAGGGAACTCCTACAACAATCACAAACGTTTTAAATAATTACCAACATGGCGGAAAATATATCGACAAAGGAATTCATCCTTTCCGCCAGTATTTTGAAGATTTGGATGTTGCTGAAACGCTTATTACAAAAACACATACGGTACGCGAAGATGATATTTTAAATTTTGCGGAACTTAGTGGCGATAAATTTTACGCGCACATGGATCCGACATCATTAGACGGAACAATTTTTAAACGCACAGTTGCTCACGGATATTTTATTTTATCGAGAGCCGCAGGATTGTTTGTTGATCCACCCAAAGGCCCGGTGCTTTTAAACTACGGAATTGACGAATGCCGTTTTACAAAACCTATTTATCCGGGCATGAGTATAGGCGTACGTTTTACCTGCAAAGAAAAAATTGAAAACGATAAACCTCTTACCGCAGCCAACGGCACTGAAGTGAAAGCAGGAATTGTGAAGTGGATGGTAGATATTTATGATGCAAGTGAACAGGCTGTGCGCGATAAATTAGGTGTAGAAGGCGCAACCGGAGACACTGTTGGCATTGCCACCATTTTAACTATGGTGAGAAAGAAAAATCAGGGATAGGAATTTATTTCTTTATAGAAAAGTGTCGAAAAAAAATTACATACTGGTTTCAACTTTTCTTATTGCTTTTTCTGCGTGGGGACAAAAAACAAATACAGACAGCCTTATTTCCTTATTAAAAACAAACATAGCTGATACGCAAAAAGCTAATATCTATCTGAAATTAGCACGTGTTTTTTACGCTATTGACGAGAACATTGCGATTCCCTATGCCGATGAAGGTATAAGCCTATGCAAAAAAATAAATTTTGAGAAGGGAATGTATGACCTTATGAAAGCAAAAGGAGATTTACTCGTTCTTAAATCGAGTTACGAAACAG
>DATMMV010000030.1:0-41742 GCA_035569635.1 Bacteroidia bacterium | reverse complement strand
GGGGGTCGGAGGGGAATATAATTAGGAGAAACAAAAAGCCCGCACACTCTAAATGTGCGGGCTTTCAGTTTATTCAAAATAAAGATTATTTGGCTACAACAAATTTGCTGAATATTTTTGAACCACTTGCATTAATCGAATAGAAATAACTTCCTGATTCAAGATTTGTTAAATCAACAGAAATCGCATGCTTTCCATTAGAAAAAGTATCGGTTCCCTTGATAGTTTTTACAATTTTACCGGTTAAATCAATTACTTCAATGTCAACTTTAGAAGATGTATTTAAAGAAAAATTAATGTTAATAAAATTGTTTGCAGGATTCGGAGATGCCGCAAAAAGGTTCAGATCACCTTTAGAAACCGAGTTGTTAATTCCTACCGTGTTAATGTTAATTACCGGAAAAATCATCAGATCGCAGTTTTGACGAAAACCAACTTTTACCAGGTACCATGCGTTAATCGGAGCGCCCAATTTTATAGCAGAGCAGCTATCGACGGAAGAGCATTTTCCAAGTTTAGTACTCAAAATAGACAATGTGTCTTTATCTGTACCACCAAAAGCAGGTACTGTTACACCGGCAAAGAAATTACCCATAGGAACGTTTACCGCAGTGGCAAAATGAAACATTGTATAGCCTCCAACTGTATAAGTAGCCATGGTAACAGGGGTACTTGTACCTAAAAGAGTGTTAGGAATATGTGTGGTAGCGACTTCACTATAAATTTTAGCAGTAGTGGTAGTAACTGTTCCTTTTGCATGACCTGCCCAAACTAAAACGTCGGTAACTGTAGCTGCACCGGTAACATTATATTTTTGAGCTAATTCCAACGCAACGGTTGATTGACCGCCTCCTATTGGTATAATACCTGTACCAAAAACGTAACCCGAATCATAAGGCGCTACTACATCATTAACATAATTCCACAAACCGTTTACAACCGTGTTAGTACCTACCGCACAACCGCCGGGCATAACTGACGCCGGTTTTAGTGTATCGATAGTTACCGAATAAGTCGTGGGAGATGCTCCTCTTGCAACTAAATTCTGGCTTACTGATGATGATTGCTCTTGTCCGATTTTTAATTGTTGTGCATTTGCTGAAACTGCTCCGGCAATTAATGCAATTGAAAGTAATTTTTTAATCATTTTATTTTTATTTTTTAGTTTGAGTAACAAATGTAGGATATTTATACGAACGGCGGAGAATTTTTAACAAATACAGGTAATGGCCGAATTTTAATAACTCTGCTGACCCCTTTATAAAACAGAGTGTTATAAACAGGTAATCCTTAAATTTTGATCCGGAGGGGTTTAAACTCTATTGTTTCACTAATTTTCCTTTTTGTTTTGTAAAATAGCTGTGGTGCTGCACAGTTGGTAGGTATAAAAACCAGCAGGTAAATTACTTAAAGCAATCGTTTGCCGGCCCGTACTATTCACAACACTTTCGTAAACCAGTTTTCCTGCCACATCAAAAAGTTTCAGGAGAACATATTTTTCATCGTTAAACTGAGTATTGTAAATTATAATTTTCTCTTCAAAAGGGTTCGGATAAACAACGTAATTGCTGTTTTCCTTTTCATAATTTTCAATGCCCGTTATCATATTATGACAGGTGGTGGCATCAGGTAATAAATTACAGGTAAAATATTTATTGTTCTAATTAAATTTACATTTTAAATTCAATTAAAAAAAATAAATAGCAGGGAGCGACGCCCTAATTATACTTGTTTTCATATTCAGTTTCCTGAATCTCTTCGGCAAAATCTTCATAGTTAAAAAGCAAATCGCTTATAAAAACTTTTTCGGGGTATTGCTTAGCTGTTATCTTATCAACTATTCGTTTTTTACCAATAACTCTAACCTCCTCGAACTCAGTAAACGATAATATCTTAAAATAACTTAAGCCGTTTTTATACTTACGGTATTGCGGAAATTTGGTACTTTCAGGCTTCATTTGCATGAATACAAAGGTGCCCTTTTTTTTAGAATTAGTTGCAGAGCATATACATAAAAATTATGCCGGGCAAAGCGACTCCTTATGTGTAGTAATACCCAACCGCCGCGGCGCTTTGTACCTTAAAAAACATTTGGGTGCATTCGTAGACGGTTTCGACTGGGTGCCCGAAATAATGGCCGCCGAAAATTTTATTGAAACGCTTTCAGGCATTCCTACAGGTGGAGAATTAACATTAACCTTTGATTTATACGAGGCTTATTTAAAAACTGTAAAGGGCGAAGCCGTTAGCTTTGAACAATTTTTGCGTTGGGCACCGCAGGTAATGCAGGATTTTAACGAGGTAGACCGCTACTTAGTAGATTCTGAAAAAGTTTTTGAAAATTTAAAAAGCATTAAGGAAATTGAGAACTGGAGTTTGTCCGGAGAAAAACTCTCTCCCATGCAGGAAAAATACCTTGCCTTTATGCAGCAGATGGGCGCGGTGTACAAAGAACTTAAGAAAAATGTTTTAGAAAAAAATTATTGCTGGCAGGGCTTGTCATACAGAATTGCGCACGACAAATTAATTGCCGAAGGCTATAAACTTCCTTACAAAAAAATTATACTCGCGGGTTTTAACGCGGTTAATCTTGCCGAGGAAAAAATTATTACTTACCTGGTAGAAAATAAAATTGCCGGGTTGTTGTGGGACGCCGACAATTATTATTTAAAAAACCACGAGCAGGAGGCGGGATTATTTTTACGAAGACACTTAACTAAGTTTAAACCCGTTGAAGGTTTTATTACTGATAATCTTTCGCAACACGAAAAACAAGTTGAGATAACCGGAGTTGCCGGGCGAATGGCGCAGGTGGCTGCTGGGGCACAAATGATTGAGAAAGCTATTGCAAATAATTCTGCCCTTGATAAAACCGCTGTGGTTTTATGCGATGAAACTTTGCTATTGCCCATGCTTAGTGTTTTACCAAAAGCGGTTCAATCGGTAAATGTTACATTGGAATATCCCGCAGCCATTACACCGCTTTTTGATTTGTATGAGCATATTTTGCAGATGCAGCTCAACAAAAAAGACGGAAAAAAAGAAAATGCATTTTATTTTAAGGAAGTCTTGGCTGTTTTATACAACCCGTTCTTTGCCGATTTGTGGGAAGACAATTTTTTCATCAAAGAAGTTATACGAAAATTAAACAGAAGCAATGCTGTTTACATACGCACCGGTTTGTTAAAATCGTGGTTCGGAGAAAATTTCTCCAATGCAGAAACAGTTTTTACAGGCTTTGGCTCTGCGTACGTTGCAGTTAAAGAACTTTGTAAAATAAACGGGCGGATTATTGAAAAACTTCATATAAAAGTTAATCGCTCTATCGAATTAGAAACCGCGCTGGCTTTTATGAAAGAACTGAACGCTTTGCAAAATGCTTTAGAAAAATATCCTGAAATTAATTTACGTGGCCTGCGGGTATTATTAAAACAGGTTTTAGCGGGCAGCGGAATTCCTTTTTACGGAGAACCACTGAGCGGCTTGCAGGTAATGGGCGTGTTAGAAACCCGTACACTTGATTTTGATAATGTGATCATGCTTTCGGTTAACGAGGGCGTGTTACCTTCGGGTAAATCTTCCAACTCGTTTATTCCGGACGATTTAAAACGCCACTTGCAAATGCCTTTGCATAATGAGAAAGACGCCATTTATTCGTACCACTTTTACCGCATCTTACAACGCGCAAAAAATGTTACGCTGATTTATAATACTGAAACGGATACTTTCGGTAAAGGGGAGAAAAGTCGTTTTATTACTCAATTGCTTTCAGAATGGAAAAAGATAAACCCATTAATAAAAATGGAAGAAAAAATTCTTTCCTTGCCCGTTACCGCGGCCGGACAAAATTTTGGGGTTATTATAGAAAAAGACGAAAATGTACTGGCAAAACTGCTTGAAAAAGCTCAATCGGAAAGAGGTCTCTCCCCTACTTCGTTTAATACCTATAAAGAGTGTTCTCTTAAATTTTATTTGCGTTTTATTGCAGGCGTGCGTGAGGCGGATGAAGTGGAAGAAGATATTGAAGCCTCGGCTATGGGGAATATTATTCATGAAACATTAGAGAATTTATTCAGGCCTTTCGAAAATAAAAACCTTGTTGCGATTGATATTGAGCAAATGAGAAAACAGGTTCCCGCTTTGGCCGAACAATTTTTCAGCGCTTATTATGACGAAGTCGTTGACGATAATGGAAAAAAAGCATTGGCGCTACATGTCATAAAAAAATACATTTTCAATCTATTGAATTTTGAGAAAAAAGAAATAGAAAATCGCGGTAAAAAACAACTCATTGTTAAATACCTGGAAAAAGATTTAAAAGCAGAATTGACTTTGCCGAATGGAAATAAGATTAACATACTCGGTAAATCCGACCGGATTGATGATATAGACGGGGAATTGCGCATTGTAGATTATAAATCTTCCGTAAATAAATACAATGACAAGTTCGACATCAGTTCCTTAGACGAAGTTTTTGAAAACACCAAATACAGCAAAGCTCTGCAATTACTTACATACGCATGGCTTGCATGGAAAGAAAAATTGGCAGCTGCGGAAAAAATAAACCCATGTATCATCGCTTTCCGCGCGGAAAAGAGTTTATATACGCTGACTCAAAACAAAAAAGAATTTATATTCTCCGATTCCTTCTTCAAGGAGTTTGAAGAAAAATTAAAATTCTTTATTGCCGGTATGTTTAACGCGGAAAAGAAATTTGAACCTACTGCCGATTTGGAAATATGCGAGTACTGCGCTTATAAGAGTATTTGTAACCGGCATTAATACCATCCTTCAAGTACAGCCAACAGCCCGAACCGAGATAACAGCCGGGAAATATTCTACGCAGAAAATACCGGGCAAGTATTTTGTATTTCTTTGCATCCTTTGTCCTGAATTTTTCTCTGTGCTCTTTGTGGTTTCTTCATTCCAACGCTTGGGGAGCTTTTAAATCTTCACTCCTATCACAAGGATATCATCCAATTGTTCGTGTTTTTTTCCCATCCAGCTATTCATATTATCAGCGAGAATGGTTTTTTGTTCTGACAATGGCCTATTGCAATTATCCTGCAAAATTTTCTTTAGTGCTTTGTAGCGAAACTTCTTTCCCTGCTCGCCACCAAACTGGTCGGCATAACCATCGGTAAAAGAATAAATAATATCATTAACCTGAAGAGCAAATTCTGTTTTAGAAAAAGGCTTGGGTTCAAAATAAAATCCGCAGGGTTGTTTGTCGGGCTTCAGTTCAATCAGCTCACCGGCGCGACAAATGTAAATGGGATTGTTCGCTCCCGAATAGGTTAAAATATTTTTGTCTTTGTCCACACAACATACGGCAATGTCCATTCCGTCTTTACTCTCGCCCGCGTCACCACTTTGTTTTAAAGTACTGACAATACGGTCACGCAGATAATTTATAATAACATCCGTATTTGTTTCACCTTTTATTTCTACAATTTCATCCAGAAAAGAAAGCCCGAGCATAGTCATAAATCCGCCGGGAACACCATGACCTGTACAGTCGGCCGTAACATAAAATATTTTATTTCCCTTTTTAGTTATCCAGTAAAAATCTCCGCTTACAATATCCTTGGGCCGGAAATAAACAAAACTTTCGGTAAAATGCGAAGCAAATATTTTATCGCTGGGGATAAAAGCCGTTTGTATTCTTTTCGCATAATTAATACTGTCAGTTATTTCTTTACTCTTTTCTTCCAGTTCGTCATTCTGCTTTTCAATTTCCTTTTTTTGTTCCATTACAATGCTGTGTTCCTTCTCAATTATTTCTTTTGAGCGTGCTAAAGCAAGGCGGCTGGTGATTTCTTTTATTGTTAATCGTTGGCGGCCGCGAATAAGAAACATCATAAAAATGGCAACGGTAAAAGTTAATAAGGCACCATTAATTGTAAACTCATCAACGGATAATTTGCTGTATAATTTATAAAAAACAATATTGGCAATAATGGTTAATACAACAAGTATAAGTGAATACCTGAAATCCCAAAGCACCAGCATACCCACACCAATAAATAAAACCATATAAGCGAAAGCGTGTTTTTGCATATGGGCGAGGTCCATCACGCTCCACATATACGCGTTCTGCATGGATATGCCCAATACCAGGAAGAAAATACATTGATAAATATTGATGCGGAGTTTATTTCGCAGAATCAAAACAAGAAAACTGGAAGTAGAAACGGCAAATCTCCATTCTAAAAATTGCTTCCAATGGTCGGGCAACACAAAATAATCGCTGGCAAACCAAACGAGGTTTAAAATAATACCAATCCAACAAGCTATAATATGAAATTTCTCGGTGTTTTTGTAAAACTCCGATTTAATAAGAGCGGGGTCAATTGATTCTTCGTTTACCGGCACAAATTCTTGCTTATGGGGATTTTAAGCAAGTTAATTCTATTTTCGGCAATTAGCAAATAGGAACTTTGAACAGCCCGGAACCACAGAGAACACGAAAAAGAAGAAGCGATCTGTCTGGATATTGATGTGGAAACCACATAGGAACATAGATTGCATAGCCGGTTAAAGATTGAGATAGTTTTACATTGGAGAAGCTCCGTTTAATTAAACGCTATATGAGAACAAATTATTTTCCAAGACATAATTAAAGAAAAACAAGTACATTAGTAGTGCAATTTTACATCATGAAAAATTTAAAAATAAAACTCACATTCATCTCTTTCAGCTTATTTTTCTTTTGTTCTTCCGGGCAAAAAAAAACAAACAAAGAGGCAGATTTTACAAAAATTTGTAGTGAAATTGCCAATGCTTTTGCAAAAAAAAATATTGCAGACATAAATAAATATATCAATCCCGAAATCGGCGTATATATAATTACACGCCCCGGGGCAATGGATGCAATCATTCATGAATCAAAACTGAACGAAACAAAACCTTTTTCGGTTCCGTATCATTACAAAGATCCGGGACAGGTGAAAAAACACAAAATTACTTATGGTGTAACTCCCAAATACGATTGCGGCACTCAAAAATGGGATAAGAGGGGATTTATTGCTGATACTCTCACAAAATACCGCCGCGCTTCCGACGTTGCATATATGAACAGAAAATACGGAGGAGAAAAACTGAGCGAGGAAGAAACCGAAAAATTAAAGAGTTTTGAAACCATCAGCCGAAAAATTGTATTTACCGAAATAAGCAAAGGTAAAGGATTGGTCTTTCACCTTACTTTAATAAACGGAAAATGGTATTTATTTCTTATCGATACCGTGGCAAGCAATTGCGAAGCGTAAACCCGGCATGAGGGAATTTTTTAAATATGAGTTCGGTTATGTAAATATTGATTCGAAAAACCTTTATTTAACAAATTCCGGTAATTGGTCGGAGATAAAAAATTTAAAGGAAAAATCCGTCAAAACCATTACCGATAACAATCAAAGAAAAACGTGGATATTTATTTTTCTTACCATTGCCTCCGTCATTTTATTAACGATACTTGTGATTCATTTGAAAAGCTCCAAAATCAGCCTCGTTTTATGTATCGGCGCACTTTTTGCGGCTTATAAACTTTACAAATATTTTCAAAACGAACTCGGTTCTAAATATTGTATTCCCTTAAAGAAAATCAGTTCTATTGAGCTAAATGATAAAAACGCCGTTATTCATTTTAAAGATTTTGATAATAATGATAATTCGGAGGAAGTTATCAATATCGGGCCTAAAGGATTGAAAGTACTTAGTGAAGTAAATTTACTCTTGTTTAAAAAATGAGGCCAGACGAATTAAATTAATTTTTATTTTTGAACTATGATAAAAAGAAAATTCACAACACTGTTTTTATTTTTATTCCTTTTTGCAGGAATATCAGTTGGCACATACGCGCAACAAACACCTAAAAAACCGACAACTGCTAAAAGCGGTACAAAAAAACCGGCACCCAAAAAGAAGGTTACAAAAAAATCAGGCAGCGTATTTATTTGTGATGCCGCAAACGGATATACATACCATACCCGTAAAACCTGCAAGGAGCTTAGTAAATGTAAAGGACGAGTCCTGGAATTAACCAAACAGGAAGCAACCAGTAATTACGGTCGCAAACCCTGTAAGAATTGTAATTAATCCAAAGGAAGTTTAGTCTGTCCGTCCCTGTCGCCCTTCATAAAATCCTGAGCAGCTTTACGACTTATTTTTTCCATAGCGCGGCGATGCAATTCCATTGGGGATAAACCACCTTTTCCGCTTTCTTCCTCCTCTTCGTCATCTGTATCAGCTTCACGAAGATTTACTTCCTTTACTTTATTATTACTTAGTTTTTTTCCTTTGGCTTTCATATTCACCAATGGCGAAAAATCAGTCAATTTAATAACCTCAGCCCTGGGTGTTTTACCTTTATCCTTTCCGAACTCCACATCAATAACCGGTGCGGGATGCATGGTTACTAATTCAATAAGCGAATTATCGTGTTCGGTAATAATCAAAGTTTTTGTTGTGGTATTTTCAGGAGTAAAACGTTTGGTGAAATACGATTTACTTTCTCCGTCAAAATAAACAATAGTTATTACCTGTTGCGGAAAGAATTTTTCAATTAAAATAATATCCTCATCAAAGTGATTCAGTAAATCGTAAGTGTACAATTTATAATACCCTTTAGATGTTATTGTAAGAATTTTATCGTCGCCGGCAAATTTTCCTAAATACGTACCGCGCTCTTCTTTATTTAAACGGTGTACTGTATCGTCAAACCAATATTCCTCGGCGGCAATCATGGCAGTACCTTTTTTCTTCAGGGTAACATTTTTTACCGTGTATTTGGTAATAATATTTCCAACCGAGGTACGGCCTTTCACTTGTAACTCCGCAAAATCCGCATCGATTTCCAATTTGCGAACACCCGTTACTTTGCGCAGGTTAACCAAAACTTTTTCTGCTTCGCCATGGGGATTAACGGTAAACCAAAACACTTCGCTTCCCGGCGTGCCTTTACTTAAATCATATTCTTTATCGCGCGTAATACCGGTAACATTAAAACGTTTCATAAAGGTTATCCCTTTAGGCCCGTCGCGATAAATCATATTATACACGGTACGCTCGTCGTTTTTCTTAAAGATGGCAATATGTATAATGTCCTTGCCGATAAAAACTTTATCAGCTACTTTAAACACTTTCATTTTGCCTTCTTTGGTGAAAGCAATAATATCATCTATATCACTGCAATCAAAAACAAACTCGTCTTTCTTAAGGCTTGTTCCGGCAAAACCTTCAGCGCGGTTAACATACAACTTTTCGTTGGCTAAAATAACCTGTTTTGCCTCAATGGTTTCAAGTTGTTTTATTTCGGTTTTACGTTCTTTGCCTTCGCCGTATTTTTTCTTAAGATTTTTAAAATATTCTACCGCGTAATCTGTAAGATGAGCGAGATGAGTTTTTACTATCGCAATTTTCTCATCCAATTCTTTCATATGATCCTCGGCCTTGATACTATCAAAGCGTGTGATACGAATCATCGGAATTTGCGTAAGTTTCTGTAAATCCTCGTCGGTAACGGGGCGGATAAGTTTCTTTTTATGCGGGCCGAAACATCCGTACAAATATTTAAAGAGGCCTTCTTTGTCTGAATATTTTTTAAAGTCGATGTACATCTCTTCTTTAATAAATATTTTTTCTAAAGAGGCGAAGTGCCATTTCTCTTCCAGTTCAAATTTTTCTATTTCCAGTTCGCGCTTTAAAAGTTCTACGGTTTGATGCGTAGAAATTTTCAGCATTTCGCTTACGCCTAAAAAACGGGGTTTTTCATTTTCAATTACGCAGGCATTGGGAGAAATACTCATCTCGCAATTGGTAAAAGCGTAAAGCGCATCAATGGTTTTATCGGGAGAGATGCCGGGTTGAAGATGAATTAAGATTTCTACTTCCTCGGCGGTATTATCTTCTACCTTTTTAACTTTTATTTTTCCCTTTTCGTTAGCCGCAAGTATTGAGTCAATTAAAGAACCTGTAGTTGTTCCGAAAGGAATTTCGGTAATGGCTAAAGTTTTTGCATTGACTTCTTTTATACGTGCACGGATTTTTATTTTTCCGCCACGAAGGCCATCGTTGTAATCATTGCAATCGGCAATACCACCGGTTGCAAAATCCGGATAGATAACTGCTTTACGGCCGCGTAATATTTGAATGGAAGCATCAATTAATTCATTAAAATTATGCGGCAACATTTTGCAGGCCAAACCCACTGCAATACCTTCCACACCTTGCGCCAACAATAATGGAAATTTTACCGGGAGGGTTATAGGTTCTTTGTTTCTTCCGTCATAACTTAATTGCCAGTTTGTAGTTTTAGGATTAAAAACAACTTCCTGCCCGAATTTAGACAAGCGCGCTTCTATATAACGTGGAGCGGCGGCGCTATCACCGGTTAAAATATTTCCCCAGTTACCCTGACAGTCTATCAATAAATCTTTTTGTCCGAGTGCCACCAATGCATCGCCAATACTTGCATCGCCGTGTGGATGATACTTCATGGTGTTACCGATAAGGTTAGCCACTTTATTATAACGCCCGTCTTCCAGTTCCCACATGCTGTGCAAGATGCGGCGTTGTACAGGCTTAAGGCCATCATCCAAAGCGGGAACGGCACGTTCTAATATTACGTAAGAGGCATAATCAATAAACCAGTTCTTAAACATCCCCGATACGTGGGTAATGTTATCTACTTCTCCATGGTGTTCTCCATCAGAAAAAATATCCTTTTCACTCATAGTTTAAGGTCAGAAAAATCTTTGCAAATTTAAGTATGAAAAATAAAAAAGCACCCAGCCTCCCGGGCCGAGTGCTAAGAAGATATGAACAATAGCGTAAGGCCTACTCTTCTACCTGTACCATTTTAAAAGGTACATTGATGATAGCCTGGTAATCTTCGCCGGCTTCAAGCATATCTTCGTCGTCTTCCTCGTAATGCCAGTTAATAGTTACTGAACTACCGCCTTTATGAATGGCTTCCAGTTTTTTAAATACATCTAAAATACATTTAGAAGAGCTTGTGTTGAAATACTCTAACTGTACATTTACAGTAGTAGCCGGCTTAGGGCTTGAAGCATATTTCTCCAGGTTATCTACTAAAGGTTTGTAAAACTCGATTGAGTTTTCGGGAATTGAACGTCCCTTGATTTCCAATACACCAGAGCCCATGTCAAATTGGATGGTTGGTGTTTTTGGCGTTCCGTCGATTGCGAACTTTTCCATAGCTGCTTGTTATTTAGTTTGGTGTTACTTTTATATTTAAACTGAAAAAAGATACTTTGTTGTCAATGTTCTGAAAATTATAGTGCAGCTTTTGGCCGGTTTTACGGGCAATATCAATCATTCCTAATCCCCCTCCGCCTTTAAGCGACATCTCTCCGTTATTCAGCACTTGTTTATAGTAATCTTTCAATTCTTCTTTTGACAATGAGTTTACTTCATCCAAACGATTTTTTAATCCGTTTACATTTTCGTTAAGGATATAATTACCGGTAAAGATTGTATAGACGTTATCCTGTTTGCCAATCATGAAAATTGCAGAACGCCCTCTTTCGCCACTTTCCACCTGCGCTTCATCCATGTGATGATACAGATTTTGAAGGCACTCTACCAGGACGTTATATACTTTCTTTTTTGTTTTTGGCTCCTCCTGCATATTATCCATCTTGCTTTCCATGATGTGTAATATAGAGGTAAGTAAATCAGAGGTAATATCACCTTTGAAGGAGAGCAGAATATTGTGCCGCTCCATCTTATCGTAGAAATCGAAAAGATCTAACATCATAGGCTTTTTACCTTAATTACGGTAACAAAAATACTAATAACTTTTAATCATGCAAGTTTATTTGGCTTTTATTGGGTTTTGCCCTCATTTTATCTTTTTTGTATTAATTTAGGTAAATTTACAAGCTATGTGCGGCATTGCAGCTATAGTAGGGTTTACAGAAGAAGGCAGAGGCAAATTCAATCGTATTGAAACTTGTGCTCAACTCCTTAAACATCGTGGGCCTGATAATCAGCGTTTTATTATTGAAAAGAATTTTGCCTTTGCACATGCGCGCCTGAGCATTATTGATTTATCGGAACAGAGTAATCAACCTTTTATCTCGCAAGACAAACGTTTTACTATAATTTATAACGGAGAAATTTTTAATTATAAAGCGCTGCGAGAAGATTTAAAACAAAAAGGTCATATTTTTTATACAGAAGGTGATGTAGAGGTTTTACTTAATTTATACAAACAATACGACAAAGAAGCCCTGCAAAAAATAAATGGTTTTTTTGCTTTTGTTATTTACGATAAACAGGCAGATATTTTTTTTGCTGCTCGCGACCGCTTTGGCGTAAAGCCTTTTTATTATTATTGTGACAAAGATTATTTTGCCTGCGCTTCTGAATTACGGGTTCTTAAACACATTACGGACTGCAAAACCATCGATAAATCTGCGCTGTATACCTATTTGCAACTTACTTATACACCCGAGAAAACTTGTATTCTTTCGGGAACGCAAAAACTTGAACCGGGAACATTTTTATTTATTGAAAACAAGAAACTCACCAAAGAAAAATATTATTCAGTAAACATTTCTGCATCTTATTCTGAAACAAAAAATGCGAATAAAACATTTTTAGAATTATTGGAAAGTTCGGTAGAGGCAAGAATGGTTTCGGATGTTCCCGTAGCATGCTTTTTAAGCGGAGGGATTGATTCAAGTGTGATTACCGCGCTTGCTTCAAAACAAAATAAAAACCTGCAAACTTTCTCAGTAGGATTTAAAGGCAATACGCATTTTGACGAATCGGTTTATGCCGAGATTGTAGCGAAAAAATACAAAACCAATCACCAAACTTTTTATTTTACCGGGAGTGAAGCAGAGAATGAAATTGAAAACTTTTTTAACAGCATAGATGAACCTTTTGCCGATTCATCTGCGTTTAATGTATTTATGCTATGTAAAAAAACAAAGTCGCACGCTAAGGTAGTTTTGTCGGGCGACGGAGCCGACGAACTATTTGCGGGTTATAACAAGCACCGGGCTGAGTGGATGATTCGCCATCAAAAAACAAAAACTGCTTTTATTAAAAATTCCGGGGCGCTTTCAAAATTATTTCCTTCTTCGCGTAACGGGAAAATCACAGATAAAATAAGACAGCTTCAAAGATTTTCAGCCGGCGCAAAATTAAACGCAACTGAAAGATATTGGCGATGGGCTTCTTTTTATGGGGAGAAAAAAGTTGCCAACTTACTTAAACTCAATTCTGCTGAAAAAAAGAAAGCAGATGAATTAAAAAATGCATATACAGGTTTAATTTCAGATGATTATAATTCGGTTTTATTATCGGATACAAATCTTGTTTTACCTTCGGATATGCTCGTGAAAGTTGACCGCATGAGCATGGCGCATGGGCTAGAAGTGCGCAATCCGTTTTTGGATCACCGGTTGGTTAAATTTGCGTTTTTACTTGAATCGAAATACAAAATCGATGGTAAAACACAGAAAAAAATCATAAAAGAAAGCTGCGCGCACTTATTGCCGGATGAAATTTTACATCGCAAAAAACATGGCTTTGAAACGCCGGTGCAACAATGGCTTCGCGGTGTTTTAAAAAGTAAAGTACATGAACTTTTACTGAATGAAGATTTTATAACACACCAGAATTTATTTGATTTTGCCGAACTAAAAAAAATTACAGCAAAAGCTTTGAGTAATAATCCGGGCGATACCACTTCGGTTGTTTGGGCTTTACTTGTATTTAACCATTGGTATAAAAAACATATCTTGTAAAATGCCTCGCATACTTCGTATCATAAACAGGTTTAATCTGGGAGGGCCTTCTTACAATGTGGCAAACCTTACCAAATTTTTAGCGCCGGAATTTGAAACACTTTTAATTGGTGGGGATAAAGAACCTGATGAAGACAGCTCGCTTTTTATCTTTAAAGAAATGGGCCTTGAACCAATGGTATTGCAGGAAATGAGCCGCTCCGTAAACTTACTACAGGATATAAAAGCTTATAACCGCATAAAAAAAATCATCAAAGAATTTAAGCCTGATATCGTGCATACACATGCGGCAAAAGCGGGTGCTCTTGGAAGATTGGCAGCTTACAATTGCAAGGTACCTGTAATTGTACATACTTTTCACGGCCATGTTTTTCATTCGTATTTCGGTAAAGCAAAAACCGCTTTTTACCGGCAGATTGAACGGAATCTCGCAAAAAAAACTTCCGCAATTATAGCTATCAGCGAAAAACAAAAGCAGGAATTATGCCAGGAACATCACATTGCTCCCGAAGAAAAAATAAAAGTAATACCCCTTGGTTTTGATTTAAGCCGCTTTACCGAAAACCAGGCTGAAAAAAGAAAAACCTTCAGGCACGAATATAAAATAAATGATGATGAAATTTGTATTGTAATTATCGGGCGGCTTGTCCCTGTAAAAAATCACTCTTTATTTCTTAAAGCGATTCAGTTTGTAAAAAATAATTCCTCTGAAAAAATCCGGGCGTTTATAGTTGGCGATGGCCACATGCGCAACGATTTAACACAACTTTGCAAAGAACTTAATCTTGACTTTTGTTATTGGCCGCAAGAGAAAAAAAACGCTACCGTCACATTTACTTCCTGGATAACCGATGTGTCTTTTTCTTTGGCAGGTAGTGATCTTGTTTGTCTTACTTCCTTTAACGAAGGCACTCCTGTTAGTTTAATTGAGGCGCAGGCAGCCTCAAGAGCTATTGTAACCACAAAAGTAGGAGGAATTGAAAACGCGGTAAGCGAAAAAGCGGCTTTTTTAATTGACATAAACCATGAAAAAACCTTTTCCGAAAAATTACTTTTCCTCATTGAAAATGACACGCAAAGGCAGCAGATGAGCAGAGTCGGAAAAGTCTTTGTTTCAGATAAATTCAGCTATAAAAGACTGGTAACTGACACCCGCAATTTGTACCTCGGTTTACTATCTTGAAAACCGATAAAAATTAGTACCTTTACAGGATATTACGTCTTAATATTATGCGGAAAATTGCCTTAGCCTTACTTCTATTATCTGTTTTATCGTCCTGTCGCCTTTTAAGGCCCAGTTTAATGATGAAAACCCCGAAAGGATATGTATATGACAAGATTGCCGACAGTATGGCCGTTGATGATTATAAAATATCCCCTAATGACGCGATAACTTTCCGGCTTCTTTCGAACGAAGGTTTTAAATTGGTGGATATTTCTACCATGAATAACATAACCGGAACTTCAAACTTTGACGCTATAGTAGAAACCGATGGAACGGTAAAACTGCCGCTTATAGGCAGGATTAAATTAGAAGGATTGACTACCAGGGAATCTGAACAGTTGTTGGAAACCCGATTCAGTGAGTTTTATGTAGGCCCTTATATTGTTGTAAGAGTAAGTAATAAACGGATAGCTATTTTTCCAGGTGGCGGCGGAGCTGCAAGAGTAATTCAGATTCCGAATAACAATACCACTGTATTTGAAGCCCTGGCACTGGCCGGTGGTGTTGCGGAAGACGGAAAAGCTTATAAAATAAAGTTAATACGCAAGGCTTCGCCTAAACCTAAAGTTTATTTGATGGACCTTTCGACTATTGACGGTCTGAAAGAAGGTAATACCGTTGTGCAGGCAAACGACATTATTTATATTGAAGCAAGAAACAGAAATGCCAATAGATTAACCCAGGAGTTTGTTCCTTACATTTCACTTTTATCAACTTTCCTGCTTCTGTATTCGATATTAAAAAAATAAACTATGCTTGGTGGCGAGCTGCAAAACGGCGAAAATAATTTTGACCTTTACCGGGAACGTCTCACCAAATTCAGCAGTGAATTTGAATTGGGGCTTTTCCTTTTTATTGCCCGCCGTACTTTAATCTGGATAGCGCTATTATTGATTATTACTTTATCCGTTGCTTACACTTATCTTCGTTATGCGCAGCCTGTTTATGTTTCAAAATCCTCGATACAGATAAATAATAACAACCAGGCACAAAAGATACTTAATATCAATCAGGCTTATGAAGAAACTAACGGCCTGGCGCAAGCCATTGAAGTTCTTCGGTCCAAAGTTTTTTTAAAACGCGTAGTTAATAAACTGGATTTATATACCGCCTATTTTAATGAGGGTACCTTTAAATCGAACGAACTTTATACTTCCACTCTTATTTTTGCGCAGCTGAATATCAAGAACTCTTCGTTTTACAACAAGAAATTTTTTGTATCTTTTTCCAGTCCAAAATCCGGAAACATAACTTTTTCAAACGACAACGAGAAAAACAATTCGGCTATACCTTTTAAACTGAATGAATGGCTGAACACGGCGAATTATGATTTAAAAATAAGCTATAACCCTGCCATTCTTACCGAAGAACATTTTTCACTCATAAAAGATTACTCCAAACTTTATTTTATTAAATACGATGAAAACTCAATAATAAGTGATATTCAAAGCAGGTTGGAAATAAAATTGCAAAACGAACAGGCAAAAACAATCAGTATCAGTCTGCGTGATTTTAATCCCGCTAAAGCAGCTGATATCGTTAACGCCATTGCAGATGAGTATCAGATATACGATATTGAAAAAGAAAGTAAAAGTTCTGATAAGGTAATCGGATTTATCGACCAGCAACTTCAGAATGTTTTTCATCAACTTAAGCACTCGGAAGATACGCTTGAAGGTTTCAGGAAAAATTCTAATTACAATACTAACCAGGAGCGGATGCGGTCCGATATGTTAAAAATATCCAGCATCGAAGACCAGTTAATGAAGACCCAATTGGAAGAAAAAATACTTGAAAATATCCAGGAGGATATTAAAAAAAATAAAAGTATTGATTCCTATCAACTTATTTCAACCATTGCCGGTGCCGATGATCAGGATGCGATTAAAGGGCAGGTAGCCAATTTGCAAAAGTTGCTTATTGATAAAGAAAATATGTTGTTTCAGGCTACACCTAATAGTATAGAAATAAAACGTCTTAACAACCAGATTGAAATCCAGAAAAATCTTTTGGTGGAAAGCATTAATTCGGTTCGTTTGAAAATGAAATCAAAGTACATTAGCCTGAAGGGTAAATCGAATGAGTACGAAAATAAATATGCTGACCGGCCTGAAAAAGATATGGAATACGCACGCCTGATGCGGTTTTTCGGTATCAATGAAAAATATTACACTCTGTTACTTGAAAAAAAAACAGAGTTCTCCATTTCAAAAGCGGGGTTTGTTTCGCAAACAGAAGTTTTAGAAAGAGGTTTAATCAATGCCAGCCCTGTAGCTCCCAGTAAAAAGACAACTTTACTCGTTGCTGTTTTAAGTGCTCTGGTTATCGGACTGGGAATTATCATTATAAGGTATTTATTCCACAACGAAATTAATTCGCTCAATGAAATTACCAAACAAACAAATGCCGGCGTAAGTATTTTAGGGATTGTACCGAAATACGACCGCGAAATTCCTATTTCTCAATTGGTGGTAGATAAAAACCCTAAATCACTTATCGCTGAATCTTTCCGTACCCTGCGGAGCAACCTACAATTTATTTCGAATGAGCCCGGTACAAAAATTATTGCTTTAACATCAACCATCTCCGGAGAAGGAAAAACATTTGTGGCCATTAACCTGGCCGGTATCATCGCTTATTCAGGTAAAAAAGTAATTATCCTCGATCTTGATATGCGGAAGCCTAAAATCCATAAAGGTTTCGGCACTACCAACGAGAAAGGGATGAGCACTATCTTAATCGGCAAACATATTATTGCTGAGTGCGTAAACAAAAGTGCTTTACCCGGGCTGGATTTTATTACAGCAGGGCCTATTCCTCCCAACCCTTCCGAGTTAATCATTAGCCCGGCTATGGATGAAGTATTAGCTCAGTTAAAAAAACAGTACGACATTATTGTAATTGACAACCCGCCTATAGGATTGGTTACCGACGGAGTAAGTATGATATCCAAGGCAGATTACCCGATTTACGTTTTCAGGGCAGATTACTCGAAACGGAATTACATTCAAATTCTTGACCGCCTGCAAAATGAAAGCAACGTAAAAAAACTTTCTGTAGTATTGAACAGCGTGGATATTAACCGCAAAAATTACGGATATAATTACGGATACGGGTATGGTTACGGATACGGTTATGGAAATAATTACGGTTATTACGAAGAAAAATCTCAAAAGAAAAAAAACGGCGGAATATTTAAAAAGAAAATCAAGGTTAGCTGATTATGGTAGCTGAAAAAATTTTTATAGATGGTCTTTTGGTAATAAAACCAAAGGTGTTTGAAGATCAGAGAGGGTATTTTTTTGAAAGTTATAATGAGAAATTATTGCAACAGGCAGGATTAAGCGCCAATTTTGTGCAGGACAACCAATCACTTTCACAAAAAAATGTTTTACGCGGATTACATTTTCAGGCACCTCCTTTTGCACAAGGAAAATTAGTTCGTGTTATCAAGGGCGCCGTACTTGATGTAGTGGTTGATATCCGGAAAAAATCGACTACTTACGGAAAACATTTTGCACTTGAGTTGAATGAACAAAATAAAACCATGCTTTGGGTTCCGGAGGGGTTTGCGCACGGATTTGTGACACTCAAAGATGAAACTATTTTTTATTATAAATGCAATAATTATTATCACAAGGAATCTGAAGGCTGCGTAATGTGGAATGACGCTGACCTTGGAATTAACTGGAATATTTCCAATCCCGTTCTTTCAGATAAAGATAAATCCGGCACTCCGTTTAAGAATTTTGTTTCTCCTTTTTAATTAATGAATTTTTTCTCGAACATACCTTTATTATACACGCTTTTATTTTGCGGCACCCTGACTTTTTCTATTCTCATTAACGGGTTGTTCCTTAATTTCTCGCAAAACCTCGGTATACGACGCAACCAGGAGGTACAAATCCGATGGAGTGAATCAGCCAAACCCGCGTTGGGAGGAATTTCATTTTATATTGTTTTTCTTATCTCTTTCATTTTTCTTGAGCTTCTTTCTGAAGGCTCACACGGTTATTTGTCGAGTAAAAAAATTATCGGTTTGTTATTTTCTGTAACACTTGCTTTTTTAATGGGCCTTGCCGATGACGCGTTTGATACCAAGCCTCTGATAAAATTTATGGTGCAATGTTTTTGTGGAGTTATTTTAATAAGCACCGGTACAAAGATTAATACATTTGAAAGTGAATTCCTGAACTACTCACTTACCTTACTATGGGTTGTGGGAGTAATGAACTCAATAAATATGCTGGATAACATGGATGGAATTTCAACCATTGTTTCGTTAGCTATTTGTGCTTTTACGCTTTATATAAACATGTATTTTAAAATGGCCACGAGCCCTATAAGTTTAATTACACTGACCGTAATCGGCACTCTGTGCGGATTTCTGATATACAACTGGCACCCTTCTAAAGTTTTTATGGGCGATACGGGAAGTCAGTTCCTGGGAATATTTCTCGCATTTTGCAGTATAGACTCCTGCTGGAATTTACCTGTTATAGAAGTAACTAACTTTCCGGTTATGCATCCGTTTTATAATATTGTAATTGTAGGATTAGTTTTTATCATGCCTTTAACAGATACCCTTATCGTTGTTATTAATCGCTTGCTGAAAGGAAATTCTCCCTTTATCGGCGGACGCGATCATACCACGCATTTCATGTTCTTTAACGGGCTTACCGAAAAAAGAATTGCTATTATTTTTTTATTGATAAACGGCATAGGCGGCTTTCTGGCTTTTCTGCTTATTACCCGTTTTTCTTATAGTACAGAAACCTGCCTGATGTTTGCTGCTTATCCCGCTTTATTATTTTTCTATTTGTTCTATATCACCCTCCGTAAAAAACAATGAAAAAAAATAAACAAATAAAAGACGCACTTTTTTCACTGGCATTTTTCTTAACTTTTTCTTTGCTTTACCTGAATGCAAAAATTTTATTCGCGTCCAGTGAAAACCCTGCCGATTATAACGGACCTGCCGAAAGTCTTTTTAACCTGCGTATACCTAAAGATTTGCAATTTGCTGGCGAACCCATCCCGCAAAACGATTACAGTATAAAAGAAAATATAGAAAAAGTTTTTAACGGGGGAAATTTCGAAAAATCAACCGCTTTTATTTTGTTTAACCGCGCGTCTGCCTGGTTTCCCCTCATCGAAAAAACACTTAAGAAGAATAATATACCTGAAGATTTCAAGTATATCGCCCTTGCCGAAAGCCGGCTTACAAACTCTACTTCGCCACAGGGAGCTGTCGGCTTCTGGCAATTTATAAGCAGCACAGGCAGTAATTACGGGCTTGAAATTACCAATGAAATTGACGAACGTTACAGCGTGGAAAAAAGCACTGAAGCTGCCTGCCGTTTCTTTAAAGACGCTTATAAAAGATTAGGCAATTGGACGCTCGTGGCCGCAGCATACAATTTGGGAATGGGAGGAATTGAATACCATATGAAAAAACAACCGTCCAAAAATTATTACGATTTAATGATGAACAAAGAAACTTCCTTTTACATCTACAGAATACTCGCTTTAAAAACCGTTTTTACAAACAGCCGTAAAAAGTTTTATGGCGGAATAAATATTTATAATATTCCAACAACCACTTTTAAAGCCGATACCACTATAAGCAATCTCTCTGAATTCGCAATTAGTAAAGGCTGTACCTATGAAATTTTAAAAACTTTTAATCCATGGATAATTGCTAATTCCTTAACCAATCCCAGAAGAAAAACTTATCTCATAAAATTTCCTAAAAAAGAATATCTGAAAAAATTATTGTTAACCACCTACGAAGACACTGTTATAAAAAACAAAGACACACTTAAAGTAAAAAATATTTTACCGGATACATTGATAACAAAACCGGATACAGCTAAAGAAATTAAAAATGAGTAACCCAAAGGATAGCGAAGAATACATTGAAGTAACAGGTGCCCGCGCCCACAATCTTAAAAACATTGATGTTACCATACCCCGCAATAAACTTGTTGTAATAACAGGCCTTAGCGGCAGTGGAAAATCTTCCTTGGCATTTGATACCATTTATGCCGAGGGGCAACGCCGTTACATAGAAACATTTAATTCATACGCACGCCAGTTTTTAGGCGACCTCGAACGCCCGGATGTAGATAAAATAACCGGCCTTTCACCCGTAATTTCTATCGAACAAAAAACGGTAAGTAAAAACCCCCGCTCAACCGTAGGAACCATTACAGAAATTTACGACTTCATGCGTTTGCTGTTTGCCCGTGCGGGAGAAGCATACTCGTATGTAACAGGCGAAAAAATGGTGCGTTATAACGACGAGCAGGTAATTGATTTGATTCTTGAAAAATACAATAAGAAAAAAATAAATATTCTCGCGCCCGTTGTTAAAGGCCGCAAAGGACATTACCGCGAATTATTTGAACAAATCCGGAAATCCGGTTTTACCAAGGCACGTATTGACGGAGAGATAAAAGACATCGTTACAAAAATGCAGGTTGACCGCTACAAAATTCATGATATAGAAATTGTAATCGACCGGCTTGAAATTTCCGCAAATATTCGTCAACGGCTTTCTCAATCCGTACAAACAGGAATGAAACAGGCAAAAGGAACCATAATGGTGCTTGAGCATGAAGAAAAGAAAAATTCTAAATTAAAACCGGGGTTTTTCAGTCGTATGCTCATGTGCCCAACCAGCGGAGTTTCTTATGATGAGCCGGCTCCAAATTTATTTTCTTTCAATTCGCCTTACGGGGCCTGCCCTAAATGCAACGGGCTCGGAGTTATTTCCGAAATAGATATTTCCAAAATCGTTACCAATCCAAAACTCTCCATAAAAAAAGGCGCGCTTTCTTTGTTAGGAGATTATAAAAATTCATGGATTTTCAAACAACTGGAAGCCATTGGCGGTACTTATGACTTTACATTAGATACCCCTTTTCAGGAAATAGATGAAGATGCAGTAAATATTATTTTGTACGGAAGCGACGAGTTATTTAAAATAAAAACAGAGGCCAATCACGAAGGTTATTCGGTAGCTTTTGAGGGAATTGCGAATTTTATTGTTAAACAGGCTGAAGAAAATCCCTCGCCGGCCATGCAACGTTGGGTACAGGGATTTACCAATAAAATTAATTGCCCTGAGTGTAACGGTACACGCCTTCGCAAACAGGCTTTATATTTTAAAATTGCCGGTAAAAATATTTCTGAACTTTCACAATTCGACATCGCCGCGCTTCAGTTATTTTTTAAGGATATAGAAAAACGCCTTACTAAATCACAACAAATAATTGCCAAAGAAATTTTAAAAGAAATCCGCGCACGAATCGGATTTTTAATGGAAGTAGGCCTTGATTATGTTTCTTTAAATCTCAGTTCACGATCTCTTTCAGGTGGAGAAGCGCAACGTATCAGGCTTGCTACACAAATAGGTTCACAATTAGTAGGTGTGCTTTATATTTTAGATGAGCCAAGTATCGGGTTGCATCAACGCGATAACGCAAAATTAATCGAAGCTTTAAAAAATCTGCGCGACGCGGGTAATTCGGTTATTGTGGTTGAACACGATAAGGATATGATTGCAGAAGCCGACTATGTAATAGATATTGGCCCCGGAGCCGGAATACACGGAGGAAAAATTGTTGCTTCTGATATCCCAAAAAATTTATTGAAAAATAATTCTGTTACCTCTCAGTACATAACCGGTAAAAAAGAAATTTCTGTACCTAAACAAAGAAGAAAAGGAAACGGAAAAAAAATTACTTTAAAAGGTGCCACCGGAAATAATTTAAAAAATGTTTCCGTTGATTTACCTTTAGGTTGTTTCATTGGTGTAACCGGAGTTTCGGGCAGTGGAAAATCGACTTTAATAAACGAAACTCTCTATCCTATTCTCAGCCATTACTTTTATAAATCAGAAACAAAACCACTTCCGTATAAATCTGTACAAGGGCTTGAGCATGTTGATAAAGTAATTGAAATTGACCAATCACCCATTGGCAGAACACCAAGAAGTAATCCGGCAACCTATACAAAAGTTTTTGATGATATACGCAACCTCTATGCATCCACTCCCGAAGCAAATATACGTGGATACAAACCGGGGCGTTTTTCGTTTAACGTAAAAGGAGGCCGCTGCGAAACATGCGGAGGCGCGGGGATGAAAACCATTGAAATGAATTTTTTACCCGATGTATATGTGCTGTGCGATGAATGCCAGGGTAAAAGATACAACCGCGAAACTTTAGAGGTGCGTTACAAAGGCAAATCAATTAATGATGTGCTGAATATGACGATTGACCAGGCTGTTGAATTTTTTGAACATATCCCGTACATATACCAACGCATAAAAACTTTGCATGATGTGGGCCTGGGCTATATTACTCTCGGGCAACAGGCAACAACACTCAGCGGTGGCGAAGCACAGCGCGTTAAACTTGCAACCGAATTAAGCAAAAAAGATACGGGGAAAACCTTTTATATTTTAGATGAGCCCACAACCGGCTTACACTTTGAAGACATCCGTATTTTGTTGGAAGTATTAAACCGTTTGGTTGATAACGGAAATACCGTTTTGGTTATTGAACATAATTTAGATATCATTAAAATGGCCGATTACATTATAGATATCGGCCCGGAAGGCGGCGCGCGCGGAGGGCAAATACTCTGCACCGGAACACCGGAAGAAATTGTGAAAAACAAAGAGAGTTATACCGCTGCATTTTTAAAGAAAGAATTAGTATCTTTAAGTACTAAGTCCTGAGCTTATGAAGACGCTTATCCTCGTTCGCCACGCAAAATCAGATTGGGGAAATGATACTATTACCGATTTGTTTCGCCCGCTTAACACCCGCGGTTACTCCGACGCGCAGATTTTAGCCAAACAGTTAGCGCAAAAAATTTCTCCACCGCAACTATGGCTTACAAGCCCTGCCATACGCGCCTACTCTACCGGCCTTTTATTTGCCGAAGCATTTAATTACGATACCGAAAAACTGGTTATCAATAAAAAAATATACGAGGCCGGTGTTAAAACACTTCAGAGCATTGTTACAACAGTTATTACTGATAATATTGAAACCGCCTTTATGTTCGGCCACAATCCGGGATTCACAAAATTTTTCAATCAATTTTCCGACGCGTTTGCGGATAATATTCCAACCTGCGGAGTAATTTCTTTAAGCAATGATGTTTTAAGCTGGAAAGATTTTTTAAATACAAAAATCAAAAACGATTTCTATCTTTACCCGAAAGAGTTCAGATAACCCGCCATAAATGAAGAAAAAGAATTTACCCTATATAAATCGCGAGGTTGCCTGGCTTTCATTTAACGAACGCGTACTGCAGGAAGCTGCCGATTCCACAACTCCCCTGCTGGAAAGAATAAAATTTTTAGCTATTTATTCCAATAACAGGGATGAGTTTTACCGGGTTCGTGTAGCAACCGTTAAACGCATGCTCCCATTGGGAAAACGTGCAATTCCCCTAATTGGTGCCAACCCCAATGATGTACTGGATACTATTTTAAAACGCGTGCTTGAGCAACAAAAGCGTTTTGAAGAAATTTACCAGGAATTACTGAAAGAGCTGAAACACCAGAAAGTTTTTATGGTCAACGAAAAAGAACTGGATGAAAAACAACAACTTTTGGTGCGCGATTTTTTTCACGAAAGGGTAATCTCCAATATTTTTCCTATTCTGTTGGACGAAACCAAACATTTTCCATCACTGCGCGATAAATCCAGTTATCTTTTTATTCGGCTTCAAAACAAAATAACTCTTAAAACCAGTTATGCGCTTATTGAAGTACCTACCAAAACTATGTCGCGGTTTTTCGCTTTACCTACTGTTTTCGAAAAACATTACATTATTTTACTTGATGACATAATTCGTTTTTGCGCCGACGAAATTTTTTCAGTACTCGGTATGAAAGCACTTGACTCTTACAATATCAAACTTACCCGTGACGCGGAGCTGGAAATTGATAATGATGTTTCGCATAACATAGTAGATAAAATTTCAAAAGGCTTAAAGAAACGTAAAAAAGGTTTGCCTGTGCGTTTGGTGTTTGATGAATCTATGCCCGAAGACATGAAAGCTTTCTTGATTAAGAAAATTAACTTAACCAAACAAGACGCGCCTATACCCGGCGGACGCTATCACAATTTTAAAGATTTCATTGATTTTCCGGATGTGGGCCGTAAAGACCTGCAATACAAAAAAACAAAACCTATCGAGCATAAGCTCTTGTCCAATTACAAAACCAGCTCACTGCAATCTATACGCAACCAGGATATTTTATTGGTATTTCCTTATCACCCCTTCGATCATATCATCGGTATTTTGCGTGAGGCCTCTATGGACCCGCTTGTAGAAGATATAAAAATTACCATTTACCGCCTTGCCGATTCTTCTAAAATTGCCAATGCGTTAATAAACGCATTAAAGAACGGAAAAAAAGTTACTATGGTAGTTGAATTGCAGGCGCGGTTTGACGAAGAAAATAATTTATACTGGGCAAACAAATTGCAGGAAGAAGGCGCTACCATTATTTATGGAGTACCTAAATTAAAAGTGCACTCTAAATTATTTTTAATTACCGCAAAGGAAAAAGGAAAATTAGTGCAATACGCACATATTGGCACCGGAAATTTTAATGAAAAGACTGCTAAAATTTATACAGATGTAAGTTTACTTACCTGCGACAAGAAAATTTGCAAGGAAGTAAGCAAGGTTTTTGAATTTTTCAGTGATAATTTTAAAGTAGGCCATTACAAACAGTTGGCTGTTGCCCCCTTTAACATGCGCAGCACTTTTGTTAAATTGATTAGCAAAGAAATTGCCAACGCGCAGACCGGAAAAAATGCCTGGATTATTTTAAAAGTAAATAACCTGGTTGACCGCGACATTATTAATAAACTTTATCAGGCCTCGCAGGCAGGTGTAAAAATAAAATTGATTATACGCGGCATTTGTTCATTGATATGCGGCGTAAAAGATGTAAGTGAGAACATTGAGGGCGTTAGTATTGTAGATAAATACCTTGAGCATATGCGTATTTTCGCTTTTGCCAACAATGGAGAAGAAAAATATTATCTCTCTTCGGCCGACTGGATGACGCGTAACCTTGACCACCGTTGCGAAGTGGCTGTGCATGTAAAAGATAAAAATGTTCAAAAAATTCTGAAAACCATACTGGAAATACAGCTCTCAGGTAACACAAAAGCGCGAATTTTGGATCAAACACTTTCTAACAAGTATAAGAAACCAAGAGCAGGTGACGCACATATACGCGCGCAGGACGAGGTTTATAATTATTTACTGGATGCAAACAAGCAAATCACTCCGCTTAAACACGCCGTTACTGATTAATATATGATTTTTGCTGCTATCGACATTGGTTCTAACGCTGTACGCCTCCTTATAGACCACGTATTTGAAACAAAAGACAAACCCTATTTTGACAAAGAAGAATTAATACGAATGCCTATTCGCCTGGGCGAAGACACTTTTTTACACGGCGAAATCAGTAAAATTAAAATTGAAAAACTTACAGCAACAATGCGTGGCTTCAGCGAGCTCATGAAAGTGTATGATATTACCGCTTACCGCGCCTGCGCAACATCAGCCATGCGTGATGCCAAAAACGGTAAAGAAGTAATTGAGCGCGTAAAAAAAGAAAGTGGTATTTCTATAGAAATTATTGACGGAAAAACAGAGGCTGCCACTATTTTCTCTAATCACGTGGAAGATTTGCTTGACCCCGATAAAAATTATTTATACATTGACGTAGGCGGAGGAAGTACCGAGCTTACCTTACTCAGCAATAAAAAAGTTGTGGCACAGAAAAGTTTTAACGTAGGTACGCTGCGCATGCTATTTAATAAAATTGACAAAGACGAGTGGGATGCCTATAAGCTATGGGTTAGAAAAAATACCATTGGCGTAAAGCCTTTACATGGAATCGGCTCGGGTGGAAATATAAATAAGCTCTTTAAAATGGGCGGCAAAAAAGAAAACAAACATCTCAGTTACGACAAATTAAAATCCATGCACGATATGCTTAGTTCTTACACCTTCGAAGAACGCATTACTGTTTTAGGCCTTAAGCCTGATCGTGCGGATGTAATTATACCCGCTTCTAAAATATTTTTAAGCGCCATGAAACATGCAGAGATAGAAAGAATATTTGTCCCGCAAATAGGCCTCTCGGATGGAATTATACACCAACTTTACGAGGAACATAAAAGGAAGAAAAAGTAAGGCCAATAATTAATATACCTGTATTAAAATCAAAATATTATAAATTGATTTTTTTAGATATCAACTTCTGATTTTTTTCGAACTATTTATGCAAAAGTATTTGTTTTGAAATATAATTCCTGCCCGTGTTTATTCTGAATAAATAAATACCCTCGCTCAAGTCAGATAAATTAATCACTTTTTTACAACCGGAATCACAGGAAGAGATTTGTTCTTTATAAACCTCCTGGCCAATAGAGTTCACTACCTCAACTAGTACAAAAGCATTTGCACTATTTAACTCTAAAGTTACTAATCCCATTGAAGGATTGGGAAACAAATTCAACTGCACTCCGTCATTAACAGCAATTCCGGTAGAGTTCACCGTAACACTTGCCGACGTAGCCGAACATCCGGAAGAATTTGTTACCACTACATAATATGTACCGTTTTGTACAGCAGTATACGTTTGCGCGGTCGAACCATTGATTGCCGTTCCGTTATAATACCATTGATTGCCAGTAGCCGAACTTGAAGTAAGCACATTTCCACTCACCGTGATTGTTGGAGTAGAAGGATTGACATTAACCATAACTGTAGATGTAGCGCTGTTGTTGCATCCATTCATATCAGTTCCATTAACCGTATAAACAGTGTTAGAAGTTGGAGTTACACTAATAGAACTACTGGTAGCACCAGTATTCCATGTATACGTATTTGCCCCACCGGCCGTTATTATAGTCGGCTGCCCTGCGCATACCGTTGATGAACTGGCAGTGATCACCGGTAAGGCATTCACAGTAACAGTTGAAGTTGATGTTTTAGTACAACCTGCTGTGTTGGTTCCTGTCACTGTATAAACAGTGGTAGTACCTGGCGCTACGCTCACAGTACTTGTGTTAGCCCCGGTACTCCAACTGTATGTTGATGCGCCACTTGCTGTTAAAATTGCAGAGCTTCCGGTACAAACACTCGCCGAAGAGACGGTAACTACCGGTAAGGCATTCACAGTAACAGTTGAAGTCGATGTTTTAGTACAACCTGCTGTGTTGGTTCCTGTCACTGTATAAACAGTGGTAGTGCTTGGTGTCACGCTCAAAGTACTTGTGTTAGTTCCTGTACTCCAACTGTATGTTGATGCGCCACTTGCTGTTAAAATTGCAGAGCTTCCGGTACAAACACTCGCCGAAGAGACGGTAACTACCGGTAAGGCATTCACAGTAACAGTTGAAGTTGATGTTTTAGTACAACCTGCTGTACTCGTTCCAGTCACTGTATAAACAGTGGTAACACTCGGTGTAACACTCACGGTGCTTGTATTAGCTCCGGTACTCCAACTGTATGTTGATGCGCCACTCGCTGTTAAAGCAGTTGAGCTTCCCGCACAAACACTGGCTGAAGATGCAGTAACTACAGGTAATGCATTCACAGTAACAGTCTTTGTCAATTGAGTACTACTTCCTGATCCGTTTGTAGCTGTGAGAGCTATTGAATAAGTTCCTGCCACACTATATGTTACTGTAGGATTTTGTAATGCGGACGTTGCAGGCGTTCCTCCTGTCATAGTCCAGCTCCAGGAAGTTGGAGTATTTGTAGATTGATCCGTAAATGTTAAAGCTTGTCCAACACAAACCGATGGCGATGAAACGCTAAAAGCAGCAACCGGAGCCGAACCGATAGCAGTAAAATCAAGGTTAATGTTATCCAGATAGACATTATTACCCCAGCCACTTACTGATTCAAATTTAAATTTAACACTGGCTGTACCTGCATAGGCAGATAAACTAACACTATCCTTTCTCCATTGCGTTGAAGTGGGGGTGAAAGCTGAGGATGTTGCCGGCGCGGTAGAAAGACCTGCTCCGCCTTTGTTATAAATTTTATTCCATGTTGTCCCGCAATCCGTACTGATAAATATATTTAAAGAATCAATTGTTGTATTATATTGTGCATAGGCCACGTCAAATTTTAATTTTATTGTGCTATTTGCATTTGAGAAACTGACAGCCGGTGAAATCATATCATCTTTTTGTCCGGCAACAGTTGTGGTACCAGAATAGTTATCCATTTTAGCGCAAGCAGTACTTGTACCAAATCCGCTCGCCGTAGTAACGCGGCTCCACCTATTGGTTGTATTTACCGGAGTATAACTCCAACCGGCGGGCACAAAAGTAGTACCCTCAAATCCTTCTGTAAAAGGTAAGGCCTGGCCTGTTGAATTTGTAATTGTAAACACACTGGTCTGACTATTGTTTGAAGCATTTTGATCAGTTCCTCCATTAGGGCTTGCAGAAGTGGCAACATACGTATGTGTAGCCGCAGTTAAACCATTAAGCGCGGGTAAAGTTATTGTAGCAGTTGCCGAAGAAACCAAACTACCGGTCCACGTATAAGTAGTTGCCGCAGCACCATCAAGCGAAAAATTAATTAGGCATGACGTAAGCGTTGTACTTCCATAATTTGTCAGAATAACCTGTGGCGTAACGTTGTTTATACAAGTTGTAGAACCGTTTGCAGGTTTAATTATGTTTTGAATTCCGGCATCAAGTAAAACCGGAGAATTACAAACGGTTGATAGCACAATCTGTGTCCGGTAAGTTCCTGTTTGCATCGCAGTTTGTATACGTGTTGTTTGATCATTTGTAAACATGTACATACATGCATCATCGGAATAGTCCATGAAATCCATCGTCATCTCGCCGGTTGTATTTCCGGAACACACGCCCTGATTGTGCGGAAAAGCCGGGCATCCGAAATTTGCCTGTTGGGCAGGAGGAGTATCATTGCAATAATCTGTCAAACAAGTACCATCACCCCATACGTGTCGCAACCCCAGCCAATGGCCCACTTCGTGCGTTACTGTGCGGCCGAGATTATACGGAGCAGCAACATTTCCGGTATTTCCGAAAGAAGTTGTTAAAATCACAACCCCACTGGTGGAAGCGGTTTCTACACCGCTTAAACCTGTTAATGAAGTGCCTGCAGGAAAAGTAGCGTATCCCAATAATCCGCTGCCGCTCATATCAGCTACCCAAATATTTAAATATTTATTGGGATCCCATATAGAGGCCGGTTTTATAGTCCCGTCAAAATATGTCTGCACAGCACCTGAAGATGTAAATGAAGAGGGGTCCGTCCATCCTTTGGCTTGCCAGTCAACTCTGTCGATACCTGGCTCTGCCATGGTATTGCCGTTGTTGTCAATTTTAGCTAAACAAAATTGTATACCGGTATTTGCAATGTTGGCGGTAAAAGTTGAAGGGCAGGAACTAATATTTACACCTGTAGCTGAATAATCCTGATTAAGAACGGTAAGCTGAGAATTTACCTGTGCCTGACTTATGTTCATTCCTGAACCAACCGCCTCCGAAGTGTTATGCAAAACGTGCACCACCATGGGAATGGTGTAATTTGTAAGCTGAACTGTTGACTGTGTTCTATTTCCGTAATTTTTCTGAATGTATTCTTGTACCCGCTGATTAAACCAAGCATCCCATGCAGGATCGGGTGTTGGGGTACCGCAGTTACGCACCGGCGGAACAGTTGATATACTCTTCTGGCTAAAGCAAGGAAGGCTAACCATTAAGGTAAGGATAAGGGCAAGGTTTAATGTTTTCATATCACAAATTCTTTATACGTGCAAAAATGTACATTTTCCTTTTTCAGAATTGCGCTTTAGTACAGATGGTAATTATTACTTATGAATAGTTAAAAAACAACTTGTTTAACAATTTTTATCCTGTAATGAAATAATGTATTTGTTACATATCTGAAGGAAACAAAAAAATTCCCTTATCAAAGGAATTTATTGAAAAGGTATTAAGAGTTTATGCAAGAATTAATTTTCTTCTTTTTTTCTGTTAACCTCTTTAATAAATTTTACCAATCCCGCCATATAAGTTTGCTGATCGTCGTACAAACTCATGTGGCTGCCATTGGCACAATATAAATAAGTCCCGTTTTGTACCTGTGTACTCATCCATTGCATGTGCGCGGGGTCCATGGTGTCGTATTTTGCGCCAATGGTGAGAGTAGGAACTTTCAGTTCTTTTAATCTGGCCTTTACGTCCCAGTAGGTAAGACTACCTGCAATCCCGAATTCGCTGGGCCCCTGCATAGTTACATATAATGAATTATTTAATTTGCTCATAGAACGATTAATTGGCTCAGGCCATTGAGCAAGCGGGATTCTGCAAATGTGTTCGGCGTAGTAGTTCCTCATCAACAACTCCATATACTTCGGATTTGCAAAATTTTTTTTGGCTTCCAGTTTTCTGATAGTATCTAAAACTTGCGGGCTCATTTGCTTTGCCAAAACTTCATTGGCGTATTTTCCGTAATCAGGACAAGAGCACATCATGTTAGAAATTATCAAACCCTTTAAATTGTTCTGGTATTTAAGTGCATATTGCATCGCTAAAATCCCTCCCCACGAATGGCCTAATAAATAAAAATTATCATTCGCTAAATTTAATGCCTTACGTACCTGCTCCACCTCCTCCATATAACGTGTCAAATCCCACATCGAAGTATCTTTCGGGTTATCCGAGTTACCGCAACCTAACTGGTCATAATAAATAAATTCAATTCCTTCGGCCGGCAAAAAACTTTCGAAACACTCAAAATATTCATGTGTTAATCCCGGGCCGCCATTAAGCAATAACAATTTTATTTTGGGATTATTACCGATGCGTTTGGTCCATACATTAAATTTTCCCTTCGGAGTTTCAATAGTAATGGTTTTAATTCCGCCCGTTTTAACTCCGGATTCCTGGTTGGTAAAATAAGTTTCTGAAATAGCAACAGGATTGTTTCGTGTTTCCGGAGAAGAGCAGGAAAACTGCAATAGAAGAAATACAAATGGAATAATTTTTTTCATGTTTACGAGATGCTGTATTTCTCCTTCTCTTTTTGAAGAAGGTTGGGGTAAGGCTTTAGTTATCGCGCTTCTGCAAAAACCCGGTTACAGCAGGCACTAATTCTTTTTGCGATTTACTTCCTACAAATACACCAATATGGCCGCCTTTAAAGCTAATGGTTTCCGTATCTTTGCTGCCGGTAAGTTTGCATAATGGCTCACTCGCTGCAGGAGGAACTAAATGATCTTCGGTAGCGTAAACGTTGAGTAAAGGACAGGTAATATTTTTCATATTCACTTTTTTGCCGCCAACCACTAATTCGTTTTTTACCAATAAATTTTTCTGGTACAAATCCTTCATAAATTGCCTGAAACATTCTCCTGCCTGATTAGGGCTGTCTGCAATCCATTTTTCCATACGCAAAAAGTTTTCCAGCTTTTCTTTGTTGTCAAGCATGCTAATCATAGCCTGGTGCTTTTGCAATTTCATCATCGGTTTTAATTGGGCAAAGCCTTCATTTAAAAATTCGCCGGGAATTAATCCATTATAACCTTCAACAATTTTATCAAAGTCCATATCCTTGCTCCAACGGAACAAAAGCGCATCATTTGTTTCAAAATCAACAGGGGTAACTTGGGTAACTAAATTTTTTATTTTATTCTGGTGCAAAGCCGTATAAATAACACTCAACGTTCCACCCTGGCAAATACTGATAATATTTACTTTGTCGGTACGGTTGCGTTTACGTATCACATCAACACAATTATTTATGTAACCGTTAACGTAATCATCAATACTCAAAAATTTATCGGTGTGCGATGGGTATCCCCAATCAATTAAATACACGTCAAAACCATTGGCCAGCATGCTTTTTACATAACTGCGGTCGGGCTGCAAATCCAGCATCTTATACGTATTTACCAATGCATATATAATAATGATGGGCGTTTTTTGTGTGGCCGGCGTTCCTCGGTCGTATTGATAAAGCTTCAGTTTATCCTCTGCATAAACTTCGGTTTTAGGCGATGTGGCTATTTCCACATCATCAATACTTTTAAGGGTATCGTAGCTTTTCAGTAATTTCTGGTTGGCTTCGTTTATTTCGCTTAAAATCTTTTCCATACGAATACATTTTTTCACCGCAAAGGCACAAAGGCGCGGAGAATTTGTTTTTTAAATATACTATTTTTTCTCATTACATACTTTAATATAAGCCCAAAATTTATTGCGCCAATTAAACTTTGCGTCTTAGCACCCTGGCGGTAAATTAAAACAAAAAGGGCTGCTCATATTAAAAAGCAGCCCTTCTTTGTATTTTTAAAGAATTACTTCTTTTTTGCTTTAGCGGCTTTATCATCATCAAAAGACAAACTTGCAGCGCCCTGTACCGCTAAACGCGTTTCAAGAGCTTTAACCTGTTTCTTTAAATCATGAATAGTCTGGTATAACTCATCTACTTCGCTGCGGAAAACCACAGGGTACACGTTAAATACATTTTCAAATTGCTTTTCAAAATGTTTTTTAACATCCATAGAAACGTTGATTAACTCACCTTTTACTTTCGAGAAATCTTCTGAAGCAAAAAGATCCGTAAACAAACTTTCGTTGGTTTTTACCCACTCGTTATAAAACTCGTTAAAGCTTTGGCCTTTTAATTCTTCCGGCGAAAGTTTTTCAAATTTCTCCAATGCTTTTTTAGAGGTTGTTTCAACCGCTTTTTGCGTTGTGTTATATAAGTGGAACTGCAACTCGGCCTGTTTTACAGAGAACTCGGCAATTTTATCCAACAATACAATGTTTTCTTCAATCGCTTCCTTTTCTTTACCGGCACCGGCTAATTTAAGCACGGGCTCAAACGATTTTGCAAATACGTTATTAGCGTTTTTATACATCTCGCTTAATTTACCAAAATCGCCGCCTACTAACTGAGGATACTCGTTGGCGATATTTTTAAACGCCGCTGTGTACTCTTTAGATAAATTATTCTGGTTAGAAAAGAAATCCTGAATTTTTTTGATAGAAGCGTCAAACACATCTTTCATATTTGAAGTATGAAAAAACGAATTGAATAACTGCTCGGTAATTTGTTTGTAAGCATCAGGCTGGTACATTTTCTTTAAAGTATCTGCATTAAAATTACCTCCTTTGAATGATTCAAACATCGGCTGCCAGAACTCCTGTAATTTTAAATATGACTGAGTTCCTTCAAAAAAGTTTTTAAAAGAATCTTTATTCACACCGTTAGGCATGCTTTTAGCAAATGTATCGTAAGTAGAATTTAAAGCTCCCATCCAGTTGTTATAGATGTTAGTCCATGCCTGGTTAGCCTGGCTGAAATTTGCCGCGTAATCGGCAGGGTTTTTACCAAAATTAGCAAAGCTGGTTTGCAGGCTTTGGTTAAAATCAGTCATTTTCTTTACTTGCTCTAATTGCTGGTTATACCAGTTTTTAAAGAACTCTTCGGGTTTAGCGCCATCGCCGTTTTTGGCAAAATTAGCTTGCACGCCACTGAATAAGTTCATTTGTTTGTCTAACCACTCTTTGTAAATAGACTGGCCTTCGGTAGGAATGCTTCCGCTTGTAAAGGCAGATTGGAATTTTTTAGTAGAATCTACCCAGTTGTTAACAGCTTGGGTTTGTGCTTCAATAAGGTTCTCGAAAATTGGATTGGTCTTCATTTTTTTGTGTTTTGTCGTTTTTAATTTGAGCTGCAAAGGTCGTACTTTTTTCGCATACAAGTCAAGGAAAATCTGTAAAAATATCAATTTTTTAAGAGTTTGGTAATATTGCCCCGCTCTAAAGGGGTTTAGCCCTTTTATTTTGGGTTTCGGGCGGTAATTTTAACAGCGTTTTGGGCGTTCCGGCTCTGCGGATATTTAAATTCTCTTTAAAATCCGGGTTCGCCGTCGCGCTTTACGCTACAAGTCCTCCTGTATCCGCAAGCTACAGGCGGCTACAGTCCGGGCTTTCCGCTTCAATCGCTAACGTATAATACAGCTATTAATCATCCCGAAAACTCAAAAATTTGTACATTCGCCGGGCAATTGTTGAGTCAGGGAATTGGAAAATTATTGATTTACTTATCCAATTAGCCATTCAACAAATCAATAACTAAATAAATCAATAACTCAACAAATGAGCGAAGGAAGGCAGATAATTTTCAGTATGGTGAATGTGAGTAAAATCCATCCGCCGCAAAAACAGGTTTTAAAAGATATTTACCTCTCGTTTTATTACGGCGCAAAAATCGGCGTACTCGGTTTAAACGGCTCGGGTAAATCAACTTTAATGCGCATTATTGCCGGGGTTGATAAAGATTATATTGGTGAAATTGCTTTTTCGCCGGGGTACTCGGTTGGCATGTTGGAACAAGAACCACATCTCGACGAAAATAAGACCTGCATTGAAGTGGTGCGCGAAGGCGTTGAAAAATTTACTTCTATTTTAAAAGAATACGAAGAGGTAAACAACAAGTTTGCCGAAGAGATGACACCTGAGGAAATGGAAAAACTCATTAACCGCCAGGCTGCCTTGCAAGATGAAATTGACAAGAATGACCTGTGGAACTTAGATAACCGCCTGGAGCAGGCAATGGATGCCTTACGTTGCCCTGAAAGTGATACTCTTGTTAAAGTATTATCGGGTGGTGAGCGCCGCCGCATTGCGCTTTGCCGTTTACTTTTACAAGAGCCCGATATTTTATTATTAGACGAGCCTACAAACCACTTAGATGCCGAGAGCGTTGACTGGTTAGAGCAGCACTTAAAAAATTATAAAGGAACTATTATTGCCGTAACGCACGACCGTTATTTCTTAGACAATGTTGCAGGATGGATTTTAGAACTTGACCGCGGAGAAGGAATTCCCTGGAAAGGAAATTACTCATCGTGGTTAGAACAAAAAGGAGCGCGTTTAAAAGCGGAAGAAAAAACCGAAAGCAAACGCCAGAAAACTTTAGCCCGCGAGTTAGAGTGGGTGCGACAGGGAGTGAAAGGCCGCGGAGTAAAACAAAAAGCGCGTTTGGCCAATTACGAAAAAATGTTGGGCGAAGATGTTAAAGAGAAAGAAGAGAAGCTGGAAATTTTTATTCCTAACGGCCCGCGCCTGGGAAATGAAGTTATTGAAGCGATAGATATTTCAAAAGGTTTCGGCGACAGGTTGCTATACGAACATCTCTCGTTTAAATTACCTCCTGCTGGAATTGTAGGAATTATTGGCCCGAACGGCGCCGGTAAAACCACTTTGTTCCGCATGATTATGGGACAGGAAAAATCTAACACTGGAGATTTTAAAGTCGGTCCTACTGTTAAGATTGCTTACGTTGACCAAACACACGCGGCTATTGACCCTAACAAAACCGTGTATGATGTTTTGAGTGGCGGCTTGGATAATTTAATGTTCGGCGGTAAGCCAATGAATTCACGTGCTTACATTTCAAAATTTAACTTCAGTGGTTCCGACCAGGGAAAAAAATGTTCAGTGCTTTCGGGTGGAGAAAGAAATCGTTTGCACTTAGCATTAGCTTTAAAAGAAGAGGGAAACGTTTTATTATTAGACGAGCCTACTAATGATTTGGATGTAAACACGCTTCGCGCCTTAGAAGAAGGTTTGAATGATTTTGCGGGTTGCGCGGTAATCATCAGTCACGATCGCTGGTTTTTAGACCGTGTTTGTACGCACATACTTGCTTTTGAAGGCGATAGTCAGACTTATTGGTTTGAAGGCGGATATAGCGAGTACGAAGAAAACAAGAAAAAACGTTTGGGTAATGTTGAACCTAAACGGGTAAGATATAAGAAATTAACTGTGTAATTAAACTATCAGACACAATATTTGTCTAAATGATATAAAAGAATCCATTATGCTAAAACAAACAACAACTCTCTTTTCATTTTTATTTTTTACTGCTTTTTGCTTTGCGCAAACACTTCCCGCCGACCATGATGCAAAAGCAAAAATCATTTTAGATGATGTAAGTAAAACTACCAAGGCGTACAAAACTATTACTGCCGAGTACGAACAAATTATTTTAAACAAAGAAAAAAAACAGGTAGATAAGCAGGAAGGGAAAATTCAGGTTAAAGGAAATAAATTTAAATTAGAAATTCCAGGTAATACTATTGTCTGCGATGGTAAAACTGTTTGGACACATAATAAAGACGCGCAGGAAGTAAGCATTAAAAATTTTGAGCCCAATGCCGAAGAAGGTTTAGATCCCACCAAAATTTTTACCCTTTACGAAACGGGTTATAAATACAAATACGAAAAAGAAGAAAAAATAAACGGAGTAACATATCATGTTATTAGTCTTTATCCCACGGTTAAACCTGAAAAGAAAAAATTTCATACAATCAAATTATTTATTGACAAAAACAAAAAACAGGTTTGCGAGATTAAAATGCTTATGAAAGACGGCGGCACACAAACCTATACCATCAAAAGCATGAAGTCCAACGAGAATCTGGCCGACGCTGTTTTTGTGTTTGATACAAAGGGTTTTAAACCCGAGCAGATTGTAGACGAGAGGGACGGAAAGTAAAATCAAAAATTTTAACCGAATTCAAATTAAGTTATTTATTGCTTTTTTTGTAACTTTGTGTTATGACAAACGCGCTTAAAAAAGTATTTTCTAAATTAGATAAACTGCCGGTAGCTCAGCAGAATGCTATTGCCAGTTTACTCAGCGAAGAATTAACCTGGCAAAAATCTTTTGAAAACTCTCAGGATGAGCTTTTATTACTTGCTTCTGAAGCGGTAGTTGAGTATAAAAAAGGCAAAACCCAAGCGTTGAACCTTAAATGAAATCTGTAACAACTGTTCGTTTTAGAAAAGCTTTTAGTGTGCTTCCTTCTCATGTGAAAGATTTAACACGTAAGGCTTTTAAAAGGTGGAAAGAAAATTCGGCTCATCCAAGCTTACAATTCAAACAGATTCATAAAACTCAACCAGTTTATTCTGTAAGAATAAGTCTTTCCTGGCGTGCTTTAAGTGTTAAACAAGGAAATGCAATGGTTTGGTTCTGGGTTGGTTCTCATGCAGAATATGATAAATTAATTGCTTCATTATAAAGATTTGAAAAAACTCGGACTTATAGGCTATCCCTTATCGCATTCTTTTTCAAAAAAATACTTCAAAGAAAAGTTTCTGAAAGAAAATATTACGGGATACAGTTACGATACTTTTCCTCTGGAAACTATTTCTGAGTTTAAAGAATTCCTGAAAAAAGAAAAAGACCTGCTTGGCTTAAGCGTTACTATTCCATATAAGGAAACTGTAATTCCGTTTTTGGATGAGTTGGATGAAACCGCCGAAGAAATCGGCGCGGTTAACTGTATTAAATTTACTAACGGAAAATTAATCGGCTACAATACGGATGCTTTCGGATTTAAACAATCTCTGCGCCCGTTCTTAGATACCAATCACACCAAAGCTTTAATATTCGGAACGGGCGGCGCATCAAAAGCGGTTGCTTATGTTTTAAGAAATTCAGGGATTACCTTTTGGTTTGTGAGCCGAACAAAAAATAATTTCGGAAATACATTGATGTATGAAGAACTTACTGAGGATGTTATTTCAGCCTGCAAGCTGCTTGTTAATTGTACACCCGTGGGTATGTCGCCCAACGATGATAAATTTTTACCTCTTCCCTATTCTTCCTTAACACCTCAGCATTTAGTTTATGATTTAATTTATAATCCTGCCGAGACTTTGTTTCTTAAAAAAGCCAAAGAGCAGGGTGCGCTTGTTTCTAACGGGTATAACATGCTTGTTTTTCAGGCGGAAGAAGCCTGGAGAATCTGGAATAAATAATAAACGCAAGTCACAGATTAGACGGATTACACAGATTAATTTGTGCAAAGTATAAACTGAAAAAAAATACTTATTAATAAAGGTTTATTTATCGGCCCAACCTTTTTTCATCTGATCTTCGAGCGTTTCAATCAGTAAATCTTTGTTTTTTACTTCCGAGCTGAGTTTTTTTAAATCCTCGCGTAGTTTTGTAATTTCTGATTTATATTTTATCTCCTGATCGCTCCATATATTTACATCGTAGTATTTTTCCTTTTCCTCCATGTACTGAGCCATTTGTTTGGGGTCTCTGAAAAAGCTGTAAAGAGGTATACGGAGTTCTTTTGAAATTAACTCAAGTGTGCGGACTTCAAGAGTTTTTGTTTCCAAAGCATGATCAAGCTGTTCTTCATTTAAATTTAAATGTTCAGCTAATTCTTTATAAGAATACTTTTGCTTCTCAAGAAGTTCGACTATCTTCTTTTTAAGGTTCATTCTTATTTCTTTCTGTAAAGTTAGCATTTTCGGGTTTAAAAGGCAAATCTGTTAATTTATGGTTGATTTAAAAGTTTTAAGGAACTCATCATATTTTACTTTACCGTAAGTACCTGAGCCAATGAATTTAATGATTGGTTCAAACTGTTGCGGAGTTTGATAACCCTTTACAATATCAATGCGCTGTATTTTATCGTTCAAAAAAACAAACGAAGGATAAGAAAGTTTGTTGTCTAAAATGGAAGCTGCAAACTGGTGTACCGCGCGCGGGGTTCCTTTAGGAGAGGGGTTAATAAAAACCAGGGGCTGCTTTTTAACCTGCACCTTGATTACTTTACCGTTTTTATCTTTTAAGGTATCAGGTACATTAATAGTAAACTTAAGCGTGTCAAAATTTTCCGCATCAAACTTAACCGCATAGTAATGCTCGTTAATGTATTTTGCAATAACAGGGTTCTGAAAAGTATTTTTGCTCATCATTTTGCAAGGGCCACACCATTGGGTATATACATCTACAATAATATGCTTCGGTTTTTTCTGCGCCAGTTCAACGGCTTTATCAAAACTAATCCAGTTAATAGCTTCCTTCTCTTTCTCCTGCGAAAATCCGGAAAAAGAAAAAAGCAATGCCATGATGAACGACACTGCTTTTATTTTATTTTTTATTCTCATCTGTAACTTACATTTCGTGAGAGGTTAAAAGAAAATTATTTATTTTCTGTTTCTGCTGTTTCAGGTTTTGGTAATAGCACTTTGCGCGACAATTTAAATTTGCCGGTTTTAGGGTCGTTACCAATGTATTTTACCTGGATGATTTGGCCTTCTTTTAAAACACCTTCTAAAGAATCAAGCCTGCGCCATTCAACTTCAGAGATGTGCAATAACCCGTCTTTACCCGGTAAGAACTCAACAAAAGCTCCGTAGGGCATGATGGTTTTTACTTTTGCTTCGTAAATCTCACCTACTTCAGGAACAGCAACAATGCCTTTAATACGGGTAAGTGCTGCTTTTGCATCTTCATCATTATCACCAAAAATTTCAACCAAACCTTTTCCGTTAATTTCGGTAATGGTAATAGTTGTGTTTGTGGCTTTCTGAATCTCCTGAATTACTTTTCCGCCCGGCCCGATTACAGCGCCAATGAAATCCTGAGGGATTTCGATTTGCAATAATCTCGGAGCGTGTGGTTTGTAATCCGTATTAGGCGCAGCAAGTGTTTTACTGATTTCGTTTAAGATATGTAAACGGCCATCTTTTGCCTGGTTTAATGCTTGCGACATTACCTCGTAAGGTAACCCGTTTACTTTTAAATCCATTTGCACGGCAGTGATTCCGTCTTTAGTACCGCACACTTTAAAATCCATATCTCCCAGATGATCTTCATCACCTAAGATGTCGGATAAAATCGCGTAGTTACCTTTATCATCGGTAATCAATCCCATTGCAATACCGGTTACAGGTTTTTTAATCTGTACACCCGCATCCATGAGGGCCAATGTACCGGCGCACACGGTTGCCATTGAGGAAGAACCGTTACTTTCTAAAATATCGGATACTACACGGATTGTATAAGGGCAAGTTTCTGGAATTACTTTTTTAAGGGCGCGTAAAGCTAAATTACCGTGGCCAACCTCGCGACGCGATGTACCGCGGTTCGGTTTTACTTCTCCTGTAGAAAAACCGGGGAAGTTGTAGTGTAACATAAATTTATTTTCTCCTTCAATAAACGCACCGTCAATTTTTTGCTGGTCTAATTTTGTTCCCAACGTAACAGTTGTTAATGATTGAGTTTCTCCGCGTGTAAATACTGCCGAACCGTGCGCTGCAGGTAAATAACCTACTTCGCTCCAGATTGGGCGGATATCCGTTGTTTTACGGCCATCTAAACGCAATTTAGTGTCTAATGCAACGCGACGTACCGCATCGTATTCAACGCCGTGATAATATTTATTGATAAGCCCCTCCTTTTCTGCCAATTCCTCGGCAGAGAAAGTTGCTTTAAATTCATCCAACACCGCTTTGAAAGCAACTTTACGTTCGTTTTTATTCGGGTTACCTTTTTTGGCAACGTCGTAAACTTTTTGGTAAGTAGCTTTTGTTACTTTTTCTTTTAATTCCAAATCATTCGTTTCGTGGCTGTATTCGCGTTTAGCTTTGTTACCCGCTTTTACGGCGAATTCTTTAATGGCTTTGATATGTCCTTTAATTGCTTCGTGCCCGAATTTAATTGCTTCCAGCATTTCTGCTTCGCTGATTTCGCTCATCTCACCTTCTACCATTAAAATGTCGGTAGCAGATGCAGCCATAATCATATCAAGCGTTGATTTTTCCAAATCCTGTAAATCCGGATTAATAACCAGTTTGCCAT
>DATMMV010000029.1:0-9658 GCA_035569635.1 Bacteroidia bacterium | reverse complement strand
CCCATCGGATGCGCAGCTTATAACATTGATGCAACACAAGCGGCTCAGGCCGGAAGCGGTTATCTATCTTCGGGCATTGCGGGCCTTTATTACAAGCCGTGGTCACAAGTGTTTGTTCCGCTTACAGGTTATATTGGAAAGAATGTTCAGGTTAATTTGCTTACAACAGATTGCGACGGAGGGGCACACAGAGGTTATGCCTATTTTGATTTTCATTGTTCGCCGTTTTTCTTTACTTTGAATCCGAATGCTGGCTGTACGGGTAATAGTGCGCAGATAATTGCTCCCGGCGGGGCAGCTACTTATAATTGGACAACTCTTGGTTCCGGAACAATTATCAGTGGTGCAAATACGCAAACTATTACTGTAAATACCAGCGGAGATTATCAGGTAACCATGACTGCATTTGGTTCGGGATGTTCTTATACAATTGATACAACGATTACAATTACTGCGGTTCCCGTTCCAACTGCATCTTTTTCTGCCGTTCCTGTTTGTGCCGGTTCGCCAATGCAGTTTACAGACCAATCGGTAACAAACGGAGCGCCGCCTTTTACGAGTTGGTCGTGGAATTTTGGAAACGGAAATACTTCCACTGCCCAAAATCCTACAAACGTTTATAATACATCCGGCACTTTTGCGGTTACTTTTACTGCCAATAACGGATGCCCTTATACATATTCAACAACAGTTACGGTTAATCCAAGCCCAACTGTTACGGTTACAAATGCAACTATATGTAGTGGTGCAACACCAGTAGCGTTAACCGCAAACGGAGCTAATACTTATACCTGGAACACAGGTGTTACGGGCTCTAATTTAACTGTGAGTCCGAACGCTACAACGAGTTATACGGTTACCGGTTCTTCCGCACTTGGTTGTACGGTAACAGCAACTACTTCTATCACCGTAAATCCAAACCCGACTGTTACCGTTAATAATGCAACTATTTGTGACGGAGCAGGCCCTGTGACTCTTACTGCCGCAGGAGCTAATACCTATACATGGAGTACCGGGGCGATCGGAAACAGTATATCCATAAGTCCGGCCACAACAACCAATTACACTGTTGCCGCTTCAACAGCCGCCGGTTGTTTGGGATCAGCGACAACTTCTATAACGGTTATACCAAATCCAACTGTTACAGCTGTAGGCAGCCTGGTATGTTTTGGTTTTCCCGCAAGTTTAAATGCAAACGGTGCTGCCACTTATACCTGGACAGGGCCAAATTTAGTGAGTAATAATGGTGCAAGTGTCACTGCTAATCCGCCAACAACTGCTACCTATACAGTAGTCGGAACAACTGCAACCTGTACTGCCTCAACCGTTGCAACCGTAACCGTATTGCCTACACCTACAGTTGTAGTTACAAATCAAGGGCCTTTTTGCCCGGGGGATATAGTTCCCACTCCGACATTTACAAGTAACCCTAATGATCCGAATACAACCTTTGTCTGGACAAATTCCAATACTTCTATAGGATTAAATGGTACCGGAGTTGCCATACCTCCTTCATTTACGTGTAATGTAAATAGTACTTTGGTTAACATACAGAGTGTGATTACAGTTACGCCTACTTTAAACGGATGTGTTGGACCTCCGGCGAGTTATACAATTGTGCTTAAACCAACTCCGTTTGTTAATTATACGCCGAGCGTTGAATATTGTCCGAATGTAAATACCGCGGCAATTAACTTCACGGCAATTCCCGGTGGTGGCGTGCCGAGTTTCTTTTGGGGTTATAATCCTGTACCTACTTCTATAGGATTGGCAACTTCGGGTATCGGAAGCGTGCCTTCGTTCTCTACAATTAATACAGGCACAACGGTAGTTTCAGGTACAATTTATGTACATGCTGTTTTAAACGGATGTACCGGGCCTGATTCTTTATTTACTATAACAGTCAATCCAAGCCCTAAGGCCTCATTTGTTTATTCCAGCGCATGTATCGGAAAGTCAACTTCTCTTACCGACGAATCAACTATTGGTGTCGGTTCTATTACAAATTGGAGTTGGGATCTAAATAATGACGGAATATTTGGTGATGCTACTAACCAAAACCCTACTTACACTTTTGCTCCCGCGGGAAGCCATAACGTAGGATTAACAGTTACTTCTAACAAAGGCTGCAAAAATATAATTTATGAACCTGTATATGTCAATTTTCTTCCTGCGCCAAATTTTGCGGGCGATAATTTAATGGGCTGCCCTGTGCACCCTGTTAATTTCACAGAAAGTTCGGTTGCAGTTGCTCCGGCGCACGTAATTAGCTGGAGTTGGGATTTCGGCAACGGGCAGACTTCCGTTTCTCAATCACCCACTACTGTTTTATTTTATAATAGTTCGCCACTTTTACCAATCAATTACACGGTTTCTTTAACTGTAAAAACCGATAGCGGTTGCGTGGGTACTATTACAAAGCCGAATTATATAACAGTTTATCCGCAACCCATTGCAGGTTTTAATTGGGATCCGGCTGATGCAGATATACTTGATCCCACTATACATTTCACCAATACATCCGTTGGCGGTTCAGGAAATTTGCCTATTAAATATTATTTGGGTGATGTATTTATCGGACAGCAAGATCCGAGGAACTGGACTAATTTAACCAACCCTATTCATACCTACAATGATCAAACACCCGATACCTATTATGTTACTCAGTGGGTAAAAAATATTTATGGCTGCAAAGATTCCATAACACATCCTATAACTATTAATCCTGCCTATACATTTTACATTCCGAATGCTTTCTCCCCTAACGGAGATAACAGAAATGATGGTTTTAAGGGTACAGGCATCGGAATAGACCCGACCACTTATAACATTTGGGTTTTTGACCGTTGGGGGAACGAGATTTTCCATACTACAAATATGGAAGAAACATGGAATGGCAGGGTTAACGAGGTGGTTGTACAGGAAGATACCTATGTTTGGAAAGTACGTTTCAGCGATATTTCCGGTGCAAAACACGAGTACAACGGAATTGTTAACCTCATAAAATAATTAATCTGCTTTATTAAAAAGCCTCTCCCTTTGGAGAGGCTTTTTTGTTTTAGTACCTTTGGCATTCATTTTTATAAAAACAATTTATTTAAAAAATATGTCAAGCAACAAACCATTAGTAGGAATTATTATGGGAAGCGCCAGCGACTTACCCGTAATGCAGGCAGCAGCAGATATTTTAAAAAAATTCGGTGTACCGTGCGAATTGGATGTAATCTCTGCACACAGAACACCTGAACGCGCTATCGAATATTCGCAAAACGCTGTAAAAAACGGTTTAAAAGTAATTATTGCCGGAGCGGGCGGAGCAGCACACCTGGCCGGAGTTATTGCGGCATGTACTCCATTACCTGTTATCGGAGTTCCTATTAAAGCAAGTATTTCTTTAGATGGCTGGGATTCTCTTTTATCAATGGTGCAAATGCCAAGCGGTATACCTGTTGCTACAGTTGCAGTTGATGGTGCACAGAACGCGGGTATTTTAGCTGCTCAAATGATTGCCACCGGAGATGCCGCTTTACTTGATAAAATTGTAGCATTTAAAGAAGACCTGAAAGCAAAAGTTATTGCCGGCTCGGCTGAAGTAAGAAAGAAAAATAACTAATGCAATGGTTTGAATGCTGGTTTAACACGCCTTACTATCATTTACTATACGGCAAACGTAATGAAGAAGAAGCCGCTTTTTTTCTCGATAATTTATTAAAATATTTAAACTTACCCACAGGGGCTTCTTGTTGGGATTTAAATTGCGGAAAAGGAAGGCATTCGGTTTACCTGCATAAAAAGGGTTTTGATGTAATCGGCACTGATATTGCAGAAGAAAGCATTGTCATTGCCAGACAGAGTGAAAATGACACCCTGCATTTTTACACACACGATATGCGTGGTTTGTTTTACGCCAATTATTTTAACGCGGTATTTAATTTATTTACCAGTTTCGGCTATTTTAAAAGCAAGCATGAGGATGAAAAAGTTTTTAAATCGGTAGCTAATTCGTTAAAACCCGGCGGTGTTTTTGTGCTTGATTTTTTCAATACGGAATTGGTTTTAAAAAAACTGGTAAGTGAAGAGAATAAAACGATCTGCGATGTAGATTTTAAAATTAAAAAGAAAACCGAAAACGGTTTTATAATAAAGGAAATCGTCGTTAAGGATAAAGGAAAAGAATTGCGTTACAAGGAAGAAGTACACGCCTTTACTCTATCCGATTTTGAACACTTTGCACAAGCAGCCGGTTTAAAAATCAAAAAGATGTTCGGGAATTATAAACTGGAGCATTTTAATGCTTCCACATCTGAACGATTAATTATTATTTTTGCAAAGTAAATTTTGACAGCCACATTGTATATATGTCTTTTAGTTCTGCCCGTTTTAGCAGCGGGAATTGCCATGTTTTTTCTTAAACTCAGCGAAAACAGGCTGAAAGTTTTGTTGGCATTCAGCGCGGCTTATTTATTGGCTCTTTCTTTTTTGCATCTTATTCCCGAAATTTTTTCCCCACAAAATACGAAGCAAGCCGGTTTATGGGTTTTAGCGGGTTTTTTTATACAGGTTTTATTAGAGTTTTTTTCAAGCGGGATTGAGCACGGGCATGCGCATATACACGGGCATGACCATAAAATTCCGGTAACCCTGTTAGCCGGGCTTTATTTACACTCTTTTATTGAAGGGCTACCGCTTGCCGGAATTTTTTCTGAAACACAGGGAGAAAAATTGGTTTCTTTTTTAACGGGAATTACTTTACACAACATACCCATTGCAATTGCATTTACGGGCTTGCTATTACATCGGGATATTGCGAAAAATAAAATTGTTCTATACCTGGTATTTTTTGCTGCCATGGCTCCGTTAGGTTCTGTTTTGGGAAATTTGTTGCAAAACGCCTGCCGCGATTTTTCTCAACTCACAACAATTTTCACTGCTATTGTGGTTGGAATATTTTTACACATTGCCACCACAATCATTTTTGAAAGCAGCGAGAAAAACCACCGCTACCACATTAGTAAATTAATAAGTATAATTGCGGGAGCCGCCCTGGCATATTCGCTTACCTGATTACTTACAACCGTTTTTAGCCATTTCATCGGCAGCGAGTTTTTCACCAAGACTATAGGCTTTTTTAAAATCAGCGCATGAACCGGGTAAATCATTCGAATATTTTTTTGATTTTGCTCTATAATAATAAGCTCGTTTTGAATTCGGGTCTATCTCAATAGCTTTGGTTAAATCTGCCTGTGCCTGTGCGTCTTTCTCCAGCATAAAATAAGTAATACCTCTTTCAAGAATCGCCAGTTTATAATCCGGTTTCAATTTTAACGATTCATTAAAATCTTCCAACGCACCGTTATAATCTTTCGTGTTAAAACGACTGATACCACGCATATAATACGTATCGGAAGATTTTTTGAAGCCTAAAGCTGTGTTGCAATCCGCAATACAACCGGAATCATCCTTCAAATCATATTTGGTAAGAGCGCGGTAATAAATAGCTGTTTCAAAATTCGGATCCATTTGTATGGCTTTGTTCAGGTCTTCCATGGCTGCGGAATAATTCCCTAATTGAAAATAAGTTGCCCCTCTCCAGCAATACAATTTTTCATCATTGTATTTTAAGGTTGCCGCCGCTTCAAAATCTTCCAGAGCAGCTTTGTATTGTGCAAGTTCAAATTTGCAAAGAGCACGGTTATAATAGGCTTTTTCAAATGCGGGTTCTATTTCAATACTGCTGTTATTATCGGCTAAAGCCTGCTTGTAATTTTTTAATTCGTAGTAAGCCAGCGCCCGGTTGTAATAAGCGCGGGCATATTTAGGGTCGTTTTTAATTACAGTATCGTAATCCACAATACTTTCATCATACATATTCAGCTCAATGTAATTTAATCCCCTCCAGAAATAGCTATCATAATATTTTTTTAACGACAAAGCAATATTACAATCAGCTAATGCGCCTTTATAATCCTTTAAATAATACTTAACCATGTTTCGGTAATAATAAGCCGGTTCAAAATCAGATTTAATCAAAACCGATTTATTTAATAATACCAAAGCTTCATCGTATTTTTTCAAAAAATACAAACTTGCCCCTTTATAAGTAAGTGTTTTATTATAATCGGCTTTCAGGCTTAAAGAGCTATCAAAATCCTTATTGGCAACATCATAATACTTCAACATAAAATTGCAAAGCCCGCGGCCATAATAAGTGTCGTAACTTTTACGCCCGTAATACAAAGCTTTTGTATAATCGCTTAAAGCATCTTTATAATCGGCCATGGCATAACTGCAGAGCGCGCGATTGTAATATCCCGTGTTATCGGTGAATTTATTGCGCAGGTATTGGGTATACGATTCGTAAGATTCTTTGTATTTACCTTCGCTGTATTCTTTGAAAGCACGGGTAAAAACCGGGTCCTGGTCATCCTGATCGCGCTGCGCGAATAAAAATCCCTGCAAAAGGGTGAGAAGAAGGAGTAGTTTTAATTTCATGGTTCGGTATGTTGTTGTTATTTTTGTAAAGTTAAACATTTAGCCCTATCCCCTGTTACGAATGAAAAATTTATCTCTTCTGTTGTTTTTTTGTACAGTTTCTGCATTTGCCCAATATAATAACGGCGAGGAATTGCTGAAGGCCATGCATAAAAAGTATTATGGCAATTATTGCCAAACCGTTACATTCGACCAAAAAACATTTCGTTATGATACTAATGGTGTGGTGAAAGATACTTCGTATTGGTATGAGTGGATCAGCTATCCTGATAAATTCAGAATTGACTTCGGAAAAAAGTTTGGAGGTAATTGCGTGATTTTTAAAAACGATTCGGTTTTTAATTACAGAAATAATAAATTGGTTAAAAGAGGAAAGGATGAAAATGATTTGTTACTTCTGTTGGGCGGAATGTATTACAGGCCTTTTGAAGATATAGTTGCAAGAATTGAAAGACAGGGTTATAACCTGGATAACCTTACTCTCATAGATGCAAATGGAAAAATGTCATATGTAATAGGTTCTTCTGTTTCGGGGTCAGAAAATAAATACCAGATTTGGGTTGATAAAACAACTTTAAGGGTTGAAAAAATAAAAACCAGGCTGAACGAAAACGATTGGCTTGAAATACGCTTTGATGATTTCAAAAAAACATGCAAGGGGTTTACAGAAACAAAAGTAACTGCCACTAAAAATGATAAACTTGAACAAAAAGAAGAGTATATTAATTTAAAAACAAGCGTTATAATTCCCGATTCAATTTTCAATAAAAAATAAAAAAATGTTAGGGCTAAAACTTCCAACAGACCCTCATTGGGTAAACATAGTGGAGAAAAATATTGAAGAAATTCTTACCGACCACGCTTTTTGCGAACAGAAAGCTGCCAGTAATGCTATTTCGCTTGTGGTGAATTATTCGGAATACAGTGATATGGTGGATGAACTTCTCGCTCTCGCTAAAGAAGAACTTACTCATTTTGAAATGGTACACTCAAAAATTAAAGAACGAGGTTTAAAATTGGGGAGGGAGCGCCGCGACGAATACGTGAACGAGCTTTATAAATTTATGCGTACGGGGTTTAAACGAGAAATTGTTTTAGTTGATCGCTTACTCTTCTCCGCCATGATCGAAGCCCGCAGTTGCGAACGCTTTAAAATTCTAAGCGAGCAGGTTAAAGATGAAGATTTGCGAACCTTTTATCGTGAATTAATGATAAGCGAAGCCACGCACTACACCACTTTTATTGGCTTTGCCAGAAAATATTCCGGTGGAGAGGATGTTGACAAGCGCTGGCAGGAATGGCTTGACTACGAAGCAAAAATTGTACAGAATTACGGAAAGAAAGAGACTATTCATGGATAAAAATAATTCCTGTTGATTACCGTCTGATTCGCATTATTCATATGGCTGCTATTCGTAATTCATATCTACAATTGTATATTTGCTATCCATGAATAAAATCACATTAAATAAGGGCAAAGAAATTTCTCTTATGCGCTTCCATCCATGGGTATTTTCGGGCGCCATAAAAATTAAAGACGGAGATATACAGGATGGTGATACCGTAGAGGTTTATGCTTCTGATAATAAGTACATCGGAACAGGACAATATACCGATGCAAGCATTGCCGTGCGCATGCTGACTTTTGAAAAGGAAAGTATTGACGCTGTTTTCTGGAAAAGTAAAATCCAAAAAGCATTTGATTACCGGAAATTTTTAGGATTAACTGATAATGTAAATACAAATGTTTATCGCTTGGTATTTGGTGAAGGTGACGGGCTTCCCGGTTTAATTATTGATTTTTATAATGACCACGCGGTTATACAATGTCACGGTGCAGGTATGCACAGAAACATTGAGTATATTGCCGAGGCATTGAAAAATGTTTATGGAAAATCTTTGCAAACCATTTATGATAAAAGTAAAGAAACACTTCCTAAAAATTACGCCTCTACCATTGAAAATAAATTCCTATTCGGGAATTCAGGGAATACCATTGTAAAAGAATACGGTCACCAATTCTATATTGATTGGGAAAAAGGGCAAAAAACCGGTTTCTTTATCGATCAGAGAGAAAACAGAAAGCTATTAGCGAACTACTCAAAAGACAAACATGTACTTAATACATTTTGCTATACAGGAGGGTTTTCTGTCTTTGCCGGCGCAGCAGGTGCAGCTTCCGTTCATTCGGTAGATTCCTCTGCCCCTGCTATGGAAATGACCGATAAAAATATTGAGCTGAATAAAATTCAACATCATCAAAGTTTTACAGAAGATACATTTGATTTTTTAAAGGAAAAAAAAGATGCGTACGATGTTATTATTCTAGACCCGCCGGCGTTTGCCAAGAATCGAGATGCAAAGCATAATGCGGTTATCGGCTATAAAAACCTGAACATCGCCGCACTTAAACAAATTAAAAAAGGCGGATTACTTTTTACTTTTTCCTGTTCAGGTGTAATCGACAGAAATCTCTTTTACAATACCATAAACGCTGCCGCTTTTGAATCAAGACGAAAAACAAAAATCTTACATTATTTACAACAACCCGCCGATCATCCTCTCACTCCAAACTTTCCGGAAGGAGAATATTTAAAAGGATTAGTACTTTATGTGGAGTAAATATTATAACTCATTTCCGGCAATAGTAGTTATACTCTGACAGAAATTATCTGTGTAATTAGCGAAATCTGTGGCTGTCCTTTTTTAAGATAAAGTACCCTTACGCGAAAATCCCCCTTTTCGGGTTACCATTTTAACACTCGTTCAGAAAAAATGTTTGATAATTTGCGTATCTTTATATTAGATGCGCAAAGTTATTCTCATACTCGTTTTTATCATAGGTGCAGGCACAACTTCATTCGCTTTCAATACATTTTACACTCCCAAAAAAGATACTTCAGGCAAAACCCGCATTCTGTCTATCGGCGGCGGTTACATAAAAACAAGCCTCAATTATTTTAAAAATTACCAGGAAGACACCTATTGTAATGGCTTTAGTGGCCGAATCATGTTTCAAACCAGCGAAACATTTCGCCTTGCTGCTTGTTTCTCTCAGGCGCAGTCGGTAACCATTAGCCCTACCTGGGTTAATGTAAACAACAGTTTTATAGATCTCGACGCGCATTTTATGATGCACTTTGCCGATCAAAGGAACATTGCCTAT
>DATMMV010000028.1:0-32180 GCA_035569635.1 Bacteroidia bacterium | reverse complement strand
CGGAAGTACTGCCCCGCGAGGTAGAAACAAAATCGCAATTTACAAGAGAAATCACCCTTAACGCACCCATTGTATCTGCCGCAATGGATACAGTTACCGAGCACCGCATGGCTATAGCCATTGCCCAGGAGGGTGGTATTGGTGTTTTGCATAAAAATATGAGCCTCGCTGAACAAGCCGAAGAAGTACGTAAAGTAAAGCGTTCGGAGAGCGGAATGATCATGGAGCCTGTTACCTTGCTTGAAAACGCAACCGTAGCAGACGCGTTAAAATTAATGGCGGGAAATAAAATCGGCGGGATACCCGTTGTTGATTCTTCCAAAAAATTAGTGGGCATTGTTACCAATCGTGATTTACGTTTCGAAAAAAATCATAAACGCCCCGTTATGCAGGTTATGACTCCCCGCGGGAAACTTATAGTGGCACACCAGGGTATTACCCTGAAGAAAGCTGAAGAAATTTTACAGGAATATAAAATTGAAAAATTGCCCATCGTTGATAAGAACAACAAGTTGGTTGGGTTAATTACATATAAAGACATTATAAAAATAAAAGTCCACCCTATGGCCTGCAAAGACACCATGGGCCGTTTACGGGTTGCAGCCGCTTTAGGTGTTACGGCAGATACGATGGAACGCGCCGAAGCATTGGTAAGGGCAGGAGTTGATGCCATGATTATTGATACTGCCCACGGACATTCAAAGGGTGTTATTGAAATGCTCAAATTGGTTAAGAAAAAATTTAAAGACACTCAAATTATTGCCGGAAATATTGCCACTGCCGAAGCCGCTCTCGATTTGGTGAAAGCAGGAGCAGATGCTGTTAAAGTTGGTATAGGTCCGGGTTCTATTTGTACTACCCGTGTTATTGCCGGCGTAGGTGTTCCGCAATTAACAGCCATATTAGAAGTAGCTCATGCGTTAAAAGGAAAAAATGTTCCGCTTATTGCTGACGGAGGAATTCGTTTCAGCGGGGATATTGTTAAAGCCCTTGCCGGCGGGGCAGGTTCGGTAATGTTAGGTTCTATTTTTGCCGGTTTGGACGAATCACCCGGAGAAACCATTATTTACGAAGGAAGGAAATTCAAATCATACCGCGGCATGGGTTCTATAGAGGCTATGCAAATGGGTTCTAAGGACCGTTATTTCCAGGATGCGGAAGACGACCTTAAAAAACTGGTACCTGAGGGAATTTCGGGCCGAGTACCTTTTAAAGGCCAGTTATCAGAAATATTTTATCAACTGATTGGCGGACTCCGCGCGGGTATGGGTTATTGCGGCGCAAAAGACATAAAAGCCCTGCAACAAGCTAAATTTATACGTATTACCCAGGCGGGCGTTACCGAGAGCCATCCCCACGATGTGTTCATAACCCGTGAAGCACCGAATTACAGCCGTAAATAAAATTTTTAGTATTTTTCGGTCGTGAAACCCTTACTATGAAGCAGGAAATCATTACTAAACTGGAAGCACTCTTACAAAGTGAAGATGTTCATACGGTTGCCGCGCAAATAAAAACTATTCAAAGCGAGTACGAAGAAGCTTTTGCCAAAGAAATGGAAAAAGCCAAACAAGAGTTTATTGACGGGGGAGGTAAAGCCAATGAATTTATCTATAAACGCAGCGCTGAAGATGAAAAACTTATTTTCTTGTTCGGTAAATTCAGTCGCATGCAAAAAACCCAGAAAGAAAAAAAGGGCAACGAGCAGGATGAAAATTATAAAATTAAAATGAGCATCATCCGTGATATCGGCGACCTCTCCAAGTTGGAAGTCAACATAAGCGGAGCCATAAAAAAATTACACGAACTACAGTCAAAATTTAAAGAAACAGGAAACGTTCCCGCTGCGAAACACAAGGAAGTGTTAGGCGAGTACAACAAAGTAGTTGACGCGTTTTATTTCGGCCTGAATTTATACAAAGCTTCGCAGGAAGTTGATTTGAAAAAGAATTTTGAAGCTAAGACTGAATTGTTAGAGAAGATGAAAAAACTTCTTGATTCGGAAAATGTGAAGGATGTAGAGCGCACTATAAAAGTTTTCCGGGGCGAATGGGAAGGTATAGGTGCTGTGCCGCAAGAAAAATGGCTTGCCCTTAAAGATGAATTTAAAGCATTAAACGATAAGATTAACCAGAAGATACAGGAATTTTACGGCCAGCAAAAAGAAACTCTGGGCCAGAACCTGGAATCAAAAAAAAAACTGGTAGAGAAGGCGAGGACACTGATAGTGATGTGGCCAAAGACTGAAAAGGAGTGGGAGCAAAAGACAAAAGCTTTATTAGAAATCCAGAACGAATACAAGGAAGCCGGCCGCACCGACCAAAAAGCAGGCGATGAGGTTTGGAAAGAATTCCGTGAAGTATGCGATGGTTTTTTTGAAAAGAAAAAAGAATTTTTTGAACAGGCCAAGGGCAAATACGACGAGGCCAAACAAAAAAAACAGAAACTAATTGAAGAAGCTTCTGAATTAAAAGACAATACCGATTGGCAACGTACGGGCGAAAAATTAATGAACCTGCAACAGCAGTGGAAAAAATTACCCAACGCACATCCTAAAGATGAACACAGGTTGTACGAATCTTTCCGTGCGCAGTGTAATCATTTTTTTGAGGCCAAACGAGTGCAATTTGTTTCTCAGAACGCGGCACTTGAACAAAATGTGCAGGCAAAAGAAACGATCATTCAAAACATTAATGCATATGTTCTCTGCGCGGATGTACAGGAAAATACCAAAGCCTTAAAAGAATTCACTAAACAATGGCAGGAAAGCGGCCCGGCACCCAATAGCGAACGCAAACGTTTAAACGATGCTTTTTATAATAAGCTTGAAGAATTTTATGCCGCTATTGCCGGTAACGAGGAAGAAAAGCAATTAATAAAATTCCGCTTAAAAATTGAACGTTTTGAACAGGCTCAGGACGGATTTGATTTGTTGCGCAAGGAAAACGATTATATCAAAAAGCAATTAAACGATATCCAGCACCAGGTTAATACTTTCGAGAATAACATGGGTAATTTCAAAAGCAGCAGCAAGACCAAGAGTCCGTTGATGATCGAAATGGAAAATAAAATCGCTGCAGAGAAAGCAAAAGTAGACGAGTGGAAGCGAAAGCAGAAACTTGTTAAAGAGACGATGGATAAGCTGGCAAAGCCCCAAAACACCGTTAATTAAATTTTATGGCCGTTAAACCATTTTAGGTAAGTTTTTCATTGTTATATGAGAAATTATTATAAATTTGTTTAACCAAAATCAATTACATGATCAAAAAAATACTTTTAGTTTGTTTCGCGTTTATTTTGTTTGAAGGCAAAGCGCAGGTTTATTACGAAAACATTGCCCAGATTTATATCAATCGTTGTACCTCATGTCATAATCAATACGGGCATGCCAATATGATTGGCTATACAAACGCAGTAGCTAATGCGCCAAACACTTTGGCATATCTTCAGACTGGGTACATGCCGCCATGGCCTCCGGATACAACTTATACCCGCTTTACGCATGAACGTTTAATAACTACTGCGGAAAAAAATAGTATTATAAATTGGATAAACGGTGGTAAATTATATGTTGATACAACACTTGCGCCTGCTTTTCCAACGTACTCAAAATATAAATTATTGGGCACACCAAGCCTTGTTTTGCAAATACCCGTTTTTGCAAGTAACGCATCGAACGCAGATAAATATAATTGTTTTGCATTACCTTCCGGTTTAGCGCAGGATGAGGTATTGCGTGCGTTTGAAATTGTACCCGGCAACCCTACCATTGTGCATCACGTTGTAGTTAATGTGGATACTACCGGCTCAATTGCAAGTGACCTTTCCGGAAATTGCTTTACAGAGCCCGGCCAATTCAGCATTGGTGGTTATGCACCGGGTGGGGAGCCGCTCATTTTTCCGGGAGTATCTCCTCTTAAACTCGGCATGCGTATTAAAGCGGGTTCTAAAATAATTTTGCAGATACATTATCCGAAAGGAACTGTGGGGCAAATAGACAGCACACAGATTCGTTTGTATTTCTATCCACATGGTACTACAGGTATCAGGCCTTTGTATGCAAAAACCCTATTACAAAACTGGAACCTTTATATACCTGCTAATACCTCACAAACATTTACCGCGCAATACCCGAGCGGAAGCGGAACAATCGCAAGTCCTTTGTCCATTTATTCATCGTTCCCGCACTCACATTCAATTTGCACCAGTTTAATTAATTGGGCGGATAACGGGTCAACCACTATTCCTTTAATAAAAGAAAACAAATGGGACTTTAACTGGCAAGGTTATTATACTTACCATAACATGGTGAAAATACCCTCCGGTTATAAAATTCGCTCAAGTCATTTTTATGATAATACAACAAATAACCCTCACAATCCGAACCCGGTATTGGTTGTTGCCGGTACCAGCACAAGTGACGAGATGTTGTTTGATGCCTTTATGTATACCAATTACAAATCTGGCGATGAAAATATAAATATCGATTCGCTTTTAATGAATGATACTTTATTAGTGGCAAATGTTCAGAGTTATGCCAAGAATAATACTACTAAGATTAGCGCTTACCCGAATCCGTTCAGCGATAAAATAAATATTGTGTACGAACTGACAAGGCCGGCTTTTGTAACTGTTTCTGTTTTTAATATTTTCGGGCAGGAAGTAACGAAGTTATTTAACGGATATCAGGGTGCAGGTTCTGTGCGCTATGAGTGGGACGGCAGAAATAACGGAACAGCACTTGCTCCCGGAATGTACACTTATAAAATAATGATTGATAATGCCGCGTACAGCGGTAAAATGATACTGAAGTCGAAGAATTAAAATCGAAACCGGTTAAATAAAAAATCCCTCCGATAGAAGGGATTTTTTATTTAAGGATTTATTTTTCCAAAATCTTTTTAATGTCCGGCCTGAAATAAAGAGCACTTTTCAGAACTTTGCCGTCTTCCCTGAAAATGGGTTTTCCGTTTTCATCCAGCTTACTCATATTGCTGCGATGTATCTCGTCAAAAACTTCTTCCATTTTATGCTGCAGGCCGTGTTTTAAAATAGTGCCGTATGTTATATAAAGTAAATCTCCGAGTGCGTCGGCAATCTCCACCAAATCACCACGTCTGCAGGCTTCAAGGTATTCTTCATTCTCTTCTTTTAAAAGGTTGTAACGAAGCATATAGTTTCCCTCATCTAATAAAGTAAACTTATCAGTATTACCAATTTTAAATGTTTCGTGGAATTCGCTTACGCTGTTGATTTTTTCTTTCATGTTATTTTGATTATGTAATACTTATCGGAGTCGGAACCCTTGTATACGCATCTCGACTCCGTTCGATATGACAACATTATTTTAAGTTGAAATAATCTCCTTCCAATTTTTCACATGTTATCGTTTATGATTTAGTTGTTACTGCTTTCGTTTTGTAAAATGCCGTCAGACTGAGCGGAGTCCGTATATGGTCGACTCCGCCCGAACTGACAAGTTATTTCTTTCCCGGTTTTTTTGCGGCCCTGTACTCGGCATTTAAACCCTCTAAAATTTCTTTGGTTAAATCAAGCCCCGGTTTGGCATACAATACGGAACTGACGTTTGCAGTATACGCTAAAATATAATCGTAACGGCCGTTATTATAAGTAGAAATGAATGAAGAAACTTTTTTAAGCATCTCGCCCTGTTTCTTTCCCACTTCTTCCTGCAGTTGTTGCATTTGTTTTTCCTTCGCAGCAATCTCGTATTGCATTTGCTCTAAGCGTACTTTTTCTTTTTCTAATTCAGCCTGTGGCCTTAATCCTGCTTGCGCGGCTTGCTGTAATTCCTGGTAATCTGCCTGAAATTTTGCAACCATGCCGCTATACTGATTTTGTAAAGAAGCTTCCCTTGCACGCATTTCTTTTGAGTTGTCAAGAATAAATTCATAATTATAATCCAGGGAATCAATATTCAGATAGGCAATTTTAGCATCTTTCAAACTTCCTGTATTCACATTCAGTGTAGCGGGAGTTTGCAAAGTTGTAACCGTTTGCATACCCAGTGCTTCCACATTTTTCTTGAGCGAACTGTATAAGTAAAACAATACAGCTACCGCGGCAACCAGGATAATGTTTACAATGAGGGATACTTGTTTCATATAATTAATTTTTAATTTATCAGTTCAAATCCTGTATACTTAACAAGTATGGGAGGGACTTTTATTCCGTTTTCTGTTTGATTATTTTCAAGCAAGGAAGCTACAATACGTGGTAAAGCGAGTGCGCTGCCGTTTAAACTATGGCATAAATTCGTTTTTCCGTCGGCACCTTTGTAACGACATTTTAACCGGTTAGTCTGAAAACTTTCAAAATTAGAAACAGAGCTTACTTCAAGCCAGCGTTTTTGTGCGGCGCTCCAAACTTCCATATCGTAAGTAAGGGCAGAAGCAAAACTCATGTCGCCCCCACAAAGTTTTAAGGTCCGGAATGGTAATTCGAGTTCTTTTAAAATACCGGCAACAAATTCTCTCATTTCTTCTAAAACATCATATGATTTTTCGGGATGTGCAATTTGTACGATTTCTATTTTATCGAACTGGTGCAAACGGTTTAAGCCACGCACATCTTTTCCGTAACTGCCCGCTTCTCTTCTGAAACACGGAGTGTATCCGCAATTTCTTACCGGCAATTCATTTTCTTTTAAAATTACATCACGATACATATTTGTAATCGGAACTTCGGCAGTGGGAATTAAATATAAATTATCCACACCCACATGGTACATCTGCCCTTCTTTATCCGGTAACTGACCTGTGCCGTAACCGCTATCTTCATTTACTAAAATAGGAGGTTGTACTTCTATATATCCGGCACTTGTTGCTTTATCTAAAAAATAATTTATCAACGCACGCTGAAACCTTGCGCCTTTTCCTTTATAAACCGGAAACCCCGCGCCGGTTAATTTTACGCCGAGTTCAAAATCAATTAAATTATATTTTGCAGCTAAATCCCAATGAGGAACCGCGTTTGTCGGTAAGTTTGGTTTTGCGCCATGTTCAAAAACTATTTCATTATCCTCAGGTGTTTTTCCCGCGGGAACTTTTGTACTGGGTGTATTGGGTACTTGTACTAACAACGCTTGAATTTCTTCTTCAACCGCTTTTAATTGCTCATCGAAGTTTTTTTCGTTTTGTTTTAATTCGGAGGTACGCATTTTTATTTTTTCGGCTTCGTCTTTTTTTCCGTTCTTCATCAGGTCGCCGATTTGTTTGGCAAGCTGGTTGGCCTCCGCTTTTACGGCTTCAGTTTCTTTTTGTGTGTTCCGGCGGGTAGCATCTAAAGCAATTACTTTGTTAATAATCGTTTCGGCTTCCTTAAAATTTTTTATGGCGAGGCGTTTTAAAACTTCGTCTTTGTGGTCTCTTATATAATTTAACTGTAACATATTTCTTTAAATATCGAGGTGTAAAAATAAAAAATCCCTCCTGCATAACAGGAAGGATTTAAAACTATTAATAAACAATTCCCTTATGCTTCGACAGATAATACCGATACATACGAGCGATTGTCGCGTTTCTTTTTAAACACAACGGTACCATCAACCAGCGCAAACAAAGTATGGTCTTTACCTATACCTACGTTTTCACCTGGGAAATGCCTTGTTCCGCGCTGGCGGACAATAATATTGCCGGCTGTGCAGAGAGAGCCGCCATAAATCTTGACGCCTAAACGCTTACTGTGCGATTCGCGACCGTTCTTTACTTTACCTTCACCTTTTTTATGTGCCATGACTTTTATTTTTTTAGTTAACGATTTATTGAGTTATTGATTTCATTCTATAAATCAACAATTCTTCAAATCAATAACTGATTTTTAATCTTCTTTTTTCTTTGTTGTTTTTTTAGCGGTAGTTGTCCTTTTTGCTGCCAGAGCTTTTTTAACGACTGCTTTTTTTACAGGTGCTTTTTCTTCCGCAACTTCATCAACATGATGTGATGGTTTTACTTTTACGACCGGCTTAACTTCTAATTTTTCTTTTACCGTTTCGCCTTTTGCCAATATACCCTGAATTAACAGTTGTGTAAAATCCTGCCTGTGCCCGTTAAGCTTCTGGTAGGTTTTGCGGCGTTTCTTTTTAAATACAAGCACTTTATCTCCGCGTAAGTGTTGTACAACTGTGGCAGCTACTTTAGCGCCATCTACATTGGGGTTGCCTACGCTTACTTTACCCGCGTTATCCAATAATAACACCTGGTTAAATTCAACATCAGCACCCTCTTCAGCCTTCAGGCGGTGAACGTAAATTTTAATTCCACGTTCCACTTTAAATTGTTGCCCGGCTATCTCTACGATTGCGTACATTTTTATGGGTTTTATTTTTATTAGTATTCCTTCTGCCAAGGCAAAAGTTCCCCCTTTTTTAGGGGAGGGCAAAGATAATAAATTTTTGTTTCCGCACAAAATAAGCTAAATGCCCTAACTCCACAGATGTCCTTTTATGCAAAAATGACTTTGCAACTGGTTGATTTTCAATTATTTTGCTTTTTATTGACATTTTTTAAAGCAATAAAATGGATGAGCGGATGCCTTTTCGAAAAACTGTAAATCGTCAGCATAAAGTGGACTAAATATAATTAAAAGTTACTTTAGGGTCATAAAACCAATAAAGATCTCATTTTCCCCTATGAAGTCACTTCGAAATTAGGGTCAGAGTTTTGTAGGAATTAGGGTCAGAACTCAACTTTATCCTCGTGGTAAAAAATCTATTATTTTCCATCTTCCAGTTTCCAAACATCCATGACAACTTTAACCTCGAACCACTCCACAAACATTTCGAAAGGTTTATCTCTTGGCTGAGAAATCGCATCGTTGGCAACCTGATTCAATTCATTAATAAATAGAGGAAGATAAATATTTTTCAAATCATCTTCTACCTCTGAAGGAATTCTATAGTGTTCTGGAAGTAAATAAACAGATGGGTCTCTGTCCTTCACTGAAAACAATCCTTTTGTTGAAAGTACATTTTGCCATTCAATGAAAGGAGCTTTAGGAAGTAAGACAATCGCCATATTAGGAGTATAGGTAAGATTAGACTGAGTCATATGAGTTTAATTTTCTATGTACCAAAGATAACGGAAATGCATCCTTTATAAAATCAAAATTGATTTTTTCTCACTATTTATTTATGTGAGAACACAGATTTTTTCATTACGAAAGCACATACGTGAAATTATCACTGAATTATTTAATGAGGAACAAGGAACGAGGTTCTCTATAAAATTCAGTGAGAAGAAAAAACTCTTTGTTCTTTATAAACGATTTATTGGCCTTGACCAATATGATAATAAAAATGAGCAAATAGTTGCAGTTGCCGATTTAAGTGCAAATCCAAAAGAGGCTCAAGAGAAGGCAAAAGAAATTACTGGGCAAGATTTAGTTGCAAAAATGCCATCGGAGAACCAAACAATCAATCGAGGAAAAACAATCCTTCCTTTTGATAGCATGAAAGGGAAAAGACTTGAAGAGGTTCCAATAGATTATTTGATACAATTCCTGCTTGGTTATCCGAACAAGTATATAGACCTAATTAAAAAGGACCCTTATAAAGTAACTGTTTACGAATATTTGACTCAGGATTTACGTCAACAAACGATTGATTACTTCAAGAAGCAATTAAGAAGAACACGTGCTGATAAGCTTATAAATATTTACAATGAGTATAAAGAAAAGGAGAATAAATATTCTGCAGAAAAGATAGCATTTGGTAAAATTCTATTACCAATATTGAGAGCAGAATTGACCTATAGAATGATTCAATTCGATGCAAATGGAAAGGCAATTATTTACCGTACTTCATAAGTTTACCAGTTTCATTTACACTTTTAATTAAATGCTCAACGAGCCACGGTACTGTTCCTTTTAAACAATCCTTCGAATGGCAAACCAAAGTTGGGTCTTCAATATAAGTCAAGTGCCAACTATCCTTAACAGAACCAATATATATTTCTGGAATTTTTTGGTTCAATTTAATATTCTCTTCTCGTTTTAAATAAAGTTGGTTGAAAAATAAACTTGGATCTACTATTATAACTTTTCCCTCAAACATGATCTCGCACCAGGTGTGAAAATCTCCAACATTTTTTCCCTTGTATTTTTTCGAGCCATAAATTATTTTTCTATCGTTTTTATCCGCAAGAATTAAAGTGCCAGAAACTTCTCGTGTTTCAAATCCTGCTTGGCTAAGCCCTTCGGCTAATGCATGACCAAAAACGAAACAGCATCCGTAAGGCATTTGAATAGTTGCAAGAAATAAGCTAATTGAGGTGCTAATTTTCTTTAACCCTGCTATTAATTCTTGTTCATTCATCGTATAAGGTAGACCACTGACCTTACTTGTATTTAGAAATCCAGTCTAACATATTGTTGTTATCCTTAAGCTCCAATTGGTAAGGAATATATTGGTTAAATTCCCTTTTGACATCAGGTGAAAAATAAGAAGTGGTGCAAATTATTCCCTTATTAGCCTTAGCATTTTGAACAACGAACATAAGACCTCTAACTATTTCAACACCTACTGGTCTATCTGGCCCGTATCTCTTACATTCAACAAGGTACTTATTACGCATTCCAGATAAACTCTGTACGGCAATGATATCATATCCTCCGTCTCGTGTTCTTGGTGTCAGAGACACCTCAAAATTTTGTTTTCTTAAAAGTTCCGCTACAATCTCTTCAAAATCTCTATGATGTATCTTGTACATTAAGTTTATGTCTTTAGAAACATCCATGATAATTCTCTTCAGTCTCTGTGTATCATCTAATAGAATTATACGAGACTCTTTAGCTTCTGGCTCCTCGGATTCAACTTCTTCTTGAGGTATAAGGTCAATGTCTATAAAGTCGGTGCCAATATCTTTCAATTTGTCTTTAAGCTAAGGAATGGGCTAATAAATTAATTTTATTTATATTTACCAATGAAAAAGCTTGGCACATCCTTAGAAATACCTGTAAACACTGGGATTTCGGACGTTTACGGAGTTTGGGAAATACTCTATTTTTCAGGTTTTTCTGTTTTAGTTTTCAGCTTAAAATAGTAAGTTTGTTGGGTATGAAGGGCTGGCTTAAAAATAGGGGGTTAAAGACAATTTTAGGCTTTTTTTTACTCATTACTTCCTTTACGCAGGCTCAAGAATACAACTTTTCTGATATTACCCTGCACGACGGGCTCCCGAGCTCTCAGATTAACTGTATTTACCAGGATATTGAAGGTTTTATCTGGATTGGAACCAATGAGGGTATTAAAAAATACGCCGGCAAAACCTTTATCGATATTTATGCTAAAAACTCAGTTTCGGCCTCCAGGCCAATAAAATCAATTGCCGAGAGCGATGGTTTTGTATGGTTTGCCACCGACCGCTCCCTTTATAAATGTGTTGGTAATTATGCCGAGGAATATCCGCTTTTTACCAAAACAAATCCCATTTTAATAAATCAGATTATTCCGGCAAGCGATTCGTTGGTTTATGTACTCACCACACTTGGGGTATGGCAATTTAAAGACGGGCAGTTTACGCAGGTTTACACCAATTTAAAAATTGACGTGGATAATATTCTCTGCGGATACCTGCATAAGCACGAACATGAATTATGGCTGGGAAGTGATGGCAGCGGTTTATATGTCTTAAATACGCGATCAAATACTTTAGAACCGGGTTACAAGGAACTTATGGATACTTTGGGAAATCAAACTATCAAAACAATCAATTCTTTTCTTGATGTAAAAATGTACATAAGCGTTTTTGGTAAAGGGGTTATGGAGTATGATTTTACCAATATGGCCTATCTGGAAACACCGCAAAACGGATTACTTAATAATACCACCGGAATATTTACAGGCAGTAACGGAGATATCTGGTTTGCGACTATGGGTGACGGCCTTATAAAATTCAGTGAAAAGAAATTTGAAATTTTTCTGGAAGGGAACGGGTTGGCAGAAAATAATTTGCTTTGTGTTAATTCCGACTCGTACGGAAATATCTGGACCGGCACGGTTTCATCCGGAGTTTCTGTTTTGCTGAAGGAAAATTGCCTTTTGTATAACTCGCGGCAGGGATTGCCCGGCGACAATTGCAAACAAATTTTAAAAGTAAACGACAAGGAATGGTTTTTAGTAACCAGCGGCGGCGTGTGTTTGTTTAACGGAGAATACGTAAAACCTTTTAATTATGAGGGGAGAGTAAGTGGAAGCAGTTGTGCCGATTTCAGCCAGGCAAAAGAAAAAATCGCTATTGGCTTCAGCAAGGGTATTGTGCAGGTATTGGATTTTGAAAAAAGAAAAAAAATAATTGAAATTAACTGTGGTGCTGAAATAGTTTCTATAAAACTGGTAAAAGATTCTCTAATTCTTATCGGTACACGTAAGCAAGGCTTGTTGCAATATGATTTAAAAGAAAAACGCCTAACCGAGGTTTCTTCCCAGTTAAATAACTTAACGATATGGAGCATTGCGAACGATGGTAATATTTTTTGGGTGGGAACCGATCGCGGGTTGTATTTCGTGAAGGATGGAAAAGTTGCAAAACTTATTGATAAAGATAATCAGTTATCTGAGTCAATTGTATATTCTGTTTCCTGCAGCAATAATTATGTATTTGCTGCCACCAATGGTTTCGGAATTTTTAAATACAACAAACCCACAAAAATGCTTGAGCAGTTTGAGCGCAAACAAGGTTTATACAACCTGGTTATAAAAAGTATTTATGCCAATAACGACAATGAAATTTACGCGACGTCTTCCAATGGTTTGTACAAATTATTTTTCAGCCAGAATGAAATTAATATTAAAGCGCTGATAGAAAACTTTAACCGTAACAATGCGGAGTTTATGCCGGGGTCGCTTCAGCCGGGATTTTTCAATACACTTTTCATTGGTACAAGTAAAGGTTTGTTGGTGTACAACGAAACTCAAAGTGACGATGCTTATAAAGGCCTGCTTGTAAAACTCACTGCCGTCCAATTGTTTAATGATACCACAAACTGGACTTCGCAGGGCATAAAATTTAACAGTAAAACAAATTTGCCGGACAGTCTCGTATTGCCGTATAACAAAAACGATATCACCTTTCGTTACGAAGTTTTTAACCTTATCGGAGAGCACAAGTTTTTTTTAAAGTACCAATTGGACGGCTTTGATAAGAAATGGATTTTTACAGAAAAAACCAATCGGGCTATATACTCTAACCTGCCTAACGGCGAGTATACTTTTTTTGTTTCTGTCTCCTACGACGGGTTAAACTGGTCGGCACCTGCAAGTTTCTCTTTTGTAATTGAACCTCCATTCTGGAAAACCACCAAATTTTTTGTACTGGTAATGGTACTGCTTATTTCCATTGTTATGTTTTTGGTTCGGTTTTACAAAAGTTATCGCGATGATTTAATTAATCCGAACTCGGCCAGTGTTGAATATAAATTACCGAATATCCGTATTATTTTAACCTGTGGTTCTATTCTTATTCCTGTAAGCGGTTTTGTATACGCAGTTGTGTTTGATGAGTATGATGGTAAACTTTTTTATCAGCTAACAGTAGGCGCGTTTATGTTTGTTTTAAATCTGCTGACGTATACTGTTGAATTCTTTAAAAAGCAAGGTCGTTATTTATTACTGCTGGCCTTTTATGTGGTTACTTTCCTGTATTTGTCAATGATTTATTTAACCAAACTCTCTCCTTTTTATTTTACAGCGTTGGTTCTTATTATTAACATTTCGCACATTGTGCTTAATAAGGTGCGGCCTTTTTTAATTTACGCGTCGTTTGTTTTGGTAGGGATCATTTTTCTGAGCATTATTACGCGCAATCCTGTTTATAGCCCGGGTTTGTTTATCACGATTGTGATCACTTCAATTATTTTAACACTGATAAGCATCCAAATTCAACTTAACTTAAACGAACGCTTATTTTTTGCCGATAACACAATTAATGCCGGTAATTCATTGGTAATTGCTTCAAACAAAGAGGCGGAAATTATTTTCGTATCTAAAAACTTTGAACGCTTGTTGGGTTATACCGAAGAAGAACTGATGGGTATTGGTTGGTGGAAAATCCGTTCTGATGATCCGAATTATAATATTAAAGTAAGAGAATCAGTAATTAACAAAACCATTCCCGGCACATCTATCGAAAAAATTATTGATAAACACGGCAACCTGCACTGGATACAATGGCAAAATAACTTTTTTGACAACGATATGGTTGTCGGTATTGGTGTAGATGTTACCGATAAAAAAGAAATCGAAGAACGTTACCAACACATTGTTGAATCGGCAAGCGACATCATTTTTACAACTGACTCGGAAGGGTACTTTGTTTTTGTGAATGAAGTAGGGGCGCGTATTTCCGGTTACAGTATAGGTGAATTATTGGATATGAATTTTACTCAATTGGTAAGAGCCGATTACCGGAAAAAAGTTTCAATGATGTATCAGCGGCAGTTGAGGAGTCAGACAGAAGAGAGTTATGTGGAATTTCCTTTTGTAACAAAAAGCGGAATTGAAATTTGGGTAGGGCAGTCGGCCCGTTTATACCACGATGAAAATAATCCCGAGCTCATAAAAGGGTTTTACGCGATATGCCGTGATATTACCGAGCGTATTGTAGCCGAACAACAATTAAAATTATACAATGAAAAACTGAAACTGGTTAATGAAATTAAAGTAGGGCTCATTCACGCTAATTCTTTACTGGATGTAATTCATGATACGATTATGAAGCTTGCAACTATGGAGGATTATCGCCGCGTTTCAATAACCCTGCCCGATTTTGAAAACAAAGTTCTTAAAGTGCATTATTACGAAGCTACGAGCGATTCTGTAAAATTCAGAAAGCAGGAAGGCCTTGAAGGTTATGATTACGAATACTTTCTTAAAAATAACGTGCTTCTAATTAATGATGTGTTAAACAATATTCCTCCGGGAATTTCTGCCACCAGCGAAGATTTTAAGAAAATCGGAGTATCGTCATTCCTGGTGGTTGCTATTAAAAAAGAAGAAACCCTCATCGGAAATATTTCTATTGCATCGCCGCTTACCAATTGCTTTACGCAAAACGATGTGATTATTCTTTCTGACCTGGCCGAATCATTAGTATTAGGAATTGAGCAAATTACTTACCGGAAAGAAATTTCCGAAAAGAATAAAGATATTTCTGATAACATCGAATATTCAAAACGTATTCAGGGTGCCATCATGCCGCCCGAATCACATATGCAAAGTTTAATTCCCGAATCATTCATTATCTTTAAGCAACGGGATGTAATTGGCGGCGACTTTTACTGGTGCGGGCAAATCGGTACAAAAATATTTGTGGCGGTAGGCGATTGTACCGGACACGGAGTATCGGGAGCCCTGATGAGTATTTTATGCAGTAATATCATTACCCAGGCAGTAGAAGTGCATAATATGTTTGACACAGGCCTTATACTGGATTTCCTCAATAAACGAATCAAAGAATCATTGCATCAATATGAAGGTAAAGAAGAAATTGTATTGGATGGTTTGGACGTTTCTTTAATGGTAATTGACCTTAAATACAAAGTACTTATGTTCAGCGGTGCCATGCACAACCTTTACCTGATGCGTAAAGGAGAGTTGACAGAAATAAAAGGAAACCGTATTCCCATTGGCGGTATAGCCTCTGAAATGAATAACCGCTTTACCACGCAGATGTATCTTTTGTATCCCGACTTGAGGATTTATATGTCAACTGACGGCTACTTCGATCAGTTTAACGGGGCCACTATTAAAAAATTCAGTAAAGCGCGGTTTAAAAAGCTTTTGGCAGATATGACCGATATGCCCATTTCCAAACAAAAAGGATTTATCTGGAAAAAGCATGTGGAATGGAAGGGATCAAGTAATCAAACCGACGATATATGCGTATTCGGATGTTCTGTAAAACAGTTATTAGATAGTACAGAAACAAAATAAAATTGTAAATTTGCTTTGATTTATGGACTTGAAGATAGAAGCTACAGAAAAGACCCCTAAAATTGAGTATAATTCCTTAACAGGTGAATTGCTTATGGAAGGCATTTGTATACCTGAGCAAACTCACGATTTTTTTAAGCCTGTTCTTAGCTTTATCAATTCTTTGGAGACGACTCCTCCTAAAAACTTTTTACTTACTGCGAATCTGCATTTTTTCAATACAGGCAGTGCCCGTTACATACTGGAAGTAATGAAAAACGCACGAAAACTAAAAGATAAAGGCGTAGATGTTAGGTTCAAGTGGCAGTATAACGAAGAAGATGAAGATATTGAAGAAGCCGGCCGCAGCTATTCCTTCATCCTGAACGAACCTTTTGAGATGGTTCCTTTCAAAGCATAATTGCCTTTCTTACTTCGTACTTCTCACCTCATACCACGTCCCCTATTTAATTTCCTGGCAAAGCTCCACTAAAAGCCCGTTCGTACTTTTAGGATGTAAAAAGCAAACCAACTTATTATCCGCCCCTTTAAAAGGCTCAGGCTTCTCTCTGGTAAACTCAAATCCTTCGGCTTGCAGACGCTTTATTTCCGCGTAGATATCATCCACTTCAAAAGCAATGTGGTGCATGCCCTCGCCGCGTTTTTCTATAAATTTAGCAATAGCGCTGTCGGGACTTTCGGCGCTTACCAGTTCAATTTTTGTGTCGCCAAGCATAAAAAAAGAGGTGCTTACTTTTTCGCTCTCTACTTTTTCAACTTTGTAAGATTCTTTGCCGAAGAGTTTCTTAAAAAGCCCGTTGCTGTTTTTAAGGTCTTTTACGGCTATGCCTATGTGTTCTACCTTTTTTAACATGTTGGCTAAATTAGTAATAAATAGCTAATAGATAAGTGGTTGATTGCCGAATGGTTATTCACCATCAAACCATAAAATCATAAAACTATCTGACAATTTTTACCTATCTTTGTGGTGAATTTAAAACACAAAACATGAATATTCGCGGTTGGGAAATAATTTTAATCGTTCTGGTTATACTTCTTATGTTCGGCGGTAAAAAAATTCCTGAGTTAATGAAGGGATTAGGCCGTGGCATGAAAGAGTTTAAAGATGCTTCTAAGGGCGTTGATACTCCCGAAAATAACGAAAAGAAATAGCCTTTTATTTCTGTGTATTCTTTCAGCGACATTGCTTCGCTCCATGCTGATTTAAAGCAGGGCAAAACCACTTGCACGCAATTGGTAAATGATGCTTTAACCCTGATTCAGCAAAAAAAACATCTTAACGCTTTTTTAGAAACTTTTAACGAGAGTGCTTTATTGCAGGCTGAAATCGTTGACGAAAAATTAAAAAACGGCAAAGCAGGCAGGTTAGCGGGAGTGATTGTTGCGTTGAAAGATAATATTTGCGTTAAGGGGCAAAAAGTTTCTGCTTCTTCTAAAATTTTAGAAAGTTTTACTTCTCTCTATAATTCTACAGTTGTAGAACGATTGCTTACTGAAGATGCTATTATCATTGGCCGTACCAATTGCGATGAGTTTGCGATGGGTAGCAGCAATGAAAATTCTTCAAATGGAAATGTGTTAAACCCGCATAACGAAAAAACAGTTCCGGGTGGCTCTTCCGGCGGTTCGGCGGTTGCGGTTGCAGCAGGCTTATGTCATGTTGCATTGGGAAGCGATACGGGCGGTTCAATTCGTCAGCCGGCATCTTTTTGCGGAGTAGTTGGATTTAAACCAACTTACGGACGTGTTTCGCGATGGGGATTGATTGCGTATGCATCTTCTTTTGATCAAATTGGCCCGTTGACAAAAACCGTGGATGACGCCGCATTGGTTTTAGAAGTGATTGCCGGTAAAGATGAATTCGACAGCACACTTTCTTCCAAACCGGTTGGAGAATATTCCAAGCATACAACACTTACTAAAAAATTGAAAATCGCTTATCTCAAAGAATGTTTTGAAAGCGAAGGTTTGGATAAAGAAATTAAAACACATATTGAAGAAATTTTTAATAAATTAAAATCGGACGGTCACACCATTGAGCCGGTTGATTTTCCGTATTTAGATTTTTTAGTTCCGACCTATTATGTTTTAACAACTGCCGAAGCAAGTTCAAACTTAGCGCGTTTTGGCGGCGTGCCTTACGGTTATCGTGGTAAAAATGCCACCGATTTAGAAAGCACTTTTAAGAAAAGCAGGAGCGAAGGTTTCGGAAAAGAAGTGAAACGTCGTATTATGCTTGGTACTTTTGTTTTAAGCGCAGGTTATTATGACGCGTATTATGCAAAAGGTCAGCAAGTACGTAGGGTAGTGCGCGATAAAACCCTGGAGATTTTAAAAAAATTCGATATCATTATTACTCCTTCAACTCCCGGCACCGCGTTTGAGTTTGGTAAAAACAGTGCCGACCCGATTAAAATGTACCTCGAAGATATTTTTACCGTACAAGCTAATATTGCAGGTGTTCCGGCAATTTCTATCCCAGCCGGAAAAAATAAAAACAATATGCCTTTTGGTATACAATTAATGAGCGCACCTTTTACCGAGGAGTTGTTATTAGCTGCGGCTAAACATATAGCTGTTTAACTTTTCTCGATTACCTCTTTAATTTTTTGTAAAAAAGCGGCCATGCCACTTTCAGAATGCTTTTTTCCTTCTTCGTTGGCAAAGCCTTTTTGAGTCCATGTAAACTCTGTTGAATTTTCATGCTTTTTTGCCAGGGTATAGGTAACCGTTGAATAATTTTCCGGTTTATCTTCTAAGCCTGAAAAGCCACTCCAATAACTATAACTTAAAATCTGTCCCGCTATAATTTTTAAAATTACGCCATGGTCGCGGTATTTGTGTCCTTCATATTCCCCCTGAAAAACAATTTCACTTCCTTCTTTCCAATCGGTTATGGTTTCGGTGCCAAACAGATAATTTTTTATGATTTCCGGACTGGTTAGCCCTTTCCAAACGACAGAAACCGGTCCGTTTATGGTGATTGATTGCGATACAATAAGATCTTGCCTCATAAGTTTTGTTTTTGTAAATTTAGGAATAATTCTTTTTAACAAATTGCTGATAAAAGATACCTGTCAGGTCTATTTAAAAGTTAAAAATACGTGAAAAAGCGTATAGATGAATTGGGGGTTACTATCGCTAATTTTGTATATTTACATCCTTAAAAACCCATTCATGAAAAAAACATTTACCCTGTCATCAGTACTAACAATTGTACTGTCACTTTTTATCTCTAATGCAAGCTTTGCTCAACAAACCTGTACCTGGGCAAAAAAAACCGGAGGTACAGCCGAAGACTGGGGCACTGCCGTTACCACCGATAATTCAGGTAACGTTTATTACCTGGGTAACTTTTTTTCTACTACTGTTAACATTGGCGGTATTAATCTATCAAATCAACCAAGTACATACTCAAATCAGGGTGCAGAAATGTTTCTGGCCAAATTTGACAGCTGTGGGAATTTTTTATGGGCTAAAAAGGCGGGCGGTAATGATGATACGCGTGGTAAAGCCGTAGCTACCGATGCTTCAGGCAACATTTTTGTTGTAGGCTATGGCCGTAGCGACACCACTACATTTGGCACTGTAAAAATGTTCAACTACTCCCTTTATGATGGTTTTGTTGCCAAATACAATTCAAGTGGTGTAACCCAATGGGTAAAGCGTATACAGGGCAATTATAATGATCGTGCTTACGCACTAAGTATTGACAACACTGGTAATCTATTTGTTTCGGGTTCCTTTCAATCAACTTATGTGCGCTGTGGACTTGACAGTGTTGCTAACCAAAACACAAATAATAACGATAACGTTTTTGTTCTGAAACTTGATAATAACGGGAATGAGCAATGGATACGCGCGGGTAAGGGCGACTACAACGCCTATGGAATGGGCATCAGTAACGATGCCGCGGGCAACTGTTATACTACCGGAACCTTTGGCGGTTCGCATATTCGTTTTGGTAATGACTCTTTAGCATTAGTTGGCTACTATGATATTTTTTTAGTAAAACATGATGCTAACGGAAACGTACAGTGGTTGCGCACTGCAGGTGGTACTGACGATGATGAGGCAAACGCAGTTGCTACAGATGCAGCGGGTAATAGTTATATCACGGGTTTTATAGGCACTAACAGTACAATCAACTTTGGTCCTGTTTCTTTGGTAAACACCAATATTTCATTGGCACCTTTTATAACCAAATACGATGCTTCAGGAACTGCTCTTTGGGCCAGGAAAGCACAAGGGATTCCCTATTCTTATAGCAATCAGGGTACCTCTGTGAAATTGGATAACACACAGAACCCAATTGTAACAGGTTTTTATAATTCCGATTCTCTCCAGATGGGGGCTGTAACACTAAAGAATCAGTCGATCGTAAGCGGCTCGATGGCCGGAGGAAATATTGCCAGCGATATTTTTATTGCAAAATATAAATCTAACGGGGTTTTATCCTGGGCCCGTACCTGCGGTGGAGATAGCAGCGATTTTTGTTTCTCTATTGCAACAGGTCCCAACAATGCTTTATACATAACCGGGGAATACAAATCACCAAGCATTACCTTTAACAACGGACTCACTCTAACAAGCGTTAACTCGGCTGGAGACGCTTTCATCGCCAATAACGTTAGCTCATCAAGCGAAACACCCAGTATTTGCTTAGTAACTACTGATAGTACTTCAACCAACAATATTATTTTTTGGGATAAAACTCCTTATACAGATGTGAACAGCTTTCTTATTTATCGGGAGGTTTCTTCGGGTATTTATAAGTGGATAGGTTCGCAACCATACAGTGCCCTCAGCCAGTTTGTGGATGTTAACCGTTCGGTTGGCCCTGCAAACGGAGATCCGAATATCGGAACCTACCGTTATAAAATTCAAACATTGGATACAGCAGGTAACTTAGGAAAAATGAGCCCGTATCACAACACAGTGCATTTCCAGGATAACGGAAGCGGAACATTTACCTGGAATCTTTACAGTGTGGAAAATATGACCATCACGCCAGTAAGTAATTTTAATTTAATGCGCGATGATTTCCATACAGGTGTTTGGAATGTTATCGGAACTGTTGCGGGTACGCAATTAACCACGAGTGATCCGAATTACGCTACGTATTTAAACACTGGTGACTGGCGCGTACAGGCGTTAGGTTTTAACTGTACGCCAACTGCGCGCTACAGTAATGGTTCAGCACCACAGGCGGCAATCATTAAATCAAAAAGTAATATTACCAATAACAGGGGGATCGGTATTAACCAGGTTGTAACTAACAACAATGGATTGTTGTTATATCCTAATCCTGCTGCAAACAATATTACTGTTTCTTCTGCTAAAGAATTAGGAACAATAACCGTTTACAATTCATTAGGAGAAATGGTTTATCAAATTAAAACTAAAAACACTGAAGAGCAGATCGACATCAGTAAATTCCCAAGGGGTATATATATCTTACAAGCTTTAAGCGGGCATATTAAACTGATAAAAGAATAAAAATGAGAATCCCCCCGCAAAAAACGGGGGGATTTTTTTGAAAGTATTTTTGTGAACGAAGCCTGGCAATTTTTAAAAGAACTAACCAATCCCGAATCTATTGTAAAATTAGGGTTGCCGCTTTTACTTTTTGTAATTTTTGCGGAGACAGGTTTGTTCTTTGGTTTTTTTCTTCCGGGAGACAACCTCCTTATTATAAGTGGTTTTTTATGCGCTACAAAACCGGAAATAATTAAGGTTAATATTTTTGTTTTAATTATCCTTATGAGCGTATGTGCTATTGCGGGCAACTTTGTCGGTTATTTGTTCGGAAAGCGGGTAGGGGAGTCTCTTTATAAAAGGCCGGATAGTTTTTTCTTTAAAAAAAGACATATAGAGAGTACCCGGTCTTTTTATAATAAATACGGCGGAATGGCACTTTTTTTAGGGCGTTTCCTTCCCATTGTACGCACTTTTGCTCCTATACTGGCAGGAGTAATTAAAATCGATTTCAAAAAATTTATGCTTTACAATATTACCGGGGCTTTTTGTTGGACGGGCTCCATTTGTGGCGTCAGTTATTACCTGGGCTTGCAGTTTCCGTGGTTAATGAATTACATGAGCTATATTGTTGTCGGAATGATTGTGATTACAACTATACCGGTAATGATTACTTATCTGAAAGAGAGAAAGAAATAATTTTTTATTTTTTCTATAAAGAATAATATTTGCAAGCAGACGGCTGCCCAATATGAAAGACCACCATTTTTGTAAAATCTCTTAGTTTAAGATTTTCTATGTCGTCATAAAGGATACCCCTCTTTTTGCAAAGCGATCAGAAGTTTTTCTTTATTTTCATTAGTAGGATTAAGTCAAATATCCATGTCGCCGGTAGTTCGTACATATCCATGAAAAATAACAGCATAACCCTCAACCAGTATAAATTCCACACCGGCGTTAATTAATTTTTTTACGAAGACCTGATGTTCTTGAACGAGAATATTCATTAAGAATCAAAATAAATTCGTTTATCTGTACTACGGGAAGTTCCGCTATATAATGCTTCAGTTAATTTTGTTGCCAGAGACAAGCGTTGCTCAGGGCTTAAACCAAACCAATAAGCATAGTTATCGTTTTCCTGGTCACTTAAGGAGGAGTCAATCACTATTCTTTTCCCATAAAAAGATACAGGTTCATTAACATTATTTTTGTCTTTATTTTCCATCGGTAGTTATACAAATTTAAGTTTTTTTCCTTACATTAGTTGGATAATGAAATTATTTTATTTGATATTATTACTTCCCATTTCTTTCTTTTCTCAATCGTTGGCCGAGTTGAAAACTTTTGACTACCGTATGGCAGATAGTATTGCACTCCATTTCCCAAAAAAGAAATACAAAACTGTATCAGCCGTAGCTGAGATTCTTACTCAGGATTTAACAACCGAACACGAAAAGTTCCGGGCAATATTTCGCTGGATAACAGACAATATTGAATACAACAAAAGCGCGCAAAATGTTGCGGATGCCGACAAAGTAGTACGTAAAAATAAAGCTGTTTGTCAGGGTTTTTCTAACCTGCTGAAGGAAATGTGCAATGTGGTCAGCATTCCCTGCGAAATGATAAGCGGCTACACAAAAACAGAAGTAGCCGATATAAACCGCAAGCTAAAAAAAACCGACCACGCCTGGAATTGCGTAAAGCTTTACGGTAAATGGTATTTGGTGGATGTTACCTGGGCCACGAGTAAGTTTAATGTAGTAAATCATAAATTTCAAAAGGAATTTGACGAGTATTATTATTTAACACCTCCTGAAAAATTTATCCTGGATCATTTTCCGGCGCCGCCCTCCAAACAACAGGCGAATCAAATTTTAAAAGAAGGAACGTACAAAGGGAATTTGAAATACTATTTTCAGTTTTTAGATAAGCCGGTGAAAAGAAAAGTGTTTGGTGCATGGCCGGTGTACTATGCCGATTTCTTTCACATGCAGATTAACTCTATACAACCCAATAAGGGAAGTTTCTCCTGGAAACAGGAAAAACCCCTTCACATCGAATTGCAAAGCGACAAACCTATTAAAGATGCCGCCGTGCTCATTAATGCGGATAAATTTGTTACGCCGGTTGACTTGAAGGATTCAGGCGGGGGAAAATACACTTTTGATTATACTTTTCTTTTAAAAGGCAAAGTTGATATAACGGTATATGCCAACGGACTCTGTATTGCCGAGTATCTGCTGAAGATAAAATAATTTAGGTATACCTAAATTTACTATCTTTGTAACCGTGAATACCTTTTCCGAACAAAATTACCTGAAAGCTATTTTTCACCTTCAACAGGCAGGAAAGTATGCCAGTACTACGGATATTGCCCGTATTGTGGGTAATAAAGCCGCTTCGGTTACCGAGATGCTGAAGAAACTCTCGGATAAAAAACTGATTAGTTACCAAAAATACCGGGGTGTTACACTTACTCCCAAAGGGCGCGCTTCCGCGGTAAGCATTGTACGAAAGCACCGTCTGTGGGAGGTATTTCTATTGCAGCAATTGGGTTTTGCCTGGGACGAGGTACATGATATGGCGGAACAGTTAGAGCATATTGAAAGCGACGAACTGGTAAATCGCCTTGATAAATATTTAGGTATGCCTAAATTCGATCCGCATGGCGACCCTATACCGGATAAAAACGGAAAAATTGTTAATCATAAATCTTTGCTCTTATCTGAAGGAGTAATTAAAGGAAAATACATTCTGGCGGGAGTTTCCAATCATAATAATCTTTTCTTAAAACATTTGTCAGAATTAGGCATTAAACTCAATGATGTGATCACTGTAAAATCAATTATGGATTACGATCAATCAGTTGCTGTTGTAATAAATCATAAAACCATTATACTGCCGCACCAGGTAACCTGCCAGTTAAAAGTAATTAAAGCGTGAAGGGTAATTTCGAAAATAAAAAATCACTCAGTGAAGTCAACCAATCGGTAGATGTAACCGGCATTAAATCGCCCTGGAAAAAGTTTTTCGCTTTCCTTGGTCCTGCGTATTTAATCAGTGTGGGTTATATGGACCCCGGAAACTGGGCAACAGATATTACAGGTGGAAGTAAATTCGGTTACACACTTTTGTGGGTTTTAGTGGCATCCAACCTTATCGCGCTTTTATTGCAAAGTTTTTCGGCACGTTTGGGAATTGTGACGGGAAAAGACCTGGCGCAGGCTTCGCGGGATATGTATCCGCCGGCCATAAATTTTTCGTTATACATTTTTGCAGAGATAGCTATTGCCGCCTGCGATTTGGCGGAAGTGGTGGGAATGGCAATAGGTTTAAAATTATTATTTCACTTACCACTCTGGTTGGGTATTTGTATTACAGTGCTCGATACTTTTTTGCTTTTATTGTTAATGAAAATCGGTATCCGAAAACTGGAAGCTTTCATTATCTCATTGATTTTAATAATAGGGGTTTCATTTATGATTGAATTATTTTTTGCCTCGCCGGATTTCAGCGATGTGGTAATGGGATTAATTCCTTCTTTACCTTCCAATGAAGCGCTTTATGTTTCTCTGGCAATTTTAGGAGCAACTGTTATGCCGCATAATTTATACCTGCATAGCTCCCTTGTGCAAACGCGTAAGTTCAGGCGGACGGAAGTCGATATTAAAAAAACAATACGCTTTAATATTATTGATTCAACGATTGCCTTAAACCTCGCACTTTTTGTAAATGCCGCCATTCTTATTTTAGCGGCTTCTACTTTTTTTGTCAATGGCCATTTTGAAGTCAGCCAGATAGAAGACGCGTATAAATTTTTGGAACCTCTTTTAGGAACTGCGCTTGCTCCGATACTTTTTGCAATAGCGTTAATCGCATCAGGGCAAAGCTCAACCGTTACCGGTACACTTGCGGGACAAATCATCATGGAAGGTCATTTGCAATTACGCATTCAACCCTGGATGAGAAGATTGTTAACGCGTTTACTTGCGGTCATCCCCGCGTTAATTACTTGCCTTGTGGCAGGAGAAGAGTCTACCGGAAGCCTTTTGGTTTTATCGCAATTTATTCTGAGTCTTCAATTGCCATTTGCAATAGTTCCACTCATTTATTTTACCGGCGACAAAAAAATAATGGGCGAATTCGCGGTAAAGCCCCTGTTTAAATTTTTGGGATGGGCAGCGGTGGTTTTAATTGCCGGGCTTAATTTTTATTTTGTAATGTTGCAGGTTAACGATTGGGTGCATGATGATGGTATCGCTTTCTCTACCAAATTTCTGATTTCGATTGTTTGCCTGTATGTGTTTGTTACTTTGTTTTTTGTAATGCTTTACCCGGTTATGATGAGAAACAAAAAACAAAAAGAATTTTTATTGCATGGTCAAAATAAAATTATCATCGAAAATTTAGGTGTTCCGGAAAAAATATTCATCACGGTAGATTTCTCGGCCGCAGATAACAAAGCGATAAACCGCGCGGTACAAATGGGCGGCAAAACCGCGTCCTATCATTTATTGCATGTGGTGGAAACACCGGGTGCAATTATTTACGGAGAAGAAACCGTAGATTTTGAAACCAGGAAAGACATTGAACTCATAGAAGAATACGTACATCAATTAAAAGCCCAGGGCTACAAAGCCGATTTTTTATTGGGTTACGGCAATCCCAAACAGTCGATACCCGAATTAACAAATAAGCATGCCGCTGATGTATTGGTTATAGGTACACATGGCCATGGCAGCTTAAAAGACTTACTGTTCGGCACCACAGTAGAAGCAGTAAGGCATAAAATAACGGTACCTTTATTGGTGGTTTAGTGGCTTGCAAATAAAATTTGCGACTTTTAAAAATAACCTTAAATTTATAGAAACATTAAAATTCATTTTATGAAAAAGGTATTTATTAACTACAGTTTATTGTTGATTTTATTTTTGGCCGGATTCGGCCTCTCCGCGCAAACAAAAAAAGAAAAAACGGTAAAGGCTAAAGGTGACAATGTGGCTATGTATAATTCTACCGAAAATAAAAAAGCTATGGAGTACTATAATAAGGGAGAAGAATATTCTGTAAAACGTGATTTTAAACCGGCTATTAAATGGTATAAAAAGGCTATTGAAGAAGACCCGAAATTTGTTGAAGCTTACGATAACCTTGGTGTAGCTTATCGGAATACAGGTGATTTTGATAATGCAAAAAAAATGTATAACAAGTCGATCGAGTTATATCCCGAAGGAAAAATGGCCCACCAGAATATCGGTTTAATTTACACCATCGAAAAAAATTACGAAATGGCCCTGAAAGAATACGGAGCCGTACAAAAAATTGACTCTACCGACGCAGAAGGTTATTACGGTACTATTCAGATTTACCTGAATATGAAAAATTACCCGATGGCTATAAAGAGCTCGGCCAAAACACTTGAAATATACGAAGCAACAAACAATCGTTTTTTAAGTGATGCGCAGTATATGTTAGGCCTTTCTTATTACCTGAACGGCGATAAAAAGAACGCTACCATTTACTTTAAACAGGCAAAAAATAACGGAGTGAGAATTCCGAAAGAGTTAAGCGACGAATTAGGCCTGTAATTTTTTATTTTCCGGTTTCATGAGAAAGATATTACTGAGTATTTTCTTTTTGTATAGCTTTTTATGCTTCGGGCAAACTGAAGAGCCGTCGGAAGACGAAATATGGGACTCGCCCTATTATCATGATTTAAATAAAGCGCTTAAACATCCTGGTAATGTTTATAAACTGGCGCTTACACACCGGGAGCTCTCAAAATTCCCGAAGAAGATTCTGAAGCTTACCGAGCTTCGTGTATTGTTGTTGGACAGTAATGAAATTTCAGAATTACCTCCCGGGATAAATCAATTAAAAAAACTGGAGGTTCTTGATTTGTCGCATAACAAATTCTCAGCTATTCCCGAAAATCTTCATGAGCTTCCGGGCCTTAGTTCACTTTATCTATCGGGTAATTCCATTTCTTCAATTCCTACAGTGTTTTATCTTTTAAAGGGCTTGCGCAATTTGTCGTTAGACAGGAATTTATTAACGGAACTCCCTACACAAATTTCCAGCCTTGAAAATCTTTCTTACCTCGATATTTCCCGGAATAATATCAGCTCTTTGCCGCGACAAATCGGAAGTTTTACGCGCCTGAAAATTTTTGCGATGAATTATAATAAGGTGGAAACTTTACCCGCCGAATTTTTTTTACTTACCAACCTGAAAAATTTATACCTGGGAGGAAACGGATTGAAAGAAATTTCTCCCGATTTTAAAAAGTTTACCTCGCTTCAGGTTTTGGCTTTGCATAATAACAAATTGCATTCGGTTGAACCACTAATGGAATTAACAACATTACATAAGTTATTTCTTGACGGAAATGATATCGACAGTGTACCTCATACTATCAGCCAATTGTATAATCTTACTGATTTAGATATAGGCGGGAATCCGGTAAAAAATTTACCGGAGGAATTAAACAAGCTCAACAACCTTGCCATGTTGAATGTTGAGAGAATAAAATTCCCGGAATTCCCGAAAGTATTATATGATTTATATAATAACGAAGTAGAGATTATCGGTTTTGAAAGAAAAGAAATTTACAAAGTAAAATTATTGATGAGCCAGGGCCGCAACAGGCAGCTTACAGGCAACTACCACGATGCTATTGGTAAATTCATGGATCTGCTGGCTCTTGACAATAAAAACTGCATGGCTATGTATGAGATTGCTTCCTGTTATAAAGACATGCATTTATATGACAGTTGTATTATTATTTGTAAAGAAGCGGAAAAACGTTTTCCGAAGCAAAAACTGGTTGGCAAGATGCAGGTTTTACTTTTTAATTGCCTTCATGAAAGTAAACAGGATTCCAGGGCAGACAGCATTATGTGGACGGCCGCTAAAAGCAATCCCGCTTTTTCGCAATTACTATACGGGTACGGAAAAAAGGAATTCGCACAGGGAAATTATGATACCGCTTTATGGAATTTTGAAAGTGCCGTACGTGTAGATTCCCTGAATGAAGACGCACATTTTTATATTGCGGTTACCACGCATGCAGGTGATAAATTAAATCTTAGTATTTTTTCTGCATTGCGTTTTTTAACTTTAGAAAATGAAGATTCGCGCGCAAAATCACTTCTGCCTGTGCTTATGTATAAAATGGGACTAAAAACCGGTACTACAATGGTTTCTAAAAGAGGGGGAGTTTCTACCTCTTATATGGATAGTTATACGATAAGAGATGAAAACGGAAAGGCTATTTTTAAAAGAGAAAATTCCATGGCCGATTTATTAGGTGCGATGCTGTCTGACATTACAGGTTCGTTAAATGATACTATAAAAGGAAAAAATAATGTAGAGTTATTTGTTAAAAAATGCACTGAGATATGCGATGGAAAAAGGAAGGAAGATAAAAAGAGTGAGGATAAAAAAGATAAGATAGAAAAGGAAGATATTTTTTTTCAGAACTATTACTTACCGTATTACAAAGAGATGATCGCAAAAGGCCATCTCGAAACTTTTGCCTACATCATTAACTCTTACCGCAGTAGCGAAAACTATATTGAAGACTGGATGAAAAAGAACGAAGAAAAGGTAACCGCCTTTTACCTATGGAGTGAAAGTTATCGGTGGAATAAAAGTATAAAATAATTCAAATAAAAAGCCCCTCCATTCGGAAGGGCTTTTAAACTAAAAACTTATTTTACTGAGAAACAACTAATTTTTTAATGTAAGTATTGCCGCCGTCGATTACTTTTACAAAATAAATTCCACCTGCCATATCACTTGTAGAAATTGTTTCTTTGTTGTTAACCGAACCGTTTTTTACTTCTTGTCCGCTCATGCTGTAAACCGCGTAAGTAATTTTACCGCTGTGTCCGCTTTCAATAGTAAATGAACCGCTGGCAGGATTAGGATATAAATTAAATCCGTTGTTATTGTGTGTAGCAATACCTGTTGTCATCGAACTGATGTTAATGTTATCCACATAAATCCAGGTGCCCCATGCCGAAACGTTTTCCCAGGCAAACATTACGTTTGAGTGCCCGATCACAGAAGATAAGTTAACCACATCCGTGCGCCAACTGCTCGATGTGGGAGTCCAGCAACTTGCAATTGATGTATAACCCGGAGCGCTTGCCAATGTAGCGCCTGATTTAGCGTAAATAGAATTCCAGGTAACACCGCAATCTGTAGATGCGTATACATTTAACGCGTCGTTATAAGTTGTTCCGGAATAAGTAAGCACCGCGTAAGCCACATCAAAACTTAAAGTAGCCGAAGAGGCGTTAGAGAAGTTATAAGTTGTTGTAATAAATTTATCTTTTCTGCCGGTCATGTCTGTAGCACCGTCTCCATTGCAATTATTAAAACCAATGCAATTTGTACCGGTGTGCGCAACGGTTGTAACAACCTGCCAGGCAGCATCCGCGTCGGGGTTATATAAAGTCCAGCCTGCCGGAAGTGCCGCGCTGCTTTCAAAACCTTCTGCCAATGGCAACGCTAATCCGGAAGGATTTGTGCTGAAATTAGCCGTCCACAGATCGTTTGCAGGATTGCCATCCGTAGTTCCGTTAGGACTACTAGTGTAGCAACTTAAAGTGTGTGTGCCCGCTGTAGTTGTTTGTGTTGGAAGGTTAACGGTTGCTGTTGCGCCGTTCGTTAAAGAACCGCTCCAGTTTTGTGTTTGAACAGTGCCGTTATCAACTTTGTAATTAATTACGCAAGAAGTTAAAGTGGTAGCGCCAAAGTTTTTTACAGTAACAACCGGAGAAATTGAAGAACCGCAAATAGTTCCGATAGGAGAAGTGATGGAGGGAATACCCGCGTCAACAGCCACCGTAACTTTTGGTTGAATACCGATAAGCGCCTCATGATTTTGTGATGGGTTAAAGCCACCGTTTGTTGTGAGTAAATTATTAATAGAGAAAAAGCCATCATCGGATCCGCCCCAACCCCAGTTCATATGAAAATTATTACTCGCGTCAAAACCATCACATACCCAGGTATGCCCGCCCTGATTAGGATCGCTGCCTACGTATTGTACAGGCCTGCCTGCTGTAAGTTCGTTTTCAAGTAAAGCAATCCAGTTCGGATCTGTGTAGCTTGATCTGTATAAACCTTGGATCGTATTCGGGTCGTAGTTAAAATAATTTACAAAAGAAGCTTGTGCGCAAACAGGATTATCACCCGTAATAACATAAGCACCGCTACCGCTCGGACTGTAGTTCATCTCAACGCTTACACCGGTTTGGTATGAAATCAGAGCCACGTCAGCATTTGAGGAATTTAACGGCATATTAGACCAGTTGTAAGTTGTAGCACCGTAATTACAGGATAAAGTACCATAAGAACCTGCAGTATAAGAGCTCGAGCCTGTACCCATAGCAGGGTAACTCCAGAATCTCATGATTTGCGACATAGCTGTTGCAACACAACCCGTAACCGAACCACCGGGACATAAATTATTGTATGGAACACCGCCTCCACCATTTTGGTTCCAGGTTGTTTGACATAAAGGAGCAACACTTGCTGCTACACTTTGATTTCCTTGTCTGTAACTTGCAGCTGTAGTAAAATCGCCGGCCCACTCGCGGTTGATTTCGTTATTTGGCTGAGCATTTAGTACGGGTATCGAAGCGAGTTCTTTTTTTCTGATCTCCATCCAATGGCCGATGGTTGAATTTTTATCTGGCGTTACATAATTACCCGTTGTTGAATAACCGATAATCGGATGCGCTGCATCATCGGCCGATATAATAATAAAACCCGTTGTCGGAAAACCGAAAACATAATAAAGAGGAGTTCCGGTTTTAGAAATCTCAGTATATTTAAGTGTCAGCCCGACTGCAAATTTCCCCATTGCAACTTGCTTCATAAAACCCTCTGCTACTTTTTGTGCGTCTGCCGGGGTTACAGGTTTAGCAAAAGCCATGCTTGTTACAAGGGCTAAAGCTATCAGTAATTGGATAGATTTTTTCATTGTGAGGTTTGTTTGTTGGTTTGTAGAGCACAATGTAGTTATAACAGAACTGAAAGTCAATGGCTTAGGGATGAGCGGTAATAATAAACAGAGTTCAGGTATCTAAACCATGTTTAATGACAGGGCTTAAGAGCTAAAGCCTTTGTGTTTCCATAACGGTATAATTATCGGTATTGCGGGATTTGTTAATACTTAATTTTTTTTGCTTTGCTTTAAACTCTATCTTTGCATACAGTTTTTAAAAACTTTTCTTGTGTAAATTTCAGGATATATAAAGAAAAAACTGTATGCCAAACAACGCCAAATTTATTTTTGTTACCGGGGGCGTAACTTCATCACTTGGAAAAGGAATCATCTCTGCATCGTTGGCTAAATTGCTTCAGGCTCGTGGCTATACGGTTACAATCCAGAAATTAGACCCCTATATAAACGTCGACCCGGGAACTCTGAACCCATACGAACACGGAGAATGTTACGTTACTGATGACGGCGCTGAAACAGATTTGGACCTTGGGCATTACGAACGCTTTTTAAATGTTCCCACCTCTAAAGCAAATAACGTTACCACGGGCCGCATTTACCAATCGGTAATTGAAAAAGAACGTAAAGGCGAATTTTTAGGAAAAACTGTTCAGGTTATCCCGCATATTACCGACGAAATTAAAAACCGCATAAAAACACTGGGCAAAACCGGGAAATTTCAGTTCGTAATTACTGAAATTGGCGGAACAGTAGGTGATATAGAATCTTTGCCAT
>DATMMV010000027.1:0-4170 GCA_035569635.1 Bacteroidia bacterium | reverse complement strand
AATTCGTTTTAACAACCATACACCGTCCCGCAACTGTAGATTTTGAAGAGGGGTTGAAGAAACTAATTCACTTGTTTGAAATAATAACTCAAAACAACAAAGCAATATTTCCTATACATCCCCGGACAATCCATAATTTAAAAAATTTCGATTTATATGAGCTGCTTACAAAAAATAAAAATTTAATCATTACACAGCCGCTGGATTATTTTGCTTTTCAGAAGCTTATAAAAGATTGCCGTTATATTATTACAGACAGTGGCGGGATACAGGAAGAATCCACTTTTTTACAAGTTCCTTGTCTTACTTTGCGTAATAACACCGAAAGGCCTGTAACATCGGCTATCGGCACCAATACACTTGTACCTTTTGATATAAAAGAAATTGAAAAATACATTCGGCAGATTGAAACAGGCACTTATAAAAAAGGAACTATACCTGACTTGTGGGACGGCCATGCAACCGAACGTATTTTTGAAGTACTTGCCAAAGTATGATTTTTCTTACCTATAACGATTCCTATTCGGGCATTTACAAAAGTCAGGTAATTGACGTTTGTTCCTTTTTTGAAAAAGAATTCAGTTGCAAAACAAGGTTAGTTGCTCTCGTTTCTATCCGTAATTATTCTGAACAACGAAGGCTCATAAAATCAAACTGCAAAAATTCAATCATACTTCCCATGTTTCCAAAAGCGCAGTTCTGGAAACTGAATACTTTCTCATTATTTTTTGTATGTCTTTTTACGGGAGAAAAAAAAATCTGGGCGCGGGGGCCTTTTGCCTGTAACATGGCATTATCATTTAAAAAACCGGGGCTAGTAAAAAAAGTAATTTTCGATGCCCGCGGAGCTTACAAGGCCGAACTTACCGAATATCAAGTGGTGCAAAATGATACCGTAAAAAAATCAATTGCCGAAATTGAAGAAAAAGCCCTTGCAAAGAGCCATGCTCAATTGGCTGTATCCGAAAAACTTGTTGAATGGTGGAAAACTCAATATAACTTTACTTCAGAAAAAATAGTTATTGTTCCTTGTACACTCAGTGAATCCTTTATCACTCAACTTCCGGGCGAAGAAAAAATAAAAGAATTACGTACAAATCTTGGTTTTAAAGAAAGTGATATTATTTTGGCTTACTCGGGTTCCTCAGCCGGATGGCAATCCTTTCAATTGGTGGATGAATTTCTTTTTTCAACATTTTCAAAAAATGAAAACTATAAACTTATTTTTCTATCCAACAAAATTCCCAACCAATCAAAAACATTTAAGCAATACGCAGACCGTATTGTTACAAAATGGGTAAAGCCCGACGAAGTAAAAAATATTTTATACGCTGCGGATTACGGATTACTAATACGCGAAAAAAGTATTACAAATAAAGTGGCTTCCCCTGTAAAATTTGCAGAATATCTCGCTTGCGGCCTTAATGTGATTATCTCTGAAGAAATCGGCGACTTTACCGATTTTGTACGACAACACCATTGCGGTTCAATACTAAACAATAACACAAGTTTCAGTAAAATTACTTACGCGGAAAAACAAAAAAACAATAAACTATCTCTTACTAATTTCTCCAAGCAAAGTCCGGCTCTAAGAAAAGCCTATTCTCTCCTCCTGGCCGACTAAACCTTCTCTTTACTTTTTCGCGGTATCTATAATTTTAAACTCGGTACGCCTGTTCTGGGCATGCTCCTCTTCCGTACAGGTAACATTGTTACCGCACTTATTTATGAGTTTGCTTTCTCCGTAACCGACGGCGCTTAATCGTTTTGCTTCAATTCCTTTAGAAATTATATAATCTACCGCAAATTTCGCGCGTTTTTGCGAGAGAGTCAGATTAAATTTATCCGCCGCCCTTGAATCGGTATGCGAACTGATTTCTATTTTCAAATTGGCGTTCGATTTCATAATCTGTACCACTTTATCCATCACACGCCGGCCATCATCATTAAATTTAAATTCGTTCAGTCCATAATAAACATTCTCTACAATGGTAATTTGCTCGTTGCCCTTTTTATTCTTTAAATCCAATACTTCCAGCCAGGGGTCGTCAACATAAATCTGTTTTAAGATTGTTTTTTCGCTCTCCAACAGGTTAAAAGAAAATCCTTTAAGTTTATTCCGTATAAGCTCGCGAACCACACTTCCCTTCAGGTCGGCAATGAATACTTTATCCATTCCGTTTAAACGCGCATCATTTTCATCAATGTTCACCATATAATTTCTTCCCGCCTCCAATTTCTTAAACTCAAATTTTCCGATTTCATCGGTTAATACGGTATCTACCGGATTTCCTTTTTCATCCATTAAGTAAATTTTAGCCCCCTCAAGAGATACCTTATCCTGCCCCAGAAGTTTACCGGTAAGGTCCATCAATAAATCTGAGTCGCTTACTTTTAATTCATTAATAGTCGTATTGTCTGATGAAAGAAGACTGAATTTAAATCCGCCTTTAGCATCTGCCCGCACAACTTTTATTTCCTTACCACTTTTATTCGTTAAAATGATCTTTGCATCTGCCGGAAGCGAGCCATCCAATTCCGAAAGTTCTAATATATAATTTTCATCAGGCGGAAGCTTAGAAAAAACAAAAGAACCGAAAGCATTGGTAGTCACCTGCTCAATAACATTTCCGCTTCCGTCTTTCAAAGTAATTTGTTTGTTGGCAACGGGACTGGAAGGGTTTTCTCCATACAATAAATTACCACCCAAAGTAATATCATCAGGAATAGTCAACTCAGGCAAAGAGTTTCCATCAACAGGTAAATTTCTGAAAACATGTTTTTCTCCTTTTTCATTCACTACAGTAACGCGCATAATCTGGTTATGGGAATCCGCGTAATAAAAATGTTTTTGTCCGTTAAAAGCCACGTCGGTTTCATCAATCTTAACCATATATTTTTTATCCGGCGGAAGATTATCAAACCTGAAATAACCTGCGTCGTTTGTACGCGTATCTTTAATATGCGTTCCGCCTTCATCTTCAAGGAACACTTTTATATTTTTAACCGGGTCAAATATATCCTGGCTTTTTAAAACGGTGCCATCTAAAGAAATAAGTTTAGCCGAAAAAGTAAACTTATAAATATCATCCGAACCTACGCTTCCATCGCGGTTTGAAGAAATATACCCTTTGCTGTTATCAATAAAGTAAATACCAAAATCATCAGCGAAACTGTTTATACCCAATCCTTCGTTACGATTTAAAATCCATTTTCCCGCTATTTGCTTACAGCTGAAAATATCCATCCCGCCAAAACCTGCCAACCCGTCTGAAGAAAAAAACAACATACCGTCTTTACGTACAAATGGAAATTCCTCATTACCGGGTGTGTTTATATCCGGGCCAAGATTAACAGGTTTTTCCCATCCGTCTTTTCCCTTTTTACAAACCCATATATCCATTCCGCCAAAACCACCGGGCATATCACTGCTGAAAAATAAATTACTGCCATCTTCTGAAATACTCGGGTGAGCCACAGAATAATCATCAGAATTATAAGTAAAAGGTTTTGCAGTGCTCCACGACTTTCCACTTTTTTCAGAAATATACAGTTTAGCGCGGTTTACAAAGTTTTTATTTTTTTTATTTACTATATAATTTACCCGGGTAAGATAAAGTATGTTTTGTTCCTTATTAAAACAAACAGGGCCATCGTGGTAACTTGTATTTATTTTACCTGAAAAAGCTTTTTTAGAAGAAGTTGGAATTTCATTCTTAAGTTCGGTAAAAAACACATTGAGGTAAGGCTTACCGTTAAAATCATACTGCTCATAATTAATAATATCGGGGTTTTGTTCTGACACAAAAACCAATTTACCTTCATAAACAACCGGAGAAAATTCTGATTTAACGGTATTTATTTCGGTAAGATTAACAGCCTCATATTCTTTTGGTAAAGATTGCCATGCCTTAATTTCTCTGCAATACTTAATTGCATTTTTTGCTTTTTCATCATTCGGGCTTAAAGCTAAATATTTATTAAACTCATCAAGCGCTTCCGGGTAATGATTGTTGTTTTTTAAAACCGTTGCGTAATTGTAATGCGTACTGGTTTCAACCTTTCCCGACTCAATTGCTTTTTTATAAAATAATTCTGCATTGCGGTAATCTTTTATTTGCAAATAGCAATCCGCAAGTTTTACCATTGCATCAATTTTACTTTCACTGT
>DATMMV010000026.1:0-16403 GCA_035569635.1 Bacteroidia bacterium | reverse complement strand
TCCCAACCCGGACAAACAATAGGAATATTTTTTTCGGCAGCAGCCACGATCCAACTGTCCTTAGGATCAATTTCGTAATACTGTTTTAGATCCCCGCTTAAAACCGTTTTGTATAAAAACTCGTGCGGAAAATATCTTTCGCCTTTTGCTTCAGCATCTTTCCATTGCTTTACCAAATGTTTTTGTAAACGACGAAATGCTTCTTCCTCAGGAATACAAGTATCAGTAACACGGTTAAAATGATTTTCTAATAAATCCCACTCGTCTTTCGGTGTTAAGTCGCGGTAATTTGGTACGCGTTTGTAATGGGAGTGCGCTACTAAATTCATCACATCTTCTTCAAGATTTGCACCTGTACAAGAAATGATTGCGATTTTATCTTTACGAATCATCTCTGCCAGAGAAATTCCTAACTCGGCAGTGCTCATAGCGCCTGCAAGGGTAACCATCATTTTGCCTCCTTCCGCCAGGTGTTTTTCGTATCCCTTTGCGGCATCCATTAAAGCAGCTGCGTTAAAATGGCGGTAGTGGTGCTCGATAAAATTAGAAACGGGTCCTTTCATATATTCAGTTTTTGAATTGTTCAGCTATAGAATTATAGATTAAAAGAATTGTTGATTTTTTAAATAATAACTCACTAACTATATAGCTCACTAATTAATTAAGCGGCAAATTTAGTAATTATTTAAACCACAAAGAACACATAGGGGATTTTAAATGGAGCTGATGTTACCTCATGCCCGCCCTTTATAAGCCACATCTATTATATACCTGTTTTGATTTTGTATTTTAACACTCTTTGACAGGGTGTCACTTTCTTTATAATTGGTATTGAAACGTATTTTTAACTATTGTTTATGTGTCATGGTATTTTACTCCTTACAAAGATATTCTTTATCTTGTAGCCATATTCAATTATAAATGATTGTTCAGTTTTGCGGTTTATCGGGGGCGGGTAAAACTACGATTGCTCTGGCAGCTAAAAAGAGGCTGAAAGAATTGAATATTCCTGTCGAAATCATTGATGGCGACGAGTACCGGGCTTTTATTTGCAAAGACCTTGGTTTCAATAAGGCCGACCGAATGGAAAATATACGCAGACTTGCTTTTATTGCGCATACTTTTTCTAATCACGATATCACTGCAATTATTTGTGCGATTAATCCTTACGAAGAAGTACGCAGGGAAATAGCCGGAAAATACGATAATGTAAAAACCGTTTTTATTAATTGCAGTATGGATGAATTAAAAAAGCGTGACACCAAGGGACTCTATAAAAAAGCATTTTTACCGGAGGGGCATTCCGATAAAATTAAAAACCTTACGGGAGTCAATGATCCTTTTGAAATTCCGGAAAAGCCCGCGCTGGTTTTGTATACCGACAGAGAAAGTGTGGAAGAATCAGTAAATAAATTGATTGAGTTTATAAAAAACAATTTGTAAAAGATGCCAGTTCCAAAAGAAATATGTTTTATTATCGGCATGGGCAGATCAGGCACCACATTGCTGAGCACATTAATTAATCATCATCCGCAGATACACGCTACACCAGAAGCAGTTTTTTTAATTTTCTTTTTGAACGCGTATAAAAACAAAATCCATTTTACTGAAGAAGAAATTGAGTTGATGTTTGAACAGATAAAATGGTTTTCATATACACATCCTTGGGCAGGCTGGAGTTTTGACGTGGAAGAAGTAAAACAAAAAACAAAAAACTTTGTGAAAGCGAAAACAGTGACCTATGCAGAGCTGTGTAATTTTATTTACGCTAATTTTAAGGTGAATGGCATGGATAAAAGCGAAGCGGTTTTGTTGGCAGATAAAAACCCTTCGTACACCCTGTTCGCGGATAAAATCAGCGCTGCGTTCACAAAATCAAAATTTATTTACATTGTAAGGGATTACCGCGCCAATGTTTTATCGCGTAAAGAGAATGTTGATTTAAAATCACCCGAAATAAAACTGAATGCCTGGCTTTGGAATTTTTTTAATGAAAGGGTGCTTAGTTTTATGCGTGCGAATAAAGAAAAAGTTTTGGTGGTTAAATATGAAGATCTCGTGGAAAACAGCACTGGCCAATTGAAAAAAATATTTGCGTTTTTGGGAGTGAAAGAGATTGATTTAGGCGAAGATGAAAATTCTCAGTACAAAGGAGTGAAAGAAGAAGAACATACGATACCCGAGGGCCACGAAGAGCGTTTCCGGAAAAAATATAAGGATTTGAGCAAACCTGTTAATAAAGAGAGGCTTGATATATGGAAAACAGGTTTAACGGAGGAAGAAATAATTGCCTGCGACAGTATTTGTGGGGAATTAGGAAAGGAATTTGGCTATAAACCAATTGGGAAAACGGAAACTTCTTCAAAATATTTTTCTTATTACTTGAAAGCGAAAAAAGAAATTCTGAAAGAGCGTCTTATTTATTACATGAGTTCGGAAATAAAATTGCAACGATTAAAAAAAGTTTATACAAAGCTTGGATACGCCAAACAAAAATAAATTACCGGCAATTGCATTTATGATTGGTATGGGTCGTTCCGGCACCACTTTACTTACCAATATGCTTAACTCTCATCCTGAAGTCATTTCTACACCCGAAAATGAATTTGTTTTATTTGCTGCGAAATCATTTAAAGATAAAAATTTTGATAATGCCGCTGTTGTAAATGATTTTATGAATTTGTTTAAGTATAATTTTCATACAGAGCCAAGTATTTGGGTGCCGGCCGCAAAAATAAGAGAAGATATAAAAAATTCTTCGGATAAAAATTTTGTAAACGTTTGTAAGTTGACTTATCTTAATTACCCACTTGCCGGACAAAAAAAAAACGTTTCTTTATTAGTGGATAAAAACCCGGTATATTCCCTGCATACATCAACCTTGCATGAACTTTTTCCTGACGCAAAATATATTATTCTGGTTAGAAATTATAAAGATAATGTCTTGTCGCGCAAAAAATATGCATACAAACCCACTTCTGTTTTTGAACTGGGTGTTTCGTGGAATTTTTACTACGAGACTATTTTTAAAACTGCCGCGCTGCGTAAATTACAAATGTATATTTTACGTTATGAGGATTTGGTAAGTACTCCGAAAGAAACTCTGCAAAAATTATTCATTTATTTGGACATTGGTTTTAAGGAAGAGATGCTTAACTACAAAGAAAAAGCCGGTGAGATGAAAAAACATCTTAAAGAAAATACCAGCGGCGAAAAATTTGATAAGGTCATGCAAATGCACGGTAATTTAGAAAGTGACATAAATACCACACGTATAAACGCTCACGAAAGGGAATTAAGCGAAGAGGAAAATTCAATTCTGGATTATATTTGTTATAATATGGCAAACCAATTCGGCTATGCAAAAAAGCAGCCTAAACCTATGGGTAAATGGGGCTGGAGACTCAGGAAAAGTTTTTATGAATGGAAAATGCAAATGTATTTATTAAAGCAAAAAATGTACTATAATTTACCGGTGGGTATGCGGTTTGTTTTTTTAAAGAAGAAATAACCTAATGAACTTTGCTTCCTTTCCATATTTGTGTTTCTTGTTGGCAAGCGTGTTGTTGTACTTTACTTTAGGAAAAAACTTAAGAAATTTTTTTTTATTACTAACCTCCTATATTTTTTATTCCTTTTTTGGGTTCGGTTTTGTGGCCCTGATGATTTTTACAACCATAATTACGTTTATTTGCGCGCGTTACTGTTATAAAGCTGAAACAAAAAATGCGCAATTGGGTTTTTTCCTTACCGGTTTATTGCTCGATCTCGTTGTATTTATTTTATTTAAATATGTACACATTATTGATGTAGATATAATGAACTGGCCGGGGTGGAGCGCCCAAAAATTATTAATTCCTGTTGGTATTTCTTTTTACACATTTAAAACAGTCGGTTATTGTATTGATGTGTATAAACGCAAATACGAACCTGAACCTTTTTTGTTGTATTATGCCTTGTCGGTCAGTTTTTTTCCGCAATTGATCGCAGGGCCAATCGAAAAATCGCATAATATCATCGGGCAATTAAAAGAAAATAGAAATTTTAACGCGGAAAATTTTATTGAGGGAGGAAAATTAATTTTATGGGGCTTCTTTAAGAAAATTGCCATTGCTGATACGCTGGCACTTATCATTAACCCGGCTTACAGTAATATTGAGAAGTTTACAGGCCTCGATTTAATCATTCTTTCAATCGCCTTTATTTACCAGGTATATGCTGATTTTTCCGGCTATTCGGATATTGCCATTGGCTCAGCAAAATGTTTGGGCATAAAATTACCGTTTAATTTTAATAAACCCTTCTTTTCTAAGAATTGCCGCGAATTCTGGTTACGGTGGCATGCTACTTTGTCAACTTGGTTTAAAGAGTATATATATATCCCCTTAGGTGGAAATAAAAAGGGGAAAATGCGTACTTTTTTAAATCTTTTTATTATATTTTTAATCAGCGGCATTTGGCACGGCATCACGTTCAATTATATATGCTTTGCTATTTTGTCCTTTGCCTGGGTTTTAATTGATCTTATAACGGAAGGCAGTCGATTAAAACTCGTAAATAAATTCCGTTCAGCAACTCGTTGGTATTTGCTAAAAATAATGAGTTATGTGGCCATAATTATAATGTTTGCTTCTGTCTGTGTTTTTTTCCGTACCGAAACCATGAACGATGCTATTTATATCTTTCGACATTTATTCACTAGTGGTGAGGCTAAATTAGGAATAGTAAAATATCTTTTTATTGCAGGTACTATTTTGGTACTTGAATTTATGCAAATGTTCCAGGCAAGCGGAGGAGGGCATTGTTTTGAATTAATGAAAAATCCCTACACACGGATTTTTGCTTATGTGACTGTCCTTTTTATTTTACTTTTGGTTAGTGCAAGGCCCGATGTAACTTTTCAATATTTTCAGTTTTAATGCCTTTAAAAAATAAAATAGTAATTTTTTTAATTCTGTGTATAATAACACACTTGATTCTCTATGTTGTTTTTTATCGGGTTGCAGAGAAAGAAAACCCGTTGTTGCAACAAATGGCGGCCTGCAAAAAAAACAGCAAAGTGATTAAAATTTTGCTAATCGGCGACTCACATGCTGAACGAAGTATTAACGCTCCGGGTTTGGACAGTACTTTCAGCCTGGCTTTTTACGGAGAGAATAACATGTTTACCTATTTCAAACTAAAATATTGTTTGGAGAATTATCAGGTAAGGCCAAAGTATGTTTTACTTCAATGTGATTTGTCCACTTACACAAAAGGTTTTAATTATTTCCGGACAAATAATTTTTTTTATTATTCGCTCGTTGGTATTAGTGATATCAGAGAAATGCGCGATGAACCTGTAAGCGAGTATTATCGGTATTTGAAAATAAAACTTTTTCCTTATTCCGACTGGCAATATGCGCTTAATCTGGCAGGTAAAAACCGTCAAAAAAAGGGTGAAGCAACCTTTACAGAAAGAAGCACCGAAGAAAAAACGGCCAACGCACGTAACTTTATGCAAAATGAATTAATGTGTTCCGATAAAAGAGAGAATTTATTTTTTACTACCTCTATAAATTATTTAAAAAAGACAATCGTGCTTTGCAAAGAGTATAATATAAAGCCGGTCGTTATAAAATACCCTTTAATGCAGCAGGTGTTTGATGTGATTAAAAACGAGATAGACAGTACGGCTTTGCAAATAAATAACCGTCCGCCGGAAATGCTTATCCGCAATTTACATATACCGGTTTTGGATTTTGAATACTTTTATGCGCAAAGGCCTGATTTGTTTTTTGATTGCCATCACTTAAACAATGCCGGTAAGTTAGCTTTTACCCGTGTTTTTAAGCATAAACTGGATAGTTTGCTCAGGTCGTATTAATTGAAAATAATTTTATGGCGCTCCCGGAAGGACGGATACAATTTTTATACTTTCCAATTCTTTAGTAAACCCGCATTTGTTTATAAATTGTTTAAATAGTTCCCCTGCTCATACATAAAATTAACCGTTCAGCACTTTTAACAAAAAAAATGATAACCATTTGGTAAAATTGCTTTAAATTAGCCTTGCTAAATTTGTATCAATCTTTAAAAAGTGAACATCCTAAGGGAATTCAGTTAAACCGGTTGGTTTTTTCCTCCTGAATAATCCTTAACCATTTTTTAAAGCTTTTAAAAAAGCTTTAGAATGGAAAAAACAAAAGACTCAATTTTCATCGGTGTATTAGGTGCATTGCTTGTATTTATTTTTTCTTTCAATACCGCAAAAGCACAATGTGTAAATACATTTCCTTACGTAGAGGATTTTGAAACTGTACCAGCGTGGACTGCTGTTTCTGTTCCTAACGCGACATGTACAACAGCAGATTGGACCTGGGGAGCTCCCAACCATACTTATGCAATCCATAGTGCCGGTAGTGGCAGCAAATGCTGGAATGTAGGAGGCCTTTCCGGGGCATTTTATAAATTCTGGGAGCAGGGTTATGTAGTAAGCCCCTGCTTTGATTTTACAAATTTACAGTACCCGCACATTAAATTTAAATTGTTTTACGAATGCGAGTATCATTTTGACGGAGGTAATTTGCAATATTCGTTAAACGGAGGAACTACGTGGATTGATGTAGGAACATGCAATGGCACAAATGCGAACCCGATTCCTGAACCGAATGATTGCAATACACAAAATTGGTATAATTATCCTGGTATAAATTATTTAAACAATCCTCCCGGATTTGTAACTTCTAAACATGGTTGGTGTGGCAATACACAAGTAGGTGGCGTAGGATGGGATCCCAGTAATCCCGGTGTAAATTGTGTGGGCGGTAATGGTCCGGGCCATTGGCTTACGGCAGAACATTGTTTAACCGGATGTGCCGGACAGCCAAATGTTTTATTGCGTTTCACTTTTGGTGCGGGTTACACCTGTAATGATTTTGATGGTTTATCTTTTGATTCGGTGGCAGTTTCTGATGGTATTAAGAATTCAGCCACATTCACTACCACCTGTGCGGGAGTTAACGGATTAAATTTCTCAGCAACACCCAACGCGTGCCCAACAAATACCTATGCCTGGAGTTTTGGTGATCCCGCTTCCGGCGGTTCCAATACATCAGCTTCTCAAAATCCTTCACATACATTTAGTGGCCCGGGTTCTTATACGGTAACATTAATCGCTTCAGGAGGTGCATGCAATCCGCCTGATACAATAAAGAAAGTTGTAAATATTATGACAGCAGCAGTTACAACTTTCACAAATGTAAGTTGTAATGGCGGAAATAATGGCGGCGCAACAGTAACCACAACTTCCGCATTGACTCCGGTTAGTTACACCTGGTCACCAAGTGGGGGGAACGCCTCGACAGCCACAGGCTTATCTCCGGGAAATTATACGGTATCGGTAAGTGATGCAGGCAGTTGTCCGGTAACGGCAACAGTAAATATTACTCAGCCTGCCCCTATAGTTATAACATTAACCGCTACACCTGCAGGTTGTGGTGGTAATAACGGAACGGCAACAGCTTCCTCTGTTACGGGTGGTACGAGTCCCTATACATATATATGGTCACCAACTGGTGGTAATGGAGTTACAGCTTCAAATCTTGCGCCGGGAAATTATACTTTAACTGTTACTGATATACATTTATGTACGTCAACCCAAACAATTACAGTTGCCAATGGTGCAGGGCCGCAAGTAACCGTAACATCTGCCAGTGTAACATGTTTTGGTGCCAGTACAGGAAGTGCTACAGCGAGTGTTACAGGGGGTGTGGGTGCAATTACTTATACATGGTCGCCTGCAGGAGGAAATAATGCAACTGCAAATTCTCTACCCGCGGGAACATATACAGTTGTAGTTTCTGATGCTAATGCGTGTACAGTAACAAATACAATTACGATTATACAACCAACAGCTCTCACTGCCACTATAACCAGCACGCCGGCTTCATGCGGACAAGCAAACGGAACTGCAAGCGTAAGCGTTAATGGTGGTACAGGAGGATATAATTATGTATGGACTCCCACCGGAGGAAATGCGGCAAACGCAACCGGACTTACAGGAGGAAATTACACCGTTGCGATTTCCGATGCCAATAATTGTCCGTTAACATCAACTGTCACTGTCGCATCAACCGCGCCGTTTACTGTTAGTATCAGTTCAACGCCGGTTAAATGTTATAATGGAAATGACGGAAGTGCAACAGCTACACCTTCGGTTGCAGGAAATTATAATTACCAATGGCAACCTACAGGCGGAAACACTTCCGCTACCGGAATGATTTTAACAGCAGGTTCTTATACTGTTTTGGTTACTGATAATGTAAGCGGTTGTCAGAATACAACTACTGTAAATGTTACGCAACCGCCTACTCCTGTAACAGTTGTTGCAAACGGTTTTTCAATTTGCAACGGACAGCCTGCTATTATAACAGCATCCGCATCCGGCGGAAATGGTGCTCCCTTCGGATATTCATGGAATACAGGTGCAACCACTTCTTCAATTACGGTAACTCCGGTTGCAAATACAACTTATACCGTTACAGCAACCGATTCCAAAGGTTGTCCGTCGGCACCCGATACTGCAACTATAAATGTGCTACCGCTTTTAGCAGTAACAGTAACGTCCAATGATACGGTTTGTGCGGGAGGTGCGGCTACACTCACAGCTACAGTGCAAAACGCGCATGGCAATGTTACTTATGTATGGAACCCCGGTAATCTTAGCTCAAATCCTGTTACGGTGCATCCTACGGTAAGTACCGTGTACACATTAACGGTAACGGATGGTTGCCCGACACCGGTAACTGCAACCGGGCAAGTAATTGTAACACCTATTCCCGTAATAAGTTTCGGGGCAAATCCTGCTTCAGGCTGCCAACCGGTTTGCAGTGTTTTTGCAGGAGTTGCAACAAATGTTCCGGGCAATAATATAGTTTCTTACTTCTGGAATTTCGGTGACGGATCAACCGGTATTGGTATAAATGCATCGCATTGTTATACGGTTTCCGGAAACTATAATGTTACATTGAGCGGGGTTACGCAAATGGGATGTAAAGACTCAACCACCATTAACAATTTAATACATGTTTTTCCGAAACCTATTGCTGATTTCAATGTATCGCCGTCTTTTATAACAGATATTTATGATAATACCATAAATTTTATAGACGCGTCTATAGGAACGAACATTACCAATTGGGACTGGACACTTGCAAGCGGGATCACATCCAATATTCAAAATCCTGTATATACATATTCGCAGGAAGGCACTTATTGGGTAACGCTTGAAGTTACCAACGCAAATGGTTGCGCTGATTCAATCACCAAAGAAATTATTATAAAGCCTGATTATACTTTTTATGCACCAAATTGCTTTACGCCAAACGGCGACGGAACAAATGAAAAGTTTTTACCGGAAGGTACAGCCTGGGATTTGAATACGTATAACCTTTGGATTTTTGACCGTTGGGGCAACCAGATATTTTATACGGGGGATGCTAATAAAGGATGGGATGGAACACGGCGCAGTAATGAAGTTCAGGAGGATGTTTATGTTTGGAAAGTAAAACTAAACGATGTTTTTGGAATGGCGCATGAATATGCCGGCCAGGTTTCTATTGTAAGATAGAGAAACTACTTCATAAACACTGCTGTAGCTTTCATTAACCACCTGCGACTGAATTTTGGTAAGTGTTTTATAAAATAAAATCTCTGAAATTTTAACTGCCACCACAAAGTCGCATTTACCTCTTTGCAGATTTGTTTTTCTTCGGATAAAAATTCTTCGCGTAAAATATCAATTATTAAAACCCAACGTTCTTCCTTGGTATTGTTCCATACTTCATGTTTATGGGCGTCGCAAAAAGCAAATAATTTCCCGTTTTCCCAGCTGATTTCTTTTCCGTTTACGCGCAAGCCAATTTCAGGCAACATGCCGGGGCTTTTTAAAGTTAAATGACAACGATACATCACATTGCTGTCGCCAAAATGCGGTTTTATTTTTGTTTGCGGTTTTAAAATGGAAAAAGAACAGGAAGTTACACCGTTGATTTTACTGAGCATTTGCATAGTGAATGGCACCTTGTTGCAATTTTCTTCATAAGGCCTGTTCCACATTCGTAAAGGGAAGATGGTCCATGAAGTGGGAGTGGAAGCAAGCGTTTGATTGAGATAAGGAATGATGTTTGGTTCTTTTTTATTTATTAATCGCATTAACTCGGTTGAAATAACTGCGTAATTTTCTTCCAGTAATTTTTTCCAGGGCTTTTGGCTTATATCAAAAAAGGGCGGTTCACTACCGGTAAAAACTTCACTTTCTGCAAATGAGTACCATTTTTTAATTTTTTCCATCAGTAAACTTTAAATTTATTTACTAAAAAAATCCCCATTTGCATCAATGGCCTTAATAGTGTTGCGGATACTTTTGCAAATACCGGCATGCTTGTTAGTTTACCAAACCTTTTTTGCAGGAATAAAGAAGTGCGCACTGTGGCGCAAACATATTTTTTCTTGCCGGCAAATTCGTCACGCACAGTATCTATAATAAAAACATAACGCGGTTTGTTTGTATCGTTCCATGCTTCGTGTTTGTACGCATCCATAAAGGCAAACCATTTTCCGTTTTCCCAGGCCTTGCTTTCGTTTTTTACTTTCAATCCGCAAAGCGGCAATCCTGCCGGAATATCAATTCCTAAATGACAACGATAAATGGCATTAGTATCTCCGCAATGAGGTATAATTTTACTGTGCGGCTCCAGCATACTGAAAGATGCAGAAATAATTTCGGGATATTTTGAAAAGATGGCGCATGTTTCAGGGAAATGTTTTTTTACTTTAAACATTTCTATTCCCCAGGTTATTAAAGAAATTGTTTTCCAGCTGTTTTTTTTACTGACCATCGACGCGCTGAAATAAGATTTTAATTCGTGGCCGTTTAAATATTCTTCCAGTTCTTTTTTAATATCCGCGTAATGAGTTTCAATTTCTACAGCCCATTTAAAGGAGTAGGGGTCAGTAAACGGAGTTTCATCGCCTTTATAATCAAAACTGAAATCGTAAATACTGAACCACATTTTGCCCATTTGTATTCTTTATTGACTTTACTAAAATAAAGTTTATTTTTGAACTTATGAATGATTTTAATCAGACAGAAAAAAACCCACACTTTTTTTACGATAAAAATGAATTTCCCTTCCTGAAACCGTTGGAGAATCATTTACCGGAGATAAAAGAAGAGTTTCTTGCCCTTGAAAAAACGAAAGAGGATAAAAACTGGTTGATAACATTTCCTGGTTATGTAGAATCCGAAAAGGAAGAGGCCTGGAAAGTTTTTTCTTTTAATCTTTTTGGTTTGAAATTTCCGTGTAATGCTCAACTCTGTCCTAAAACAGCGGAATTATTATTTTCTATTCCTGAAATTATTTCAAGTAACTACTCGTACATGAAACCGCATACGCACATTTTGCCTCATCAAGGGTATTCGCGAATGCAATTACGATGTCATTTGCCATTAATTGTACCCGATGAAAAATTGTGCGGAATACGTGTAGGAAACGAAACAAAATATTGGAAAGAAGGAGAACTTTTGATCTTTGATGATTCCTTTGAACATGAAGCATGGAATAAAACGGATAAACCACGCGCTGTTTTAATGGTTGATATTCCGAATCCATTATGGGGTTATACCGCACAAGAAATTTCAAAATACAAAATTGAAAACTTAGAAGATCCTTTTTTATTAGGATTGGCAAGTAAAGAGAAATGGTTAGAAAGTTTGAAAACCGGAATTTCTCCTATTTAGTTTTATTTTGAAGCAACAAATTATTTATCTCATCCATATTTTCATCACAAACAGCCCCGCTGTAAACCGGATTTCCTTTTCCTTCGCAAAGAGCAACAGCTGCATTATTTAATTTAGTGGCGTTTACTTTGTAATCTTCAAAAGTAAGTTCGTACAATTGATTTTCCACATCATCCTGCCCCGGCAAAAGTTTATAGCCGATTAATTTATTGTAATGAACAGCCCGGTCGTTTGTGCGCAGAACACGGGCCTTTGATTTGGTAAGATTAAGTGCGAAAAAAGAAAAATTAAGCAGGCAAAGTGTCGCAAACACGGCTGCGAATGAGTTAATATAATCTTTATCCCAGATAAAAATTCCTCCTTCGCCAAAACCTTCTTTCGGATTGTAATTTTTAGCGTTTATGAGGCCGATTTTTTTTTCTTCAAACTCAATAATGAAATAATAATTGTATTTATTGTTAACGCTTTTAAACCATTTCACCTGTTCTTCGGGTGTGATTTGATTACGGTATTCCATGTAATTGGCAACCTCGTTCCGGTTGCGCCAATGCCTTACCAATTCAATATCATCCGCGGTAAGCCGTGTAAGTTTTACTCCGTATTGCTCGAGAGTTAACATATTACTTCGTCCTCGTTATAGGCAGGTAGGTTATTGATAGTTTTAATGGCCTGGCTGATATATTGAGCCAGAATACCTATGCAAAAAATAATTAAGCCGGTAGAAAAAAGTATACTGATAATTAATGAAGCGTAACCCGCCACATCAATTTTTAAAAATAATTTTTTGAAGATGAAGTAAATACCAATGAGAAAATTGACAGAGAATAAAAGAAAACCGATGCGCGTAACAAGTTTAAGCGGGAAAGTGGAAGAAAATAAAATAACATTTCCCGCTAAAGAAAAAAGACTCCCCATTTTATAACGCTTTTTCTCAATGTAATTTTTGTTGGAAGGCACCGGAACAAACGACATGTTGCGTGTGTACCAAAGCAATAATTCATCAATGAAAACAAAATGTTTATGATTAGCCGAAAGTTTTTTGGTAACAGAACTTTTTAATAAACGAAAACTGCTGCCCTTGCCTTTTTCATTATCCTCCATTTTAGAAAGCCTTTTATAAATACCCGTAAAAATACTGCGGAAGAAAGCTTTATGTAATTTTCTGTATTCGCCGTAAACCACATCAGCGTTACTTTTCTTTTGTTCGGCAATCAGTTTTTCAATTTCCTGCGGATGTACTTCCAGGTCATCATCAATGGTAATTAAAAAATTTCCTTTTGCATATTTAAAGCCACAAATGGTAGCGGCATGTTGCCCGAAGTTTTTACTGAAATGAATAATCGTGGTGTTCTTATGCGCTTGTTTTATTTTTTTTAAAACCTCCCAACTTTTGTCGGTGCTGTGGTCGTCCACATAAATAATTTCGTACGAATATTTCCCCTCAAAGAAACCGCAAATACTTCCGTGCAATTTTTCGAGGGCGTTTTCTGCGCCGTAAACGGGAATGATGATACTATAATCAAATTCGTTCATAAATTATTTAATTCCGCTTAGCATTAATCCTCCGTCCATTTTTAACTCGCTGCCCGTAATCCATCGCGCTTCGGTGCTCAGTAAAAAACAAACTGCGTTGGCAACATCTTCCACCTCGCCAAAACCAAGCGGGTAATTTTTTTCATAGTTTTTAAAATTTTCTTCGCCTACGGCTTCTTTGGTTTCCTGCATCATTTGAGTTTTTACCATGCCCGGCAACAATACATTTGAACGCATTTTTTTAGGGGCAATTTCCAACGCGAGTGTTTTGCTGAACGATTCCAATGCAGCTTTCGAACTTGCATAAGCCGCGGCGCCGAAATAAGGGTGTTGAGAAGAGATGGAAGAAATAAAAACAAAAGAAGCGCTCTCCTGCATTTTCTTTGCATGTAATAATCCGGCTGTAAGAAGTACGGCTGCAAAATAATTTATATTGAAAACTTCTTCCAGGTTTTTCCTTTTCAAAAAACTTACCGGGCGTGGACTGATTATACCCGCGCAATTGACTGTTCCGTTAAGTTTGGGCACTTGCTCGATTAGTTTTTTTACATCCTCTTCATTGGTTAAATCCGCCACAAGAATGTCGGTTTTGTTTTTGCAAAGTGAAGCTGTTTTTTCTAATTCCGCTTTATTGCGCGCCACTAAAATGCAATGCGCGCCTTGTAAAGAAGCTTCAACAGCGCAGGATCTCCCGATACCGGAAGAAGCTCCGGTTATTAATATTGTGAGATTATCTAAAGAAAATTTTTTCAATCCAGCTCTGAAATTTCAGTACAAGTTACATGATTTGTTTTTAAAATGCAATTCCCCCACGAATAACCCACGCCAAAACCGCTTAAAAGCAAATGCAAAGGTTTTTGTTCCAGTTCGTTTTTTATAGCATGCAACATGGTTAACGGAACTGATGCGGAACTTGTGTTGCCGTATTTCTGAATAGAATAGGGAACTCTCTTCGGTTCAATCTTACATTTTTTCCGAACGCTTTCGTTAATGAGTTTGTTGGCCTGGTGCAAAATAAAATAATTTATTTCTTCCTGTTTGGTTCCGCTTTCTGCCAGAATATTCTGTACACTTGGCGCAGCTTCTCTCAGTGCAAAATTAAAAACCTCAATGCCGTCTAAAATTAAATGCTTCGGTGCGCGCTCAATTCCTTCTTCGATTTTTTGAGTAACAAAAGTTTTTTCGGAAATGTGATTTCTGCAAGCTCCGTCTTTTATCATAATGGCCTCGTAGCCGCTTCCATCAGTAAATAAATTAAAAAAAACAGGTTCCGCTTTTTCATCATATTCAAGGGCGGTAACCGTTCCGGCATCTCCGAAAAGCGGATAAGTACTTTTATCTTTAAAATTAGTTGAAAGAGTCGATTTATCTCCCGCCATCAGTAGCCCGCGTTTACAGGCGCCGGATGTAATCAGATTTGATAAAACATACATTCCGTAAATGTATCCGCTGCAACCCAGGTTAATATCAAAGGCTATTGCGGTTTTTTTTAACCCTAATTTATGTTGCAAAATTGCAGCTGTGGCCGGTAATATATAATCGGGCGACTGAGAAACAAAAATCAAAACATCAACACTGTTTCTTTCCCATTCTAATTTTTCCAGTAAAGTGTTTGCCGATTTTTCGCAGAGGTCGGCGGTAGTGGTTTTTCCATTGGCAACTCTTCTCTCTTCAACGCCCGTATTTTTAATAAACATTTTGCGTTCGTCTTCACTTATCCAATCGTAATCGAGCGTGCGCGCTGTTGTTTTTGGTACGCAGGCAGATAATCCTTTAAAAGAAATATTTTTTACCGCGCTAAACATTTTTTAATTTTTCCTGAACAATATTGTAGAGGTCACTTACCGTAATCGCTTTTCGTAAATCGGCGCCGTTTAATGTTACGTTAAAATTCATGTCTACAAATGCGATTACAATTAAAGCGTGCATGGAACTCCACTCTGCCACTTTACGGTAATCTGTATCGGGTTTTAAAGTTCCGGGCGGTAATTCCTCAATTTCCGCTTCTAAATTTTTAATAAATTCGTCTATGTCCATTTGTTTTATTCTTTACAATTGTACTGTTGTGGCTGCCCAGGATAAGCCTACGCCGAAACCGGCCAGTAAAACAGTATCGCCTTTTTTTGCTCTGCCGCATTTTAATGCTTCGTGCAATGCAATCGGAATGGATGAAGATACGGTATTTCCGGTGTTCTCCATAAAATTAAAAACTTTTTCCTCTGGTAATTCCAGTTTTTTGCGGATGGAATTAATCAAAAATAAATTGGCCTGGTGAAAAATAAATAAATCAATATCGCTGATGGTCTTATTTTCTTTCGCCAATAAATCGTGAATCATTTTTGGTACGGTTTTCAATCCGAAGACAAAAACGCCGGTTCCATTCATGTAAAAAGTAGCATCGTTGGTTGTATTACCGAATTCATCTGTAATATCTTTGGTGGAAGAATCTTTTAAGGGATTTCTTGCGCCCCCGTCTTTTACAATAATTTTATTTTTTCCTTCGCCGTCGGTACCAAAAACAAATTGGCCTAAGCCCGTATTTTCTCGCGCAGAAATTAAGGTAGCTGCTGCACCGTCGCCAAAAACAAAGAGTGAGCTTTTATCTTTCGGATGAAATTTTTTTGTGAGAGTGGAGGAAGTAAGGAGCAAAACATTTTTCAAACCGATTGATTCGATCAACCCTTTGGCAAGGCTTAACCCGTAAACAAAGCCGCTGCAACCTAAATTATAGTCAAGTGCTCCGCAGGTTTTGGGCAGATGTAAGCGCTCCTGTATCACGCAGGCGGAAGTGGGCGTGTAATAATCAAATTCCTGCGCGCAAAACAGTAAAAAATCAATTTCTTCGGGCTTTACCTGGTGATCTGTAAAAAGTTTGCCGGCTGCTTTTACTGCAATATCCGAAGCGGTTTCACCGGGGTCAATGATATGCCTGTTTTTTACTCCTATCTTAAGAAGATTTTCTTTGCTTGTCAATGCATCCGGAAATTCTTTGAAAAAATCTTCATTCGAATAAATTTTTTCGGGCAGATAATAGCTGATGGCTTTAATACAGGCTTTCATAACGTCTATGGCAAATTTAATAAAATAT
>DATMMV010000025.1:0-18676 GCA_035569635.1 Bacteroidia bacterium | reverse complement strand
AGTGATTAAGCGCTTATAACCTTTATCCAAAAGATTATTTGCGTAGGCTAAAGTTTTATCGTCTTTGCTGTCGGTTGATTTTAAATAGTCCAACACCATCGCGTTCGGATATGCGCTCATCGAAGTTTGCTCAAAGCATCCGCCGGGTTCGCGTAAAATTCCTTCCACACCTTTCATTAAATCACTGACTACATTTGGATAAGCAGTAAAAATTATTTTCGTAGAGCCATTCACCACTTTGTTCATGCTGAAAGAGAATTCTTTCTCAACTTCTTGTCCGGAGAAAGAGGAAGTAACCGGAAATCCTTTCGGTGCGATTTTTATTTTTTGTGTAAATGCATCTCCCAGGCCACAAGCTTTGAATGTGATGGTAAATTCGCCATAACCGATTTTATCAAGCACTTTGTAATCCAAATAAATTGTTTTTGCAACGCCGGGCATAATAGTTTGCACCAACGGAACTTTTACTAATTCTTTCAAAGCTTCCGGAGCGGAAATAGTTAACGCACCACCCAAAGGAAGTTTGGTATTGTTTTTTAAGGTAAGCGGAATTGACACTAAATCCTCGGTAGCGACTTCAACCGGAATTTTGGTGAGCATTGAAAAAGGAAGTTGTATGAAGAAATTTTTCTCTGTTCTTCCAATGCCTCCATCGGTCCCGATACCTTCGACAATTGCACGGAACGAAGTAATATCATCCGAAGCGTAAAACTCCAATGTTTTTTTTCCGGTATAACCAATTTCTACATCGGGGTTCCAGTAAATTGTATTGCGGAAATCAGTACGCGTTTCAACGTTTTCATCTGCTTTATATACAGGTACCGCATATTTTCTGGCGCGGTAATATTGATTTACTATCACTTGTTTTAAATTCTGATTATCATCCACATCTCCTTTATTAAAATGATTGGCACGTAAATCATCCACCAGTACTTTTTCTTCTTCTGATTTTTTCGGAGGGCCGCTTTGAGATGCAACTTGTGCCTTTTTATCTTCATCTGCTTTAGATAAATCCTTTCCGGCCTTATCTGCTTTCGGTGCAGATTCTTTCTTTTGTTTTTCCATCGGGGCTTTGGCTACTTTTTGTGCCATTTGTACATTTTCAGCATTCGCCATATTCACAGCCCCGGGCATTGCCATAGGTGCCAAATCAACAACTTCATCTGCCGGCGCAGATTTACCCCAGCCACCGTTTCCGGCCACCGCACTTTTTTTACTGCGGAATCTTTTTCCGTAATTATAGTATTGTGGCGCATAATAACGCACAGGATACAGATACACATTTAAATTCTCCGTGTAATCCGCAATGTATTGCGCTTGTTGCGAATAACCCGGAGCCTTATAAGTAAGCGTTACCGGATTGGATAAATCAATTTTCTTCATTGAGAATTGTCCGAGCAAATTACTGTTATACTCCAATCCTCCCGGAATTTTTATGCTCGCATTTACAATGGGCTTGCCGGTATAAGCATCCAGCACCATTCCTGCCACGACCGCTTTCTCGGCATTATAAGTAATTGCAGGAATTTCTTTTTCTAAAACTTTCTCCCAGGTAAAACGCCTCCAACCGGCTGTCATTAATAAATAATCCAAAGCTTTGTCCGCTTTCTCTTCTTTTTTATCAAAATAGAAGGCGGGTTCTTCCACTTTTTCATTTATATCCTGCTGCAATAATAATTGTGAAAGTATGTTTCCCGATTTATCATTAACAAACGAAAGTAGCTGATCGTTTACTACGCTCAAAGAAAGATTTGCGGGCATTGGCATTCCTCGCTCGTCTTTTACGGTGACAAACATTTTTACTTTTTCTCGCGGTAAATATTTTTCTTTTTCGGTTTCAATGTTAATACTTAGTTGTTTGTCTTTGTTTACAAAAACCAAACGCTCCGCCCGTTCAATGCCTTTAGAGTCAAATAAGGTAACCTGTGAAACGCCGATCGGGAAATTATTGGTTGGAAAAACAATTTTGTTATTTCCTTTCTTCGCGTTTACTACGGTTGAGTAATAAATTTTTCCGCGTTCCTGCGCAACTAAAGATAATTCTTCCGTTTCGGTAGAATGAATATTTACCGTAACTTCATTATCTCTTGAATTGTCGAGGTTCATTACATAACCGCGCGGCAAAGTTTCTGGCAAAGTAAATGTTTCAGTAATACCTTCGGGTTTGGTGATTTTTACAATGTATTTTTCTTTAGGTTGCGGACTAATCGCAAAACTTCCCATACCCATGTGATAACTGCTGAACGAGGCAACCTGGCTTCCTTTTTCGGTAAGCACAACACCTTCAACGTCGGCTGGTTTTCCAAATTCGTTAAGGGCACGGAAAGCCACATTGCTTTGCAGACCGCTTACCAAATCACCTCCTTCGGGGAACATGGTAAAATTAATTTTGTTTAAAATAATGGGGATAGAACGCGAAACACTTTCGGTGTTGCCATTATAATCAATCATCACATTTAATAAGCCATCGTTTGTTTTAAGCTCTTTTGGTAAATGAAATTTTATGTATTTAATTCCGTCCACATCCGTTACCTCGGCTTTCTCAGTAAATTTTTTCCCGTCGAGGTTAGCAATGTATTTTATTTTGTATTCGGATAGTGGTTTGTTCTCATTGGTATTTAATTCAAGTTTGGCAATTACCTCATCGCCCGCTCCGAAAGCTTTTTTCTCAAACTCCAGTTTCATTTTTAAATTCGGGAGTACGATATCCTGTACCTGTAATTCTCTTTCAAAAGAATTTTCTTCGCCATCATTTTTCATCCAGTTTGTGTAGGCACGTATTTTATATAAGCCGCCCAGCGCTTCTTTATCCAATATAAAATCGCCGCTTGCTTTTCCGTTCTTTGCAATAATGTTTATTTTTTTCTCAACCCCGCCTTTCGGGTTTAATAATTCCACATGAACTATATCGCTTTTCGTAGAAGCCTTCATGGTTTGTGCATCGCGCACATAAGCAGAAAACCAGATATCATCGCCGGGTTCGTAAAAAGGTTTATCAAAATGCAAATACACTCTGTCTTCGGGCAAGGCCGCGTTATAAGCGTTTACTTTCTTTTTAAGTTGGGTGATGAATTCATTATCGGTCATCAGGGTAAAATAGCGCTGCGGGGTTACCCATGCGGCTAATGAAAGAGCTGTGGCACCTATGGTTGCGGCACGAAACAGTTTTTTAAATTGTGGTTTCATATAATGTATTTTTTAATGCTGTTTTACATTAAGATGCCACAGGTTCAGGGATTCCATAAAATAAAAAAAGCCCCCCGGTTGGATGGCTTGAAATTTTATCTGACTGTTTTTCTAAAACGCGCCCTTACATTCCTTAGGTTTTCCTTTTAATTTAAAGCTTATTACAAAGCCGTAAAAAAAGTACCAGTCTTTGGTATTGGGGTTGCCACGCAGTTTACCAACGTCATTAAGAAAGTCGCTGGGGTTTTTGGCGCGGTTACTCATAATAGCGGCCATCGCGCCTTTTTCGGCAGCCAGTTTAAAAGGGTCAACATATTTTCCGCTTACATCATCCAGGTAATCGGTAAAAGTTTTGCGGGGTCCCCATTCAAACCCAATGGTAATCATTTTTGATACGCTTAATTTAAATCCCAGTCCGAAAGGAATAACAGGTTGATATAAACTGTATTTTTTTTGAGTTGGATTTTGAGATGTTCCCTGCCCCTCTGTTGCAAGGTCGCGTAACTCTACCCATTGGTTCTGGTAATTACCCATCGGATCGAAATGAAAAACGCCAACACCCGCAAAAATATAAGGGGCAAAAATAAAATCGCTGTGGCCTACTCGGTATTCCCAAAAATTAAATTCAGCCTGCGCGTAAAACTCCTGTATTTTAGATTTAAAATTTAAGTTACGTTCTAACTGGTCGGGATTATTCGTTTGCGAATCATCCGCCTGCACCGAGCCAAAGTTAAACCCTCCCCTGAAAGAAAGGCGGTAATTATAATTAAAACGATAAAAGACCCCGACACCGGGTTGGGTCATAAAAAAATGAGTGGAATTTAAATCCCCGATATAATAAGCGCCACCCAGAAACACACCGATGTCATGAGAAAAATAAGCTTTTTTATTGGTGTTTTGAGCAAATAATGATGCTGTAAGAAAAATAAAAAGTATTAACACTATTTTCTTCATGCGATGAGTAAAACGTTAAACTACAATAAATATTGCATGTTGTATTTAACACGCAGTAACCAATTTTTTAGTTCTTGCTTTTTGGCCGGATGTTGCATAAAATAAAATTTTAATCTGTGCTGTTTGTCAGGTTTGCAAAAGCTTGAAATCCTGTAAATAAACTATATCATCAAAAATAAGAAAACCCCGGAGAGGTTTACTCCGGGGTTTCATTTTTAACATTTAATTAAAAAAAATTATTTAACAGAGCTTACTACGGCTTTAAAGGTTTCCGGGTGGTTCATTGCCAAATCAGCTAATGCCTTGCGGTTTAACTGAATATTTTTAGCATGAAGTTTTCCCATAAACTCTGAGTAGCTCATACCTTGCTCACGCACACCGGCGTTGATACGCTGAATCCACAAAGCCCGCATGCTGCGTTTTTTGTTTTTACGGTCGCGGTAAGCATAGGTTAAACCTTTCTCCCAGGTGTTTTTTGCAATTGTCCACACATTTTTACGTGCGCCCCAATACCCTTTTGTTTGATTTAGGATTTTTTTTCTGCGAGCCCTGCTGGCTACATGGTTTACTGAACGTGGCATTTTGTTTTGTTTTTTGGTTTTCAGCGTTCCCGCTTTTGGCGAGACTCTTTTTTTACTGAAGCCCTGGTTTAAACATCTGTTTTTTTACCGGTTTAAGATTTCTTCGCAATTTGCTTTTATTTACCAATAACCAACATCAGCTTTACATTGCTCATGTCTGATTTGTGAACTAAACCTGAAGCACGCAACGCGCGTTTACGGTCTTTTTCTTTTTTGGTAAGGATATGACGCTTAAAGGCATGCTTGCGCTTAATCTTTCCGGTCCCTGTGATAGAAAAACGTTTCTTAGCACTGGAGTTTGTTTTCATTTTTGGCATGACTTCTTATTTTTTTAAGGACGGCAAAGATAAGGTATATTATAAAAACTGCAAAATAAAGCACTTATTATTGTGCGTTTTTTGATTTTTCTTCGAAATTACTTAAAACCATTGTTTTTTAACAAAAAAAGGCGGTAAAAACCGCCTTTAATCGCATTAAAAGTTCCTTTTAGTTTACAGCAAGTTTCAAGGTTTGCAAACCATCGGCATTTTTAAAATGTATAAAATACAACCCCTTAGGCAAATGCATGCTTTCTAAATTAATAAATACTTTTTGTACACCCATTGCCTGATCCTGATTAAGGATGTTCCCAACCAATCTTCCGTCAATATCAAATAATTGCAGACTAACCGCTCCGGGAGTTTTGTTTTCATAAGTCAGATAAGCTCCGTTAGTAGCGGGATTCGGGAAAAGGTTTAACCCGGTTGTCGGTAACGAAATCTGTGCAACTCCATTGCTGAAACTCTGTAAATACTGGGCTTTGGTAACCGCTCCGGTTTTACTCATATTAATTTGCATCAATTGCGCGTCCTGTGTGTTTTGCATCCAGGTATAGGTTGTGGTTGAATCCGTTCTGCGTTGTGCAAAATTCCAGTTTCCCAGTACATTGATAAAAACACTGTCTATATCGGCCTCAAACGTCTTAATGCGTAATGTATTAGGGTAAGTAGCCGTTGGAGTAGTTAATGACCCGAAAGCATCCGCATTAATGGTGCGATCGGCACGATGCCTTACCTGTACAGTGTTACCCGAAATAGTTGTCGTAAATGTAGCTAGGCTCAAAACATGATTGTTGTTTCCGTAGGTAAATGGTGTAGGTACAAAGGTCGCATTAGGTATGTAATCTACAGCCACCATACTGCCTTGGGCATTCACATAGGCCCCGTCAATAAAAAGACCACCGCTGTTACCTACAAAATAAACCCAATCGGTACCGTTTGGTTGTTGCACAGCCATGGTAGAAGAGGGAAAATTGGAAGAACCGGCCCCACTTGATGGTATTACAAACGTGGTACTTTGAGGATACAGATTATTAAACATAGGTGTATAATTCCAGTTTTGAGCAGTACCCGAACCCGGAGATACAGTAAAGGTAATCCGATCGGCAGCTACAGTATCCAACGCCATATTGTAAACGTATCCGATTTGCGGCATAGATCCGCTGGTAAGAGTGGTTTGCGCCGTAACAGTGCCTGCCAAACCAATCATTAATAATGCTAATGAAGAGTAAAGTTTTTTCATGCTTAGTTTTTTAAAATTTAAGTAAAAATAGAAAATTATCTGTCAAAATTGCAAATAAATATACATGAACGGCAGCTTTATCCCATAGGTATAATTTTTGTACCTTCGCCCCCCTATATAACTAAACGCATGTTCGAGTTTTTAAGTAAGATGTTCGGTACCAAATCTCAAAAAGACGTTGAGTCGGTACAACCCCTCGTTGATAAGATAAAACAGGTATTCCCCTCACTGGAATCTCTCAGCAATGACGCCTTGCGCGAGAAATCGGCCGGACTACAAAAGCAAATACAGGATTACACCGGAGCTGAAAAAAAGCAAATAGCTGACATAAAGGCGCGTATTGAAAACGAGGCTGATATGGATGTTGACAGCAAAGACCGTTTATATAAAGAAATTGATGAAATAGAAAAAGGCATTGATACAAAAACCGAAGAAGTACTTTTAGAAATTTTACCTGAAGCTTTTGCTTTGTGTAAAGAAACCGCGCGTCGTTTTTCAATAAATGAAGAAATTAAAATTAAGGCCTCTGATATTGATACTAATTATTTGAAGCGCAACCCCGGAGCTAAAAACGTAGAGATACGTGATGGTTATGCTTATTGGAAAAACAGCTGGACAGCGGCAGGCGGAGATGTGAAATGGAACATGGTACATTACGATGTGCAGTTAATAGGCGGTATTGTGTTGCACCAGGGGAAAATTTCGGAGATGGCTACGGGTGAGGGTAAAACTTTAGTTGCCACACTTCCTATTTTCTTAAACGCGTTATCGAACAAAGGCGTACACGTAGTAACGGTAAATAATTACTTAAGCCGTCGTGATGCTGAATGGAACGGGCCGATTTTTGAATTTCACGGATTAACTGTTGACTGTATTGATAAACACGAGCCCCATTCGCAAGAACGTCGTGATGCATACAATTGCCACATTACTTACGGAACCAATAACGAATTCGGCTTTGATTACCTGCGCGATAACATGTCGCACAATATTGAAGGCCTTGTGCAACGCAAACATAATTTTGCCATTGTGGATGAGGTTGACTCGGTTTTAATTGACGACGCGCGTACTCCTTTAATTATTTCGGGCCCAACTCCGCAAGGAGATAAACATGAATTTGTTGCTTTAAAACCACGCGTGGATAAATTAGTAAACGCGCAAAAACAATATTTACAAACCTGCTTAACCGACGCAAAAAAATTATTTGCGGAAGGAAAAGAAAAAGAAGCAGGCATTCCTTTATTACGCGCTTTCCGTGGCTTACCAAAAAATACCGCGCTTATCAAATTTTTAAGTGAAAACGGTGTTCGTGCACTTTTACAAAAAACAGAAAATTATTACATGCAGGACCAGCAAAAGGAAATGCATAAAATAGATGCCGAACTTTATTTTGTTATTGACGAAAAAAATAATTCGGTGGATATGACCGAGAAGGGAATTGATTTAATTACTTCATCGGGCGAAGACGCGGGGTTTTTCATTATTCCTAACGTAGGTGATCAAATTGCCGAGATTGAAAAAATGGCTGTAGCCGGCGATGAAAAAATGCGCCGTAAAGAAATTTTATTGCAGGAATTCAGTGTTAAATCAGAACGCATCCACACCATTGTACAATTATTAAAAGCATACGCGTTATTTGATAAAGACGATGAGTATGTGGTGATGGATGGCCAGATAAAAATTGTAGACGAGCAAACCGGCCGGATTATGGAAGGTCGCCGTTACAGCGACGGATTACACCAGGCTATTGAAGCAAAAGAAAATGTAAAAATTGAAGCTGCTACGCAAACTTACGCAACCATTACTCTGCAAAATTATTTCCGCATGTACCACAAACTCGCCGGTATGACGGGAACTGCAGAAACGGAGTCGCAGGAGTTTTGGGATATTTACAAATTGGATGTGGTGGTAATTCCAACCAATCGCCCTATCTCGCGGAAAGACGAACAAGATTACGTTTACAAAACCAAACGCGAAAAATACAACGCGGTTATTGAAGAAATTGCAAAATTAGTTGCGGCAGGAAGGCCTGTACTTGTTGGTACAACCACAGTAGAAAATTCTGAAATATTAAGTCGCATGTTAAAACTGCGTGGTATAAAACACAATGTTCTTAACGCGAAACAACACCAAAAAGAAGCGCAAATTGTTGCTGAAGCAGGTTGGGCAGGCAACGTTACTATTGCTACCAACATGGCCGGCCGTGGTACAGATATTAAATTGGGACAAGGAGTAAAAGAATCGGGGGGTTTGGCTATCATAGGCACGGAGCGTCATGAGAGCCGCCGTGTTGACAGGCAGTTACGCGGGCGGGCGGGACGACAGGGTGATCCGGGAACTTCTCAATTCTTTGTTTCGTTAGAGGATGATTTGATGCGTTTATTCGGCAGTGAACGTATTGCACGTTTGATGGACAGGATGGGATTACAGGAGGGGGAAGTAATTCAACATAGCATGATTACCAAATCGATTGAGCGTGCGCAGAAAAAAGTTGAAGAAAATAACTTCGGTATCCGTAAGCGTTTAATTGAGTATGACGACGTGATGAACGTACAACGTGACGTAATTTACAAACGCCGCCGCAACGCTTTATTCGGGGATAAACTGAGTGTGGATATTGCTAACGTTATGTATGATGTGGGAGAAGAAATTACTTCTATTGCGCATGACGACCGTGACTATGAAGGATTGAAATTTGAATTACTGAAAACATTTTCGATTGACGCGCCTTTTACGCAGGAAGAGTTTAATGCTAAAAACACCAACGATTTAACCAACGCTGTTTTTGCGGAATCTTACAAACATTACAAAGAAAAAAATGAATTGGTTTCCGGTATGGTTTTCCCGGTTGTAAAAGACGTGTATCAAAATCCGAACAACCAATTTGAAAATATTGTTACTCCGTTTACTGATGGCATACGTAACATGCAGGTAATGGCCAATCTTAAAAAATGTTATGATACGCAAGGCCGCGCCATGGTACTGGAGTTTGAAAAAATTGTTACCCTTGCCATGATTGACGATTCGTGGAAAGAACATTTACGCGAACTGGACGATTTAAAACAATCGGTACAAAACGCCTCGCTGGAGCAAAAAGATCCTCTGCTTATTTACAAATTAGAGTCGTTTAATTTGTTTAAGGAGATGGTTACCAAAACCAACAAAGAAGTAATTACTTTTTTAGTGAAGGGAAGTTTGCCGCAGCAAAATAACGCGGAACAAATTCCACAGGTAAAATTCGGTGCAACCGCGCAACAGCAACAAAAGAAAGAGCAGTTAGTAGAAAGCCGAAATGATAGTATTGGCGGAGTTAACGAAGACGGCGAAAGGGTAAAAATTAAACAACAGCCCGTTCGTGTTGAGCAAAAAGTGGGAAGGAACGATCCGTGTCCTTGCGGAAGCGGCAAAAAATTTAAAAATTGCCACGGACAAGGGGGTTAATAAATAGTTGAAAGGCTTGTGATTTTTATCACCGGCTTGTTTTTTAGTTTGACTCCTGTAAGAGTTATTGTTTTTTTTTCGCCCGGCAACAAATCAAAATAATTGTCACTGAAAAAAATATTCTGGCTAACTTCTAAAAAAATATTTTTGGCAAGTGTGTTTGTACTTAATTCAAACTCCGATTCATTCAGCCATTTAATTTTTACTTCAGGGTTCTGTAAAACTAAATCCTTCGGACTTACGAAATAATAATTTCTGGTTATTTTTTCTACTCCTTTTGCTAAAGCCGTTAACTTTGCGCTGAAGAAGATTTCATTTTTTTTCAATTTATCAAACACACTTTTCTGGATTGTAAATTGTTTCTTGCTGTTGTTTGCGTCAATTTCAATCGGCTTATATTCACTCCAAAGTAATTTTCCGGAAAAATCGAAAAGTTCAAGCACTAATTCACCCTTTGTATTTGTTGTATAATCAGAAATCACATACACGCATACCGAATCTCCTTCCTCAATTACAGAAATCATTAAATCGGCGAATGCCTTTTTAGCAGCATAATGCGCTGCTTTCCAATTTCCGTTATAATCCAAACTACTCCATGTAATCCCGGGCCAGCAATCATTTAATTGCCAGTATAAAGAGCCCATGCAATGGGGTTTATTTCTCCTGTGCGCTTCAATGGCAGTTTCCATTCCGCGCGCCTGCACCAATTGCGAAACATAAATATAATCTTCAATTTTTTTTGGAACTTTAAAATCGCGTTCCATATAGGTTTGAATCGTTTCAAGGCCCTTCGGATGCTTCTCATAATTTCTTAATCCGTCAAAAGATAAACTATCACCAATATACTTCTTCCATAACAACGAAGCCGGCATTCCCTGGAAACCGTATTCACTCACAAACCTCCCGACTTTCTTATTATAATTTTCAAAGGGTTCCATGCCCCACCAAACGCCCCAATAATGCGAATCACTCTGCTGTAAACTTTCTTTATGTCCCCATCCTATCTCCGGTGATGAAGAAATATAATTACGGGCTCTAGAATTATCATGCGCACGAATAATATCAAGCATTAAGTTTTCAAACAAGAAAATATAATCATCGGATATTCTGGCTGAATCATTTTCAGAATATCTAAATTGCTTTTGCCATCCCCAGTTTTTCCAACCCTCGTCGCTTTCATTGTTACCGCACCATAAAGCTATACACGGATGATTACGCAAACGCTTTACCTGCTCCGTTACTTCCATCCCCGCATTTTCTGCAAACTTTGTATCGCCCGGATACATCGCGCAGGCAAACATAAAATCCTGCCATACTAAAATTCCTTTCTCATCACAGAGTTTATAAAACTCATCGTCGGCATAAGTTCCTCCTCCCCACACGCGCAACATATTCATATTCGCGTCAACCGCACTTTGCACAATCTCTTTATAGTCTTCTTTTTTGACGCATGGTAAGAAAATATCCTGAGGAATATAATTTGCTCCTTTCATAAAAACCGGAGTGCCATTCAGTTTGAAATAAAAATTTCTTCCGGCATTATCTTTTTCCTTAACCAATTCAATTTTTCTTATCCCAACATTTTCATATTTAACATCAATTACTTCCTTTCCATTCAGCAATTCAATTTTAAAATGATAGATGTCCGGATTTCCCCTGCCATTGCACCACCATAATTTCGGGTTTTTTAAATTATAATCCAGGACGTACGAATTTATACCCGGGTTCATAGGTGAATTAAATACAGAATTTATTTCTTTATTTTCCTTTTCCATAGGAGAAATAAGAATATGATAACTCCCTTTGGTTTTACAGTTTACTTCACAATTAAAACTTAACGAGGCCAGGTTATCGTTTATATCATTTTGTACAATCTGTATACTTCCGAGTTTTGCCTCATTCCATAAAAGCAATTTTACATTTTTCCAGATTCCGCAAGTAACAAATCGTGGAGCAAAATCCCAGCCATATTGATATTGAGCTTTACGGGTAAACACGCGTGTTCCTTCAGGTAATGTATATGGTAATTTTTTTGCAAGTTCTTTTTCTTTATTTACCGCCGACTCAAAAACAATTCGGAGTTTGCTCATCGGAAATTTCAAACATTTCTTTACATCCACTGTCCATTTACGGAACATATTGTCGGTAACGAGAATCAAGGAGTCATTTAAATAAACTTTAGCATAAGTATCTAATCCTTCAAATTGAAGTTCCATGTTTTGTCTGCCATACATATTCGAGCTGCAAAGAATATCAGTTTCATATTCCCAGTCGCAATTTTCTATCCACTGCAATTGCTTTTCACCCTCAGGTAAAAAAGGGTCCGGGATTTTGTTATTGGCGAGAAGATCTGTATGAACGGTTCCGGGGACAGTTGCGGACATCCACTCCTTATCTCCCGATTTTCTGAATTTCCAGTTTTGATTAAGGGAAATTTCTCTCACCTGCGAAAAAAAATACAGGGGCCAGCAAAACAGGCTTACCAGTAAAATCTTTTTCATTTAATAAGTGCTTTTATTGCTTCGATTTCTTTCATATCAATGCCATGCCTTTTTGGATGCCTGGCTCCGGTATGTATTTCGTTGCATTTTGTCTTTTTAATTATCTCCTGAACGTTAGTTGAACGGATACCGCCTCCAGGCATTATTTTAATTCTCTGTCCGGCTTTCTTCACTAATTTTTGCAAAGTATCTGTATTGGCATGAGCTCCAACCGGGCCTCCCGACGTAAGGATGCGTGTAAACCCGCAAGCAATTACATCTTCAAGGGCTTTCTCCCAATCAGGTACCTCATCAAAAGCACGATGAAAAGTGCAGGGTTTGGGAGCGGCAAGTTTAACCAGCTCTTCGCATTTTTCTCTGTCTACTTGTTTTTTCTCATTCAGTATGCCAAAAACAAAACCGGCGCAATTCAGTTTTTTAAATTCCCGTATTTTCTTTTTCATTATTTCAACTTCCTGATCTGTATAACAAAAATTTTTTGCTCTCGGCCTTATCATAAGATACACCGGTACTTTAAGAAGAAAACATGCATCTTTTACCGCGCCTTTTGCAGGAGTAAGTCCTCCGGCCGATCGGTTTTTACAAAGTTCGATGCGGTCAGCTCCGGCTTCAATTGCTATGAGGGTATCCTCAAACGAAAAACAGGCTACTTCAAGTATCATTTCACATAATAGGTTGAGTCGAACATTTTATTTCTGGTACTATCCGCAAGCGCGTAATTAAATCCTTTTTGCAAAGCATAAGCGCCATGTTCGCCATTTTTACTCAATGCTAAAAATCCAACCTGTACATCTTTGTAATTCGGGTTTTTTGAAACCAGCCTCTCGATCGCTTTTTTGCAAGCTTCTGTTGGAGATAAACCATGACGCATTAACTCTACTACCAAATACGAACCGCAAATACGCAAAACTGTTTCCCCTACTCCGGTAGCACAAGCGGCCCCTACTTCATTATCTACATACATACCGGCTCCTATAATCGGTGAATCACCCACGCGGCCATGCATTTTATACGCAAGCCCGCTGGTAGTACATGAGCCGGATAAATTTCCGTTTGAATCAATGGCAACCATTCCGATTGTATCGTGGTTTTCTATGTTGGCAACGGGTTTGTATTCGCTTTTCTTCAACCATTCTTTATATTGCTTCTCCGCTTCGGGTGAAAGTTTTTTCGATTCTAATTTAAACCCGTTATCCAATGCAAATTTCTGCGCGCCCTTTCCCGCTAACAATACGTGCGGAGTTTTTTCCATCACCATTCGTGCAACCGAAACGGGATGTTTTATTCGTTGTAAAAAAGCAACACCCCCACAACGGCCTTTTTCATCCATAATACAGGCATCAAGCGTAACATTTCCGTCACGGTCGGGCAAGCCACCAAGGCCCACACTTAAATTTGTAAAATCAGCCTCACAAACCATTACTCCTTTTTCAACCGCGTCAAGCGCTGTTCCCTTTTCAGAAAGAATTTTCCACGCCGCGTCATTAGCTGCAAGCCCATGACTCCAGGTTGAAATAACAACAGGTTTTTTTCCTTCAGTTATTTCCGACAGGTTTTCTCCCGCTAAAGCATTTGCAATTTTCGGAACTCCCGTTACTGCTAAAGCCGAAGCGAGGGCCGATTTTTTAATAAAATTTCTTCTGCTGCTCATATTATTTTGTCTTGAGTAAAAAGTGTTTTGCGTAATTAGCTCCTGCTTTATCAAGGGTAATTTTATTTTTTTGCAAACGTAAAATAAAATTGGCGTAGTTTTTATTTTTAGAGGTTGTCCATAATACCTCTGCAAGCGCGCACATGCGGGGCAACGACATATATTCTACCTGCTTAAATGTCGTGATGTATTCGGTCCACATATTACCTTGCGCGCCTAAAATGTATTTTTGTTCGTCTTCAGAGAGTTCTTTGGGTGTCGGGTTATACGCGTAAACCGAATCCAGCGGATTAAACCCTCCAATGGCTAAAGGCTCTTCAGAAATATCTTTGCTTTGATAATGATCAAAATAACAGGGCCGGCCGGGACTCATCACTACAAAATGTTTTTGTTTTGCGGCAGCAATTCCACCATCGGTGCCACGCCAGCTCATCACTGCAGCGTTCGGAGCGAGGCCTCCTTCTAAAATTTCGTCCCAACCTATAATTTGTTTTCCTTTTGTATTCAGGTATTTTTCGATGCGCGTAATAAAATAACTTTGTAATCCGTGTTCATCTTTTAAATTTTCTTTTTTTATCAAAGCCTGGCAATGCGGGCAGTTTTTCCATCTTGTTTTGGGACATTCGTCGCCACCTATGTGAATATATTTTCCCGGAAACAAAGCACACACCTCATCCAGTACATCCTGTAAAAATTTAAATGTTTCTTCTTTGGGGCAATACACATCATCAAAAACTCCCCAGCCTTTTGCAACTTCAAACGGTCCGCCTGTACAGGAGAATTGAGGGTAAGCAGCAAGGGCCGCCAAAGAATGCCCGGGCATTTCTATTTCGGGGACAATGGTAATATGCCGCTTTGTTGCATAGGAAACAATTTCTTTTATGTCTTCCTGAGAATAAAATCCTCCGTAACGAAGTGTGTCAAATTTTTGGTCTTTGTAAGCACCAATTTGCGAGCCTTTTCTCCATGCACCAACCTCTGTAAGTTTCGGATATTTTTTTATTTCTATACGCCAGCCCTGGTCTTCTGTTAAGTGCCAATGAAAAACATTGAATTTATAAATCGCTAAATAATCGATGTATTTTTTTACTTCGTCTTTCGTAAAAAAGTGCCGGCACACATCGAGATGCATTCCCCGCCATTGGTAAAAAGGTGAATCATCAATGTTTACGCAGGGAATTTCTATCCCCTTGCTTTTTTCAAAAGAAATGAGTTGAATAAGAGTTTGTACCCCGTAAAAAATTCCGGGCCTGTTCAAAGCGCTTATTACAACTTCCTTTTCGGCCACGGTAACATTGTTTTTTCCTTCCTTAACTATTGTATCTGCATAGAGCAACACCATCTTTATTACAGAAGATTCGCGTGGAGCATGTGCAACTATTTGTAAACTTAGCCCATATTGTTTTTTTATAGCCTCGCGCAGGTATTCAGCCTCAAATGGAATGTTCGATTCAATTACAGTTTGTCCGGATAATTTGAAGTTTCCCTTTTTTTCAGAAATATAATTCGGTTTCGGAATCACAGGAAAATCATTTTGCGCTTGTATAAAAACAGGAAAAAAGGCATAGACCGCTAAAAAAGCGGCTTTAACCGCAACAACACTAAAAAAGTTAAAAAAATTCCTGTTTTCCACCCAACTTATAGTGTTTTTCTACGTCTTATATTATGAAAGGGCTAAGATAATGTTTGGAACATTATTTGCACTTGTTTTTCAGAACTTTTTAATTATAAATTTGACCCCATAAATGGTACACAAATTAGTGACGTTACCCATGTTTCCCCTCAACATCGTGTTAATACCCGGTGAAACTAAGGTATTGCACATTTTTGAGAACCGTTACCGCGAACTGGTGGCCGATTGTGTAATGAACCAGGCAAATTTCGGCATCCCCTATATTAAAGGCGATCAACTGGCGGATTATGGAATTGAAGTAAGCATCATCAAAATAATACAAGAACATGAAAACGGCGAAATGGATATTGAAATAAAAGCTATAAAACCCTTTAAAATATTAAAATACACCAGCATTTTAAAACCTAAATTATACGGGGCCGCTTATATTGAGGAGTACGAAGACGACACTACTTCTAACCGTTATAAACTTTTCCGTTCGTTTAAAAAATTAATAAAGGCTTCTAAAAACAAAGAGATTCCGGTTGAAACCTTAACCAATGTTTCGGTTTACAAAGTGGCTCATTTACTTGATTTAACCAACGATGAAAAGCTTCAGTTGATTTCTTTTGCTACAATTAAAGAGAAGGAAGATTTTTTAATTGCAAAAATTAAATTATACATGCACATGGTTAAGTTGGAAAAAGAAATTAAAGGAAATTTCAGGCTTAATTAATCTTTAAATTATTTCCAAAAAAAAATCTCCCGTTAGTAGCGGGAGATTTTTTTATTTTATATTATTTCTTTCTACTTCAACAATTGAACGAAACCGTGCTTATCAATAATATCGGCTTTGGTAGAGCAGTTAGATTTATAGTGGCAAATCCAATAGTAAGTACCATCGTCCTGCACAACACCATTCTCGTCTTTACCGTTCCAGGGTTTTGCATATTCGTTGGTTTCAAATACTTTTTTACCCCAGCGGTTGTAAATTACTATGGTGAATTCTTCCATCTGCTTATCAATCTGGTATGGCGTAACATTCGCGTCGTAGAAAGGATAGAAGAAATCATTTCTGTTATCGCCATTGGGAGTAAAGATGTTTACAATCTTATCGGGGCGGAAAGCATGGAATGAAGGATAAGTAAACAATATACGTGCGGTATCCAAACATCCGCCAACTTTATAAACAGCCCAGTAATTGCCAATCGTTGCAGGTGTAACAAGAATACTATCGTTGTTATGAGGAGGTGAAACAGGCACTCCGTTATGCAACCAGGTATAACCTGAGTGACCCGGGCTTGTAAATAACCATGTCACAGAATCTTTCGGGCAGAAGTAAGAATACAAACTATCGTAAGGCAATAAAGCAGGGTTAGCTAAATTATAAGTTGCAGTTGCCACACAATTACCCGAAGTAACCGTACAAGTATAGGTACCCTGGTGTAACCCGCTTTCCTGCGTTGATTGAGGAACTCCTGCACCTGCATTTATAGGGGCAGGACTTGCATAAGGAGAAGGATAATGCCAGGTAAATGTATAAGGTGTGCCTAAGGGACCATTTATTTCTTGATTAGCCGTAACTTTTATTTTTCCGGTAGAATCATTGTGGCAATGAATTTTCTCCGGGGAAGCTACAGTAACTTTAAATGATTTGAGTTTTAAGTAAGCTTTGTACACACTTTTGCAACCGGCTGCACTAAAAATAGTATCCGTATATACAGCGCCATTAGTTACTCCGGTAGTTAGATAAGGATAAGAGGAACCTAAGGAAGTACCACCACTTCCATACCAGTTATGCGTTGAGCCACTAACGGTAGTAGTTGGAACAGAAACATGATCCAATGCACAACCTTTTAATGTATCTAATACCGGAGGAGGTAACTGACCTTGTTGTAATGTTACACTCATAGTATAAGTACATGTGGTATTTCCGCTTGGGTGAACAGAGATTGCATAAGTTCCTCCGGGAAGATTGCTGGCCTGTATAACGTTAGGGGGCATGGATAAGTTCATACCACTTCCGTTAACAGGACCTGTCATTGTCCAGTCGTAATTCGGAAAAGTATTACCACTATTGCTGGTAACTGTAATGCTGCCGTTGCTACCACCGTTGCAAGGGGGTGATGATACGGGGTTAAAACTAATCGTAACCGCATTGAGTGTTTTCCTTAGTGAATCCAAACAACCGGTTACAGGATCTTTGTAAGTAACCGTATAATGCTGTCCACCCGAACCCGGATTAACTGTATAGCTTTGTGAAGTAGCACCCGGGATTACCGTATTTGAATTATTATACCACGTATACGGCGATGTAGCCGGCGCAGATAAAACTACATAAGTACCACATAAAGTATCCACAGCATTTTGTAAAGGTGGGTTAATTTGACCTATATTAAGAGCTATCGTCGTATCCGGACAATGCGCGGATGATATATCATGTATCGTTACAGAATAGTTACCCGGCGGTTGATTGGTAATGGAAGTTCCTGTACCCGGTCCCGGTGTCCAACTATAGGTAAATTGAGTTCCCCCGGTTACTGTTACAGAAGCTGAACCGTTATTGCCACCCCGACAAGAAGGAGTAGCTGCACCTTGTGCAACAATATTTGAAGCAGAAACAGTAACCTGTAACTTAGTGGTGCATCCCTGTAGCGTAATGCAATTAACTGTAAAAACATCACCATTAACCGCGCTGGCTGCAGTATAACTTGAAGCCGTTGCGCCTGTAATAGGTACATTATTATTCGGTCCATACCATTGGTAATTTGCAAACCCTCCGGGAGCTGTCATCACTACAGAACCAGAACCTCCGCAAAATCCGGAAACATGTGCGGAAAGTGCTCCGCAATTAGCACTAACGTAAGCGTAGCAAAAGTGCCCGCCCCAAACGCAATCTAACGTTTGAAACTCGGCTGTAATTGTCTGGCCTACATAAGTACTTAAATCAAGGGATACCGTATGCCACTTACGATAATATGTAAAAGGGGTGCCGGCATTAATACAGGATGAAGTTGTTTTTTTATAGGAAGTATCATTAACGGCTGCAGTAGCATCAATATCATACAATCCACAAATACCACCAACGGGGTTGCCGTTAGAATCTTTTAGCTGAAAAGTAAAAGCGGGTTGCTCTCCCACAGCATGACCTCCATCATTAATTATAACCGCAAAACGATATGTAAAAAGA
>DATMMV010000024.1:0-8752 GCA_035569635.1 Bacteroidia bacterium | reverse complement strand
GATATCGTACATGTTATTGAAGTGAAAAAATTAACCGGGGAAGAAATAAATCAGCAAATAAAAATATTGCGTGACGCATAATTGTTTTTACTATGTTTAAAGATTTAAGTAATAAAGTAATTGTTGTAACCGGCGGCTGCGGACTATTGGGGAAATCTTTCATTGACGAAATTCTGAAAAATAACGGAATTGCCGTTTCTGCTGATATCAATGAGGAACAATTGCAAAAATTAAAATCAGATATAAAAAGCCCCAACCTCTTTACTGTTAAACTGGATATTACTTCCGAATCTTCTGTTCAGTCGGCTATCACCCAATTAAAAACAAAGTACGGTAAGATCGACGCGCTTGTAAATAACGCTTATCCCCGTAACAAAGCTTATGGCAACGACCTCGAAAAAGTTACTTACAAAGATTTTTGCGAAAATGTAGATGTGCATTTGGGAGGATATTTTTTATGCATGCAACAATTCTCAATGTTCTTTAAACAGCAGGGGCACGGAAATATTGTCAGCATGGCTTCTATTTACGGAGTAGCAGCTCCAAAATTTGAAGTGTATGAAAATTCCGGGTTCACAATGCCGGTTGAATATGCCGCCATCAAAGCAGGCGTAATTCATCTTACTAAATATTTTGTGAATTACTATGCCGGAAAAAATATTCGTTTTAATTGCATCAGTCCCGGCGGAATTTTCAATAACCAAAACGAGGAGTTCGTAAAAAAGTATAACGAACACGGCGTAAGTAAAGGAATGCTCGCGCAAGAAGATATTATGGGCGCTTTAATTTATTTGCTTTCTGATGCCTCTTCCTACATCAACGGACAAAATATTATTGTAGATGATGGATGGACATTATAGTCCGGAGTCGCCGGTCAAAAGTCCTGAGTCCGCTGTCCTTCATCTCTCGTTCCTCGTATTTCTTATTTCGTACCTTTTTCTAGCAGAATCCCCTTATTTTATAAACTAAGTATCCCGTAATTTCATGTATCAGTAATTCCCACTGTTCAATAGCGTCTGCGCTTGGAATAAACAGGTAATCAAATTCTAATTTTCTCGGCCCGCTGTAGCGGTCAGTGGGATAAAGCACCAGTTTTGTAATTCCTTCTTTTTCAAAACAACCTGCAGCCCGTCTCAAATGAAAAGCAGAGGTGATAAACAAAACGCTGTCCTTTATATGCAATTTATCAAGTATTTTTTTTGTTTGTACGGCGTTCTCCATAGTATTTCGTGATTCGCTCTCTGTAATAACGCAACTGTCCGTTATGCCGCATTTAATCAAATAGTTTTTTAAAATTAAAGACTCTTTTTCCTGTTGCTTTAAAATACTTCCCGATCCCCCCGTAATAATTATTTTTTTAACCTGCCCGTTTGCCAATAACGGAATCACCTGGAAAAGCCTGTCGGCGCCGCGCATAAACTGGGGCTTATCCTGCCTTGCGTCATACCAAATCATTCCGCCCAGAACAACCGCGTATTCGTATTTTTGGGTGGGTTTCAGATCCGGTGTGGTCACCTCCCATAAACGCATGCACTCGTCTACAATAAACGTATTCGAAAAAAAGTAAAGAGTGGCTATGGCAGCAACGAAAAAGCGTTTTTTCCGTACCGGGTTTTTAGAAAAAAAAGAAAAACCCGATAAAGTAAAGGCCCAGGTTAGCGGACTTAATAAAAAAGCCAGTATCTTAGAGAAAATAAAAAACATCTTACAAAAATAAGCCAATTAATGAAGCTGCGAATTTTTTTCGGGTTTACTTTCAATATAATTGCCATGCTTTGCTTTGTGTGGTTACTGTGTAATGCTGCCCTGAGTATTTATTTGCTTAAAATGGGGCAGGGGCAAATGAATTTGATTTTAAATACTAAGAAAATTGAGGAAGTACTTAAAAATGATAGTTTAACTGCTGAGCAAAAGGAGAAGTTGTTGCTTGTAGAAAAGATAAAAAAATACTCGGTAGACAGTTTAGGATACAAGCCTACAAAAAATTTCACTACTTATTTTAACCAAAAAGGCCAACCTGTTTTATGGATAGTTACAGCCTGCAAGCCATTCAGGTTTGAGGCTTATGAATGGAAATTCCCGATGATAGGAAAAGTTTCTTACAAAGGCTTTTTTAACCGGAACACGGCAATGGCGGAATATTTACGATTGCTGCGTTTGGGATATGACGCGGATTTATCTACTGTTAGCGCATGGAGTACATTAGGCTGGTTGCCCGATCCTATTTTATCTTCCATGTTGAGAAGAAGTAAAGGAAGACTTGCTAATTTATTATTTCACGAATTATTTCACGCTACGTATTATGCGCGGGGTACTGTGAATATAAATGAAAACCTGGCTAATTTTATTTCCTACAAAGCCACACTTAAATTTTTGGCGAATGATACCATTGAGATGAGGAGATTTTGTCGGGGAGCGCAGGACGACTCGATTTATAACAAATTTATTTTTGAGGAATACGAAAACCTCAGGGAATTTTACAAAAAAACGGAAGGGATGGATTCCCTGAAAAGGGCAGGGGCAAAGCAGTTAAAATTACAGGCAATTTATAGAAAAGCAGGCCATTTGCCCTTTCAGGATCCCGCTCGTTTTGAGTACGCAAACCGATCTATTTTAGCCACAAAAAACGCTTTTTTTATTGATGCTCAGCGATATGACGGGCTTTATGATTCCTTAAATGGCGTTCTGAATGGCCGTTATAAGGGCAATTTGCGTCAAATGATAGAAGATTTAAAAAAATAATTCCTTACCTTTATCTCTAATCTTTAAACTTGGTTTGATTTTTGATAATGAACGTTAAAATTTTGTATATGAAGCGTATAATTACGGGTATTTTACTGTTTGCTGCCACCTTCGGCCTTAAAGCGCAAAACGGGTATGAAATTAAAGTAAGTATTAAAGGGATTAAGGATACAGTTTGTTACCTCCTTCGTTATAAATGGGATTCACAATATATTGTAGATACTGCCAAAGTTAAAAATGGTAGTTTTGTTTTTAAAGGAAATGTTCCTATCGAGAAGGGAATTTACGCCGTACTTCGCCAGAACAAAGGCTTCATTTATTTTGATATGCCTGTTACCGATGTTCAGAAATTTTCTATTGCAACGGATACTCTTGAGTTGTATAATAAGATGAAAATTACGGGCTCGCAGGTTAATGAGGATTTCAGGCAGTTTGTGATTTTTATGAGCTCTAATTTTAAAGACTCGTACGAGTACGAAAAGAAAATAAAGGCTTCTAAAGATAAAGATTCTACTAAACTTATCATGGCCGATAAAACAAAACACTACGAAGACATTAAAAAATACCAGAAAGATTATATTGCTAAAAATCCGGGCAATTATTTAAGTACCATTATTCGCTTGCAGTTAGAGGTGGAAGTTCCGCCCGCGCCCAAAGCATCCAACGGCCGTAAAGATTCATTGTGGGAGTACAATTATTATGTGAGTCATTATTGGGATGGTATTCCTTTAAATGATATCGGTACACTCAATACAAACAAACTTTATTACAATCGCTTAAAAAATTATTACGAAAAAATAGTTGTGCAGGCACCCGATAGCTTAATACGTGTTTGCGATTGGTTAGTAAAACAAACCGGCGACAATAAAGAAATGTTTAAGTATGTGGTGTATTACACAACCTTTACTTCGGAGAGTTCTAAAATTATGGGCCATGATGCCGTGTTTGTTGATCTGGTGGATAAATATTATCGAACGGCCCGTGCATTTTGGTTAGATGAAAAGAACCTTACTAAAATCATTGAACGCGCCGATATTTTAAAGCCATTGTTAATTGGTAAGGTTGCACCCGAAATGGATATGGTAGATACCACCGGAGCAAAGACTATTAAAAAATTGGGAATTGATACCATTACCAGCAGCGAATTTTTAACCAAAGTTTATTTTGATAACTATCAAAGCATTCAAAAAATCCTTACGCCGCTTCATAAAGTAAAAGCCGATTATACCATTATTGTTTTTTACGATGTGGATTGCGGGCATTGCCAGAAAGATATTCCTAAACTGCACGACATTTATAAAAAGATGAAAGGTGAAGGAAAAAGTGTGGAAGTATATTGTGTGTACACACATCATGAGGTTGAGAAATGGAAAAAATTCATTAAGGAACACAAACTCAGCTGGATTAACGTATACGATGGCGTGCACTTAAATGATTTAAAAAAGAAATTTGATATTTACAGTACGCCTGTAATTTATTTGTTGGACAAAAACAAAGTTATCAAAGCAAAACGCTTAGGTGTTGAGCAGGTGGAGGATTACATCAAAGTGCTGGAGAAGACTAAACAGTAATTTGTAAGAAAATAAATTTTTTACATAGATTCGTCTATTTATAAAATAAAACGCGATCAAAGTGAACCCGCCCTACATTCAGGGCGGGTTTTTTTGTGCCCGGAAAGATTTACTTCGGGCGTATTAAAATTAACATAAATATTACCAATATGTTACAGTGGCTGAATAGAAAATATTCTACCTTGTGTCCGCTTTAAAGAATATCGTTCGTCTTTATATCAAAAACAAATCATTAACTCTTAAATTAAAAGCCATGACTACAAAAACTTCAACTTCCGCCATTACCGATCTTATCGGGCAATTTAAATTGCAGGAAAAACTTTTTATTAATGTGACTTCAGAGATTAAGAATGAGGACAGTCACAAAAAAATGAATCAAAATACCAATCACCTTTCGTGGCTTATCGGGCATACAGTATCCACCCGTTATATGATACTTAATGTGTTGGGAGTTAACATTAGCGAGCCATTTCCTGATCTTTTTGCCCAGGGAAAGGGAATGCAGGACAATGTTACTTATCCGGTCATAAGCGAATTAATAAAAGAATGGAATTCTGTTTCCGGAAAACTGGAAGAAAAATTAAATTCTTTAACTGATTCAGAACTTGAGGCGAATGCTCCTTTTCCTACTCCGCTTGGCGCTTCCATTAAAAGCTTCATTTCTTTTTGCTCGCATCACGAAGCTTACACGATTGGCCAAATAGGGCTTTATCGTCGCTTTCATGGTTATTCTGCAATGAAATACAATTAATGTAAAGATATGGCAGACATAAAACATTTATTCCACATCAGTGCTTCGTTTGAAAAAATATACGTAGCAATCAGTACCATACAAGGTTTGGCTTCCTGGTGGACAACGCAAACAAGCGGTAAAAGCGAGGTCGGCGGAATGATGGAATTTCGTTTTGGCTCACAGTTCATCAACAAAATGAAAGTAATTGAAATGAAAAACAACAAATCCGTCTTATGGGAATGTGTAGACGGCCCTGAGGATTGGATTGGTACCAAAGTATCCTTTCACCTGGATGAGAATGAAGGAAAAACCCGGGTGAGGTTTGATCATACCGGTTGGAAAGACGCTAATGATTTTTATGCGAATTGCAATTTCAGCTGGGGCAGGTTCATGGAGAGTTTGCGAAACCTTTGTGAAAAAGGAAAAGGCGCCCCGTTTTCTGCTGGTCAATAAATAATTTCAATTAAATGTCCGGAAACAATAAACCCGATCGTTATTAAGAAAAACAAAACAAGTATTAACCTTTAAAAACAAAACAAAATGGAAAAGTTCATGTATTTATTCAGAGGTGGTGACAACCACGCGCACAACGCAAATGATTCAAAAGCTGCACAGGAAAACATGCAGGCCTGGATGCAATGGATGGGAGATTTGCAGCAAAAAGGAATTTTAGTTGCAGGAGAACCTTTGCAACCTACCGGCAAACAGGTAAACGGCAATAAGAAGGTTGTAACCGATGGCCCTTTTGTAGAAGCCAAAGAAATGGTTGGTGGTTATCTTATTGTTAATGCAAAAGACATTAACGAAGCTGTTGAAATATCGAAAGGTTGCCCGATCTTCAGTGAAAATGGTAAACTGGAAGTAAGACCTGTTCAAAAAATGGAAATGTAAAATCAATTAAAACAAAAAAATCAAAATGGAAAAATTCATGTATTTATTCAGGGGCGGTGCGCAAAGCCAGGCTTTGTCACCCGAGAATATGCAGGCACACATGCAGAAATGGGTGGGCTGGATGAAATCTTTAGGCGAAAAAGGTATAATGGTTGCCGGTGAACCGCTTCAGCAAACCGGTATGCAGGTAAGCGGCAATAAAAAAGTTGTAACCGACGGGCCTTTTGTAGAAGCCAAAGAAATGATTGGTGGTTATCTTATTGTAACAGCTAAAGACATTAATGACGCGGTTGAGATATCCAAAGACTGCCCGATTTTTGAAGTAGACGGCAAATTAGAAGTCCGCCCGGTTCAAAAAATGGAAATGTAAATAAAGAAGCAAGGTGGTTTTCATAAATCACCTTGCTTATATGCTTAATTTGTATCTTGCATTGATTGGAAAACAAACAACAGGTTAATGAATTGGTGGGTCATCTTTTCCGGCATGAGGCCGGTAAGATGGTTGCTGTTTTAACCCGTGTGTTTGGTTTTAAAAATATTGAGCAGGCCGAGGACGTTGTTCACGATACTATGCTTAAAGCCCTTGAAACATGGAAATTCGGAAAAATCCCTGAAAATCCGCAGGCCTGGTTATACAGTTCTGCAAAAAATAAGGCCATCGATATTTTAAGAAGACAACAATTAAAGTATAAAATCGAGAGTGATATATCCTACCTTCTGAAATCTGAATACACGCTTGCCCCCGCGCTGAATGAAATGTTTACCGAAAACGAAATAAAAGACAGCCAGCTGAGAATGATGTTTGCCTGTTGTCATCAATCTTTTTCTCCCGAAGTGCAAATTACCCTTATACTGAAAACCTTGTGCGGTTTAAGCGCGAAAGAAATCGGGAACGCGTTTTTAAGCAATGAAGATGCGGTTACTAAAAGACTTTATCGCACGAAAGAAAAAATACGCGGGGAGAATTTAACCTTGGATTATCCGGGAGCGGACGCTATGTCGCAAAGAACAGAAGCGGTTTTAAAAGCGCTTTATCTGATGTTTAACGAGGGATACAATTCTTCGCATCCTGAAAAATTAATTCGTGAAGACCTTTGTGAAGAAGCCATAAGACTTTGTATATTACTTTCTGAAAATACAAAAACTGATTTCCCTCAAACAAATGCATTGCTTGCGATGATGTGCTACCATGTTTCACGCTTTGATGCAAGATTGGACGATAAGGGAATGATTATATTACTGAAGGATCAGGACAGGAATAAATGGAACCGGTTTCTTATTGAAAAAGGAAATGAGTACATGCAATTAGCTGCCACCGGTGCAATGATCCATGATTTTCATATAGAAGCAGCGATTGCTTCGGTTCATGCAAATGCCGGATCGTACGAAGAAACGGATTGGAAACTTATACTGGAAATGTATAATTCTTTATTTGAAAGAACAGCCAACCCGATGGTTGATTTGAATCGTTGCCTTGTTTTGGGAGAAGTAGAAGGTGTTGAAAAAGCTATCACTGAACTTTTGAAAATGAAAAGCCTTTCCGAAAATTGTTATTATAATACAACCCTTGCCGAGTTATATTTGAAATCAGGGAATAAAATCAAGGCAAAGGAATATCTTGGAAAGGCACTCACCTTAACCGCATCAATTGCAGAAATAGAATTAATACGGAAAAAGATCAAACAATGCTGATGCCCGGAAAATAGTTATATTTACTTTTCAAAAATGCATTAAAACATGGCCGTTAAAAACAAGCATGGTTACTCGTATGAAGAAGCTTTGGTTTTATATGAAAAACTCGTGAAGACTAACCCGGAGATTGAACGTAAAGGGGCTACATTGCCGTATACCTCCCATAATGGCCATATGTTCAGTATTCTTTATAAGGATGGAAATGTCGGGTTGAGATTGTCTGAAAAAGATCGTGAAGTTTTTATGAAAAAGTATAAAGCAAAACACCCTGAACAATACGGAACTGTTTTAAAGGAGTATGTTCTTGTTCCGGCTCCCCTGCTGAAAAAAACAAAAGAATTGAAAAAATATTTCGATCTGAGTTTTGATTTCGTACGAACGCTAAAGCCTAAGAAAAAATAGCGCAAACTTTTTTAACGAGAAGTTCTTTAAAAAGGGTTACAAAATTTATTGTAATCTCTCATCAGGTACAAATCAACCAACCTTGATCGAACCGATTAAGAAAGAATTTGAGGCCAATGGGATTCTGAATTTTAGAATTTTAATGGTAAAAAGCCATAAATTTCGGGTAAGTGGTTGTAACCCGGAAGAGTTTTATAAAATCTTTATATCTGCTTTAGTAACTTTACACTACAGATTGTAGGTTATTCTTTGTAAAAGTAACAGGGTTTATAAACTTTTTTTATTTATCGGACATGGAACAATTATCCTGTTTTTGTAGCAACACTTGTTCAGTGAAACCGTAAGGCGGGATTATTGTTTTGTAATTTTCAGGATATAGAATATGAATGTATCCATACATAAAAAACTAAGCACGGCGGGAATACTTGTAACGCTCGGAATTATTTTCGGAGACATTGGTACATCGCCTCTTTATGTAATGAAATCCATTGTTGGAACAAACCCGATAACACAGGATTTGATATTGGGCGGGCTTTCATGTATTGTATGGACACTTACTTTACAGACAACGTTTAAGTATGTAATTCTCACTCTTGAAGCCGATAATAAAGACGAAGGAGGAATTTTCTCACTTTATTCTTTGGTGCGGCGCTATAAAAAATGGTTGTATTTACCTGCTATGATAGGAGCGGGCACTTTATTAGCGGACGGAATTATTACA
>DATMMV010000023.1:0-4288 GCA_035569635.1 Bacteroidia bacterium | reverse complement strand
AGGTTCCGCAGGTAAAATTTGGCGCACAACAACAGCAAAAGAAAGAGCAATTGGTTGAAAGCCGCAGCGAGGGTGCAGCAGGCGATGAAGGTGAAGTCAAACAAAAAATAAAACAACAGCCGGTACGTGTTGAGCAAAAAGTGGGACGCAATGATCCATGTCCCTGCGGCAGCGGAAAAAAATACAAAAATTGTCACGGAAGGTAACTACTCCAAACCAAAGAATCTACAACCTTATTAAAAACCACTAAAAGCCCAATGAAAATGGGCTTTTTTATTGGCAGGTAGTTAATGGATATTAATAGTTAATGCTTGGTTATTTTGTACCTTTTTGTACCTTTGTTGTACCTAATAACATAATATTGTACCTTTTTTGTACCCACAATCAAAAACTTTAAATAAATGACAAAAGTTAAATTGAGAACCAAGTCTATTTCAGACAACCGCAAGAGCTTGTATTTGGATTTTTATCCACCTATCCCACACCCCGAAACAGGGAAACTAACTCGTAGGGAATTTTTAGGGCTTCACATGTTTGAGAAAGCAAAAACACCGCTTGACAAACTACATAATAAAGAAACAGAGGCACTGGCAGAAAACATCAGGGCAAAACGACAAATTAAAATTCAGAACGGAGAGTATGACTTTTTATCTTCTAATAGTCAAAACTCAAATTTTCTTGACTATTTTAAAAACATAGCCGATACACATCACAAGCGCAACCGTGAAATTTGGTTATGTGCTTTGCATTACTTAAAAGAATTTACCGGAGGAACCGTACGATTTACTGACCTCAACTTGAAATTTTGTAATGACTTTAGAGAATACATACTTAATGCCCCTCGAATGAGAAGTGAAAAATTTAAAATTTCTCACAATACTTCTTTCAGCTATTTTAATAAACTCAAAGCAGCTTTAAAACAAGCGTTCAGGGGCGGGCTTATAAAAACAGATTTAAGTTTTAAGGTAGAAAGGATAAAAGAAGAAGAAACGGAAAGACAATTTTTAACCATTGAGGAGTTAAATAAGTTAGCACAAACAGAATGTTCCTTGCCCTTATTGAAACCAGCCGCTTTGTTTGCCGCTCTAACAGGGCTGAGGTTTTCCGATATACATAAATTAGTTTGGGCTGAGGTACAGCATAGCGCAGAAGGGGGATATTTTTTGCAATTCCGGCAAAAGAAAACCAAAGGAGTTGAAGTATTACCAATTTCCGAACAGGCTTACAGTTTATTAGGAGATAGATATGAGCCTACACAACATGTTTTCGAGGGACTACAATATTCTGCATTTATGAATTTCCACTTAAAGCGATGGGTACTAAAAGCAGGGATTACTAAAAATATAACTTTCCATTGCTTCCGCCATACCTATGCAACATTACAACTAAGCAAGGGAACAGATATTTACACCGTTTCAAAAATGCTTGGACATAGAGATTTGAAAACTACACAGATTTATGCAAAGATTATAGACCAAACAAAGCGAGATGCAACCGATAAAATAAAACTGGAATTTTAAATTAATTAAGCAAAATCATGAACGTTATACACAAAGGCCATCCCTTAAAATTTATTAATGATATAGCAGACCAAGCACAAAGAGAAAATGTTTCAGGTACTCTGTTACTAATTTATGAGAACGAAAAGAAAAGCAGACAAGTGTATTTTAATAAACCGGAAATAAAAAAATTAATAAAAGAAAAAAAATTATCCCCCTACAAACCCACTTCCTTTGATAAATGGGTAATGCCTTATTTAGAAGAGAAAGCACATAGAGTTAAATCTGAATTACAAACTTATACTTCAACGTTTGCCAATAGGGAAAAAGTAAAGACGTATATCAATCAACAATATTCCTTTATTAAAAATTATCATATTAAAAATTTTGAAACATATCACAAGAACTTTTTAGGTCGCGGTATTAAAAGCGATCCACTGAAAGCAGGCATACAGATTGCCTACAACATAATACTTCTTAACATAGAAACAGATTACAAAGATTATCTTGAAAATGAGAAATCCTTACCACCTCAACAAGTGGAAACTAAAGCCCCCTCAATAAAACCAATTTTTAAACCAGAAACAATACAAACTATTTTTGATTTACTCAAAGATTTTTTTAGTATGGAACACCAAATCCAACTTAAACAAATTTTTGAAACGGGAAATAATACAAGTGAACATTTAATTTTTTTAGGTAGTGGCAACCGTTTGGCAGATGCTTTTAAGCAGCTTATCAAAGCCGATATAATTACGGGGTGCGAACAAAAGGAACTTGAAAACTGGATTTATATAAATTTTAAATATAGATACAGAAAAAAAATTAAAGACTTTACCCTCCGTTATCTCAATGATATAATTTCTACAAATAAAGATTTATGCCAAAGACCGCTACTGAACGTTACAAAAGAAAATGCAACCGGAAATATTTTGATAAGTAAAGCGTAAAATCTAATACGGGTTTTATACGGGTTACAGTTCACCGTATTGTAACCCCACGAAATACTCCGATACTATTGCAGCATTATTAACAACAAATAATGAAAGCAATGGAATTAACCTTTAATGAATTACCGAAAGCTGTTACCAATTTACAAGAAACAGTAAATAAGATTGAACGGCTGTTACTTGAAAAGGGTAACGAACAACCAACTGAAACAGACCGCTGGTTTGACCTCAACGAGCTTTGTAATTATTTACCGGATAAGCCGGCGAAAGCAACAGCATACGGCTGGGTGCATACTGGTTTAATCCCTTACCACAAAGGGCAAAAAAAGTTGAGGTTCTTAAAATCTGAAATTGATAACTGGTTAAAGACCGGGAAACGCAAAACGTTTGCAGAAACAGCAAGCGAAGCAGATGCCTATCTAAAAAAGAAAGGGGGTAAAGCGTTATGAAAAACACAAATACCCCCAGTAATTCTTTGACTTCGCAAAACAAAGATACCAAAACTTTCACTATTACCCCCGAAAAAATTGCAGCATTTGAAGGTCGTAAAAAACACAATGAAGTGCTTAATGACTTATTGAATGAAATACAACCAATAAATTTCAGAGATTATTTAGAATTGCCGGAAGATGAAAAAGTAAATCAAAAGCATATAGTAGTATCAGTTGTGAAACATCTTCTACAAATTGCAAAGGATAAGCACTGGAATTTAAGTAAAGTGTATGATTACACCTATATCTACAATGGTGAATTTTGGCAACAATGCGATAAAGATGTAATCAAAGATTTTTTAGGAAAGGCGGCAATGCGAATGAGTTGCCCCGAACGTGATGCACTACACTATGAATTTAAAGACAAATTATTTAAACAGTTTTTAAGCGATGCACATTTACCACCCCCACCGCCCGAAGCAAATAAAATACTCATCAATTTGCAAAATGGTACGTTTGAATTTACGACTGCCGGATGGAAGTTAAGAGAGTTTAACGCTAATGATTTTATTACCTATCAACTACCATTTACATACAATGCCGATGCCATTTGCCCAATGTTTGATAAATATCTTTTACAGGTATTGCCCGATGATGAAAGCAGAAAGGTGTTACAGGAATTTGCAGGATATGTTTTTACAAAAATGAATTTAGAAAAATGCCTGATACTTACCGGAAGCGGGCAAAACGGTAAAAGTGTTTTTTTTAATATCATTAGCGCATTAATAGGTAAAGAAAACATACTTACTTATTCATTGGGGCTTTTTTCTCACGAATATAATCGTGCTAAACTTACAAATGTATTACTCAATTATAGTAGTGAAAAAGGGACTGAATTAAATCCCGACACATTTAAGGCATTAATAAGCGGCGAACCGCTACAAGCTCGTGAACCTTACGGCAAAAGTTTTACGCTAAATAACAAAGTCAGATTTATAATAAATGCGAATGAGTTGCCCAAAGAAACTGAACAAACCGAAGCATATTTTAGAAGATTTTTAATAGTACCATTTGATGTCAAAATAAATGATGCTGATAAAGATATTCACCTTGCAGATAAAATTATAAAAAACGAATTGACCGGAGTTTTTAATTGGCTGCTAACCGGATTAGATAGAATAATCTTACAGGATAAATTTACTGAATGTAGCAAAGCAGATACAGCGTTAAGTAATTATAGGAGGGATTCTGATAGTGTTGCATTATTTACTCATGAATGTAATTACATCTCATCTCCCACCAACAAAGAAGCATTAACCGATCTCTACAATAGGTATAAAATATTTTGTATTGATGATGGGTATAAGCCATGCGGTAAAAATAAATTTTCAACTCGATTAGAAAATAA
>DATMMV010000022.1:0-15437 GCA_035569635.1 Bacteroidia bacterium | reverse complement strand
AGTGTATACCGGATTTTAAAGGCAAGAGGATTAATTACAGCCCCTGCGCACATTTTTCTTTCTGCCGGGGATGAATTTACCAATAAGACCGGCTTTGTTCATCAAATGTGGCAAACAGATTTTACCTACTTTAAAATATTGTAAGAAATCTAACTCATATTAGAGGAGAAAGAGAGTGATATATTAGGTAGAATTCAGTCTGAACTTACATATAGCGTAGATATTCCGGCAATAATGACACGCGCACCAATATAAAGTAAATGCCCATTGACATATGAAAGCTGCTTAATAGTGCAATTAGAGTTGAAAAGTAGGGTTTAGTTTCATTTTTGTGTCTCAAAGTGTTTTTTGTATCGCTAAGTATGTTCTTTAAACACCATTTGGCGTAAGGTTTAGCCATCCGAAGATAAAAAAATCTGAAACGAGTTCGATCGGCACAGACTGATCGGAATCGAAGCTCTTGTAATATTTCACAGCTTCTTACTTGTAAATTTTGCTTTTATTTTATCTTCAGTTTCCCTGCCTTTAAATCTTTAATAAACTTGGCCCAGGCAAAAGGATTGAGCAGGTTGTTGGGCGGGTATTGCCCCATATAAGACATTTTTTGGTAGCGTTGCTGCATGGTGTATAAATAATTATCATAACCATCCATCGAAATTCCTTTTACAATTTCGCGCATTTCATCAGCCGCCATATTTTTCTGTGCCCTCGTTAAATCATCCATAGGAACATTCAATTTCAAAAACGCGGCTTTAAATTCTTCTTTGGTTGGCCATGGGTATACTGTGGCCGTAGGTAAAGTTATTGTATCTCGTGTCATTGCCTGCGAAATAGAATAATGAGTAGCTTTTAAAGTATCCGGCACAATATATTGCGCATCTTTATAACCAAGGCTTACAAACTCTACCACATCGCCGGGACTGGCCACTAAAGTGAAAAAGCCAAAATAATCAGTAACAGCACCCGTTTTTTTGCTTCTTATAATAACAGATGCAAAAGGCAATCCCCTGAGACTGTCGGTTTCATAAACCACCACTTTCCCTGAAAGTTGTAATAAACCTTTTTTGTTCTTTTTTGTTTGTGAACCCGTTTGGGCATGTCCGAGGCTTGAAAATAAAACTAAAAAAAACGGCAGCAACCAAAGGGCTCTGCCGTTTTTATTTATAAAGTTCAATTTACTCAACAACAAGTTTTGTCTGTGAAATATCATTGTCCGATTTTACTTCTACTAAATAAATTCCTTTAGTTAATTCAGCTGTGCTGATTGTAACATTTGAGTTTATTGATTTATCAACTTTTACGGTTTTAACAACCTGGCCTAAGGCGTTATAAAAAGAAACTTCAAGCGGTTTGTTGCTGAAATTGTTTTTTACTGCCACTGTAAAATTCTCCCTGGCAGGATTCGGGTAAACCATTAAAGAGAGGCTGTTTGCGTTGTTTTCTTTTACACCAACCTGATTCATTACATTGAAATTATCAATGTCTACAAAATAATCGCCGGCACCCCAAACGGTAGAAACTCTTAATTTAACCACCTGCCCGTTCAAAAGAGCATTAGGGCCGTAAGAATAAGTAGTATAGGTGTTACCCTGCACATAATTGGTATTATCAATGGTGGCAACGTGACTTTGCCAGGAAGAGAAAGAATTAATATAAGCATCAACATATATTTTATCACTGGTTCCCCAAACGGTTGCGTTGGCGGGATAAAGTGCCGCGTTAACAATACGATAATCAATATACATTACAGAAGTTGATGTTAAGGGGCCAATGAGCGGAGAAATTAAAGTATCGGCAGTATGTGTGCTTTTCATCTCGGTAGCAAGTGCATTTGGCACACTATGCCCGTGGTTAGCCATTACTTTAAAACCATTTGGCATTACGTACCAAGTCCCGGTTGGCGCCGCACCTGAAGGCATAGCATCAAAATTTTCCGAAAACGGATAAGTCTGCGCATTTAACAAACCTGAAACTAATCCTGAAACTAAGAGTAAAATTTTTTTCATGTGTTTAATTTTTTAGGGTTTAATATGTATGCAAGTTACGAATTTTTTGTTTAAAACGTTCACGGGGTAAAAAATTTAACTCCAAATCTACATTCATGGGCACAGGGGTGTCTAAGCTGCCTTCGCGCATAACAGGGGCATCGAGGTACTCAAAACAATTCTCGTTAATCAGTGTAGCTATTTCACCGCCTATCCCGCCGGTAAGGGTGTCTTCGTGTAAAACAAAGGCCTTTCCGGTTTTTTTAACAGATTCATAAATTGTCTCTGTATCCAAGGGGCAAAGAGTTCTTAAATCAATCAGGTCGGCCGATATTTCGGGCATTTCATTCAGAACTTCCAGTGCCCAATGCACACCAAGTCCGTAAGTAACAATTGTTAAATGGCTGCCTTCGCGCACCAATCTTGCTTTACCAAATGGAATTGTGAAATAATCATCGGAAATATTTTCCGTAATACTTCTGTAAAGCGCCTTGTGTTCAAAAAACATAACAGGATTAGGGTCTTCAAAAGCGGTCAGCAGTAAACCTTTTGCATCTGAAGGAAAAGCGGGGTAAGCAATTTTTAAACCGGGTGTATGAAAAAACCACGCTTCGTTACTCTGGCTGTGAAATGGCCCCGCTGCAACTGCTGCTCCTGTTGGCATGCGCACAACTACATCCGCGTTTTGTCCCCAGCGGTAATGCGATTTTGCAAGATTATTTACGATCTGAGTCATTCCTTCACTCACAAAATCGGCAAATTGCATTTCAACCATGGATTTCATTCCGCTGATAGATAATCCGAATCCGCTTCCTAAAATTGCCGATTCGCAAAGAGGAGTATTACGTACCCGCTCTTTACCGAATTCTTCTGTAAAACCTTCCGTAATTTTAAAAACACCTCCGTAACCGGCAATATCTTGTCCCATTAAAACAAGATTGTTATGTTTTCGCATAGCCAAACGCATTCCGTCAGAAATCGCGTCAATAAAACGTTTTGAAGAAGTGTTTCCTGAAGGTTTTCTCTCATTCAAAACAAAAGGAGCGTACATTTCTGTTAATTCTTTTTGCGTATTTACAACAGGCATTTGTTCCGCAAAAGTAGTTTCGAGCCCCGCTTCTATTTCGTGTTTTATTTCAGCGCGGATTTTTTCAACCAGGTCTTTCGTAAGAACTCCTTCCTGCAATAAAAATTTTTCGTATGTATTTACAGGATCTTTCTTGCCCCATTCCTCAAATAATTCTTTCGGAACATATTTGGTGCCTGATGCTTCTTCATGCCCCCGCATTCGAAAGGTAATACATTCCAATAAAACAGGGCGGGGTTTTTCGCGAATGTCTTCCGCGATTTTTTTTACGGTTTCGTAAACTTTTAAAACATTATTCCCATCTACCTGTACACCTTCAATTCCGTAACCAATGGCTTTATCAATAAATTGTTTGCAACGGAATTGTTCGTTACTCGGTGTGGATAATCCGTAACCGTTATTTTCAACAATAAAAATTACCGGCAAGTCCCAAACTGCGGCTACATTTAAACTTTCGTGAAAATCTCCTTCGCTGGCACCACCGTCTCCGCTGAAAACAGCAACGGCTTTTTTACCCTTTCGTAATTTATTTGCCAATGCAATTCCATCCGCAACACCCATTTGCGGGCCGAGGTGAGAAATCATCCCCACAATTTTATAATCCTGAGTGCCGAAATGAAAACTACGGTCGCGCCCCTGTGTAAAGCCACCGGGCTTACCGGTAAATTGCGAGAACAAACGATTAAGCGGAATTCCTCTTGTGGTGAAAACGCCTAAATTGCGATGCATGGGTAAGATGTATTCGTCATTTTCAAAAGCAGTGGTAAGCCCGACAGAAATCGCTTCCTGCCCTATACCGCTGAACCATTTGGCTATACGCCCCTGGCGCAGAAGAATGAGCATTTTTTCTTCCACCATACGTGGTTTAAGTATATTTCGGTAAAGAGCAAGTAAAATTTCGTCTTTATGTTTTTTTCGTTCAAAACGAACGGGCATTTCGGCGGTTATCATGCGGTAATTTTTATCTTTGCGAAAGTAGTTAATCTACAAGTAATAATCTTTTTTAAAATGCGGAAAATATTCAACATCCTGGCACTTTGTGTTACATTTAATATAGGTGCTCAGGTAATGTGGCAATTTAATAAGGACACGGTAATAACCTGGCATTATACGGAGGGAGATGAGTTCAATGACAAAAACCTTAATACTGATTATTGGGAGTACTGGTATGGATGGGCCCGTACGATTTATTCACAAAAAGAACAGCAATATTATACAGATGGCCAAAATCATGAATTGCATGGTGGTTTGCTGGTGCTTAACGCCAAAAAAAAACCGGTGTTTGAAAAGCTGGTTGATTGGATGGGAGATAACGATTCTATTTTTGATGACAAAACCTTTATGGGGTTGAACAAAAGGCAGTTCAATTATACTGCTGGCATGATACAATCAAAAAAAGAAATTCTTTATGGTTACTTTGAAATTAAATTTACGATGTCTCCCACAAAAGGATACTGGCCCGCGTTCTGGCTTTGGGGCGGTACTCCCAATGAAGAAATTGATATTTGCGAACTGAAGACTGAAAAGAAGAACAAAATTCATGTCGGGCGCCATTCGCAAAAAGAGGAAGAAAATAATCTGCCTTACTTTTTGTTCAAAAAGAAGTTGTGGGGAGATTGGGTAACCTTTAATGGCAATCTTACGCAAGGGTATAACGTTATTGCGGGAGAATGGGACAAGGATTATATCAAATATTATCTCAATGGTGAATGTATCGCATATACGAAGGTTAGTTTGAATGTCCCCAAAAGACTGGTAGCCAACATCGCGGTTCCGGCAAAAAATGGCCCGTTTAAACCCGGGCCTTCTGAGAAGGATAGTGGAGCTGCGGATTTTAAAATAGATTACATAAGGGTGTGGTCTCTTCAGGCAAATGAGAAGAATGACAACAGGCAAAAAAAAGTTTTGGATAATTTTCTTGCAAAGAGAGAGCTTGGACGTTCTTCCCTCAGGTCGAAATCAAAATTTCTTTATGGAAAAAAAGTGATACATAAGAATGAAGGTATTACTGTTTCTCTAGTTCCGTCGATTAATCATACCTATGAGCTGACTGTACTGGGTAAGTATGTTCCCGCTGACGCTGTTTATACACTTTATAGCAATGAAGGAAAAAAGTTGGTAAGTGTGAATTTAAATTATGGAGAAAGTGTATTGAATTTAGAGGGGTTTAATTCAAAAGAATTTCAGCTTGTAATCGAAGCATTCGGAAAAAAAGTGACATATCATATTTCCACTTCAGGTAACTAACACTCACTTAGATTTCTCAAACAGTTCAAAATTTTTCAAGTCAATATTTACGGGCCGACAATTTATAGTATGTTCGTCAGAAATTGGGTTTGTTACCAGGTAAAACTCAGCGTTCTTATTGGGAGTTGGCCACAATACAATGTTGCTGTATCGCAAAAGATAAAACTGAAAATCCCATAACTCGTAAACATTATCAGGTACTTCAACATACGAACCCGTTGGAATTTTTGCACAGATTTTTCTTACATCTTCCAGCATTTCTTCATCCCTTGAAGTTCTGCCGGCAAGTAACGCGCAACTGATAAGCACTCCGGATAATATTATAAGAGAAGAATATCTTATTTTTTGATAATACCTTTGAATGTTTACGCGCTTTTTCAGTTCTTCAATACCGTTTACTATATACAAAGATAAACCAATGGCGAAAAAAGGCAATGCGGGGATAAAGTAAACAGCCCGTTGTACAAGCGTTAGCGTTAATGGGACAACTCCTGCAAAACCAAGCAATATAAAAAAAGCAATCAGCCTTTTTCTTTCGATTGAAAAGACATTCTTTACCTTCTTCAATTTGAACAAAACTGCCAGTAAGATTATAAAAATGATTGGCAAAAGCATGTCAGTTAATAACCAAAGTAATATGACTAACCTGTTTTCAACGAGGGGATCGTTGTTAACCCTGTAAAAAAGGCGGTCAACCAAATAAAATTGCAGGCTTTCTTTAGCATCTGCATTAAAAAAATAAAGTAGAGTGAAGATCAAAAAAGGAGTCGCTACCAAAATAACACTATATAATAATGCTCTTCTCAGGGATAAATTCTTGCAGATAAAATAAAATAATATAAATCCTGTAAGTGGAAATAATCCGGGTAAACCTTTTGAAAGACTTGATAAAAACACACAAATGCCTGAAATGAATATATTCAAATAACACCATCTTGTCCGGTAAATTGCTTTTAACATGAAGTAGACCGATGCGAGAACAAAAACAGTAACTGTGATTTCAAGCATATTATTCTGATAAGCCCAAAAAACCGATCCGCAGGTAATCCATAAAAACAATGGCAGCCAGGAATTTCGTTTGAGTTCATTGCTTTCCATGGGTAATAATTGCCAGATCTTATTTACAAATAGTGTACTTAATAATAAACAGCAAAAGCAATAGATTCTTTCCGTGTAAATGCTTTCTCCAAAAACAAGAAAAAATTTTGATTGAAGAAAATAAACAAGGGGCAGGTGTTCTATAAAATAAGACGATCCGTTCTTAAGCCATGAATCACTTAAATGTGGAAACCAAAAAGAACCTTTCCCTAAGGCAAGATCTCTTGATACACAGGCATATTGTGTGCCATCCATGAACATTCCATGCTGCACTAAGCCCGGTAAAACTAAAATCAGAATAATAGTATAGGTAATAATATTTAAAACGCTTGTAGTTTTTTGGAAAGCGGGCATAACGAGTTTTTTACTTGTGATTACTTCACCGTACTTCCGTTATTGGCATCTTCTTTAGTGGGGGAGACCAAACTTAATTCGCCTTTGCTGTTTTCGGACATTAAGATCATTCCTTTGCTCTCAATGCCTTTTATTTTTCGCGGAGCAAGATTTACAAGTATGCTTACCTGTTTACCAATCATTTCTTCGGGTTTGTAATATAATGCAATGCCCGAAACGACAGTACGCACATCAATGCCCGTATCAATTTTTAATTTTAAAAGTTTGTCGGTTCCTGCAACTTTCTCAGCTTCCAACACGGTGCCGATACGGATGTCCATTTTTTCGAACTGGTCAAAAGTTATTTCTTCCTTCTGCCCTTTTATTCCGGATTTTGAATTCTCCGCATTTTGTATTTTCGAATCTTGTAATTTTTTTACCTGCGCTTCAATTTCCGTATCTTCAATTTTAGAAAAAAGTAATTCGTCTTTATTTATTTTATGCTCTGGGTGTAAATTATTGGTTTGCCTTGCCCCGTTCCACTTAATGGAATTTATATTGAGCATTTTAAATAATTTTTCAGAAGTAAAAGGCAGAAAAGGCTCTCCCAGAATAGCAAGGTTGCAGGTAATCTGTAAAGCAATGTTCATAATGGTTTTTACACGCTCTGCATCCGTTTTAATTAACTTCCATGGTTCGGTATCTGCAAGGTATTTGTTCCCGACACGCGCAAGATTCATAAATTCGCCCAAGGCTTCCCTGAATTTAAAATTATCCAAAGCGTGAGAAATTTTATCCGGGAAACGTGCGATCTCTTCTAAAATCAGCAAATCTTCCTTGGCATAATTGGTAGCGTCAGGAATTTTTCCCTCGTAAAATTTATGTGTAAGAACCAAAGTACGGTTTACAAAATTTCCAAAAATGGCAACCAGTTCGCTATTATTCTTTGCCTGAAAATCTTTCCAGGTAAAATCATTGTCTTTTGTTTCGGGAGCATTGGTGCAAAGTGTGTAACGCAACACATCCTGTTTGTCTTTAAACTCCTGTAAGTATTCATGCAACCAAACTGCCCAATTACGGGAAGTGGAAATTTTATCTCCTTCTAAATTCAAAAATTCATTGGCAGGGACATTATCCGGTAAAACAAACTCTCCATGCTCCATTAGCATGGCAGGAAAAATGATGCAATGAAAAACAATATTGTCTTTACCTATAAAATGTATTAAGCGCGATTCTTTATCTTTCCAATACTTTTCCCAATCGGGAGTTAAATCTTTTGTTGCGGAGATGTAACCGATAGGCGCGTCAAACCAAACATATAAAACTTTTCCTTCCGCTCCTTTTACCGGAACGGGAACTCCCCAATCCAAATCGCGGGTCATGGCACGAGGCTGCAAACCATCGCCGCTGTCTAACCAGCTTTTGCATTGTCCGTACACATTACTTTTCCAATCTTTATGTTGCTCTATATAAGCTTTTATTTTTGGAGAAAGTTTATCAAGAGGTAAAAACCAATTTTTAGTTTCTTTTAAAACGGGTTTTGCTCCTGACAGAGTAGATCGTGGATTAATTAATTCGGTAGGAGATAAAGAAGTTCCGCATTTTTCGCATTGATCGCCGTACGCGTTTTCATTGCCGCATTTAGGGCATGTTCCGATGATATAACGATCTGCCAGAAAAGTTTTTGCTTCTTCGTCGTAATATTGCTCGGTTACCTGTTCGGTAAAGCTTCCTTTCTCGTACAATTTTTTAAAAAAATCGCCGGCAGTCTGATGATGCGTTTTGTTTGAAGTGCGTGAGTATATATCAAACGAAATCCCGAACTTTTTAAAAGCATCTCCCATTATTTTGTGATACTTGTCTACCACTTGTTGCGGAGTGATACCTTCTTTTTTTGCTTTAATGGTAATGGGTACACCGTGTTCATCGCTTCCGCAAATAAATTTTACGTCTTCGCCTTTACTACGCAGGTAACGTACATAAATATCTGCAGGTAAATAACAACCGGCCAGATGCCCGATATGAACAGGCCCGTTTGCATAGGGCAGTGCAGCGGTTATTAAGTGTCGTTTAAAAGTCATAAACTTAAGCTGCAAATCTACTAAAAAGGGGAATACGAATTACGAATAGCTACTGTACGAATATAAATACAAATCGGGGATTACACTTTTCGCATATTCGTAAAAAGTTCGTAATTCGTTTATTCTTTTTCTTTCATAGTGCGTGATGCAAGAAGTAACAGAGCTCCCGCATAACCCAATAAAATAAGGAAATCGGGCCATAAATCTGAAAAACCGTAAGTATTTTGCTGTAAGGTTACAATGATATTATTAGCATAACGCAGCGGAAACAGGTAACCAAGCAAATTAGCCAAAGCCGGAAGTTTTTCGGGGTCAACAATAACGCCCGTAAGAAATACAGATGGAAGAATTATTAAAGGAATGAAAGGGAAAACATGCCCTTCATGCCTTGCAAAAGTTGAAACAAAAATACCAAGCATTACAGAAACAACAGCCAGCAACCAAATAACCAGGAACAGAATAAAAATAGTTTTAAAAGGAAAATTAAAGTCGAAAAGATAATTAGCCTCGGTAATTACGAGCAAGGCCTGCAAAGTGGCCAGACCAAAATAGCCGATAGTATACCCGCTGATAACGGAAATTTTTCGGAAACCACTGATAAGCATTCTGTCTAATGTACCCCTGGTTCTTTCCTGCACCAACAAAATGGCACAGAGTACAAAACTTAAAAAATGGACAATAAAAGCGGAGGCGGGTAAAATAAATTTAGAAGCCGAGAAAGTGGGTAGCGGAATTGGCATAAAACCGGATACCGGAGTAACCGGGGCGGGAGCGATTACATCGAATAAAAGTTTAAGCAGGTAAATAATAATTAACGGTGCAATTAATGAAAGCGCCAGAAAGCGCTTGTCGCCTTTCAGTTGGGCAATAACCCGTGCTCCTATAATAAACGCGTGCCTCATTTCTTATCGGTCATTTGCAGTACAATACTTTCAATATTGTCCTGGATAATTTCTATTTTGGTTATTCCCGCTTCCAACCCGAGTTTTTTCAGTTGTATAGCAAGGGAGGCGGGGTCAGAGCCCGAAACAAGTTCAAATATATTTCCTTCTTTCTCGTACTTAATTTTTGAATTACCTCTTGCCAAAAAATTTTGCGGTGTATCAATGGCAAGCACTTCGCCTGCTCTTAATATTGAAATTGTATCGCAAAGCAAGGCTTCGTCCATCAGATGTGTGCTTACAAAAATAGTTATGCCTTGCCCCGAAAGTTTTTTAAACAATTCCCACGAACGTTTTTTTAAATGCGGATCAACGGCTGCAGTAGGCTCATCTAAGAAAATAATTTTTGGCGAATGTATCAGCGCGCAGGCAAGTGAAACGCGTTTTTGCATTCCGCCCGAGAAATTCCGCACCGGGTCATTTGCCCTGTCGGTTAATTCGGTAAACTCAAGAATTTTTTCTACTTCTTTTTCCAATCCGGGTATGTTCTGAGCCTTTCCGAAAAAAGAAATATTTTGCCGGGCGGATAAGTCGCCGTAAAGAGAAGGAGTTTGTGGCATATAGCCAACTTGCCTTCGTAACTCCCAACTGTTTTTTAAAGGGTTTTTCCCAAGCACTGAGATTTCTCCCGAATTTATTTTAAGCGCGCCTACCATAGCTTTTATAAGCGTGGTTTTGCCCGCTCCGTTCGGACCTATTAAACCGAATATAGAACCCTCACGCACATTCAGGTTGACATTTTTAAGGACAGAAAATTTCCCGTATGATTTATTCAGGGAATTTATTTCTACAGAATTTTTCATCTGTTAATGTGAATTAGTTTTTATTCCGGATTATGAACTGAATTACAATCTGAACGCAATAACCAATAAGTCATCCACCTGCTCGTAACCTTCTTTCCATTGATTGATTACGTTTCTGATAGTGCTTTCCTGCTCGGGAATGCCTAATTGTTTGATAGAAAGAATTAATTTTTTAAAGTTCTTGGTCATGAATTTTTTTCCGTCGGCGCCGCCAAACTGGTCAGGATATCCGTCGGAAGTTAAATAAACCAAATCATTTTTCTCTAATTGCAATTCATGGCCCTGGTATTCAAAATCGGTTTGCGTAAAGCTGGCAATACTGGCTTTGGTTGGTTTTATTTCTTCAATTTCTTCACTGCCGCTTTTTATAAGCCATAGCGGACGATTAGCACCTGCAAACCATACTTTATGCGTTGCAAAATTAATACGCACCAAAGAAATTTCCATTCCGTCTTTGTTTACGTTTTCATCCGAGGTTTCAGTTTGACGCAAAGCCTTTTTTACGTTGTTGTTTACATGGAATAAAATTTTTGCTGGCTCAAGAGTTTCTTTAACGGCATCGTTCAGTTTATCCGAACAAATCATACTCATGAAGCCACCCGGTACTCCGTGGCCTGTACAATCGGCGCAGGCAATCAGAATTTCTTCGTTGCTGATTTTATGGAACCAGTAAAAATCGCCGCTCACAATATCCTTTGGCTGATAAAACACAAAGAGGTTGCGCCACACTTTTGTAATTTCGGCAACCGGCGGAAGGATGGCCTGCTGAATTCGTTTAGCGTAGTTAATACTGTCGGTAATTTCCTGGTTCTTGTGTTCAATTTCTTCTTTCTGATGTTCTATTTCTTTAGTACGTTCGGTAATAATTTTTTCAAGTTTAATGTTTTGTTCTTTAAGTCGGCGCGTGTTGTAAGCAACAATAAACCAAATTAAACTTATTGATCCGAGCAAATATAAAGCATAAGCCCAATAGGTGCGGTACCACGGCGGTAAAATGGTAAAAGAAAAACTTACTGGTTTACCTTCAACACCTAAAATATTGCGACTCTTTAAATGAAAAGTATAAGAGCCTTCATTTAAGTTGGAGTAATTTATTTCCTTATTTAAAGTCCAGTCGCCGTATAAAGTATCCCTGCCTTCCAGATAATAAGAGAACTCCAGAAGTTTCATATTATAGTAATCAGAAGCGGCTGCCAGAAAATTTATTTTATGATCCTTATATTTAATCTGTATTTGGGGAGCAGATGTGTGTGAAGTAAAATTTTCTAAGGTGTCGTTGTTGATTCTGATCCTTGAAATGAAAGTATTGAATTCGTAGAAATTTTCCTTTTTATTTTCATCATAAATAAACAATCCGTTTTCGGTGCCCAAAAAAACATGACCAGAATCATTAAGGGTACAATGTACCCTGCTTACCCCACGAATTCGGTAAAGAAAATGTTTTTCTTTGTAAGTAAATTTTTTGTCGGAGGCAGTTGGTGGTTGAAGAATTGTAAAAACCGGGAAATCTTTTATATGGTAAACATCACTGAGTATGGTAGAGGATAACCAGATATCGTTTTTAGAAGGAATACAATAGTAAAGATTTAAAAATTTTAACTCAGGTACGTCGTATTTCTTTTCTTTAATTATTTTTACATTTGGGTAATTAACGGGTGAGAAAATACCTTCATCGCAAACAATAACCACGGTACCGTTATATGAGGCAGTTCTTGTTTCATAATTGGCATTTTTAACAAGGCCGTCTAAAGAAAGTGGCAGTAATGTATCAGGTTTTTGTGGGTCTAACAGGTAAATTGTTTTTGAACGGGTTCCGAAGAAAGCGCATTTGTTTTTATCAGGAGCAAAACTCTCTATGATTTCGGTATTGTTGTATGCTTTAAGTATTTCTAACTCCTTACCATTATATTTCGCAAACAACAAACCAGATTCAGTTGAAAGATACATGTAAGAGTTATCTTCTGGCAGTATAAATATTTTATAAACAATGGTTTTAATATTGGCAAGTCTTCTTATTCCAGACTCGTCAATAAGATAAATTCCTGTGCTTGTGCCAGCAAACATTTTCTTCCCAACAGTATTCAAGCATAAACTTTCCTCGTTTATTTCAGTATGTTCAAAAACATTAGTCTTTTTGTTAAAAAACTGAACACCTTTATCGGTTGCAATATAAATTGTATTGTTCAGTTTTCCGATAGATTCAATGGTACTGCTAACACCGTTACTTTTGCCAAGAAAAGTAATAGGACTGTTTATCTCTACATAACTAAGCCCTTTGTTTAAAGCAAGCCATATGTGGCCCGAGTAATCTTTGTAAATGTATTTAACAGCGTCATCCTGCAAACCTTTTTCGTAGCTGATATGGTTTACGATTTTGTAATTCTGATCAACTAATATTGCTCCTTTTTTAATGGAGCCGAGCGCAAATAAATTATCATTTAATTTTGTACCGCAGTAGATATCGTTTTCAATCATCCAATTGTCTATCGGGGAGTTTACTTTTACCAGGTTACTTATTTCCGGTTTATTGATATTGAAGTAGAGCGTGTACAATCCTTTACGTGAACATAACCAGTACAGATGATCTTTTTGGTGCAATACAGAATACACTCTTACGTCTGCCAACTCGCCAGAGCCCAATATTTTTTTAAGCGAACCATTACTGAAAAAAGATAATCCCACCCCTTGTTCCCTTACCATAAGAGTTGAACCCATATTGAAAAAAGTATGGAATTTCTCTCCCGTTGGAGTAAAACTTTTTTTGTATTCATTGTTTTCGTACCAAAAAATACGTTCATTCGAGCAGAAGAATATATTTTTACCAATACTATGTATGGCCCAGACATTTCCAAACTCTTTTTCTTTTGCAGGCAATGACGCGCTTAATGAATTGTATTTGAATTTTCCGTTACGATCGTTATCCAGATATCCGAATTCTCCGCTGCCTCCGGCATAAATAACTCCCCTGTCTGATTTAGCCAATGAAACGCACTCTTTTGCATCAGTAATTAAAATTACTTTCCAATATTCTCCGTCATAAACCAATACTCCGTTAAGGTTTGCCACAAATAAGCGGCCAAGGCTATCCTGTGTAACGCACCAGTTTTGGTCGCTGGCACCGTAGGTAGAGGGGGTAAAGTTGTTGATATAATAATTCCCTTCCTGTGCCCGCAGGTTTAAAAAAGCACTGAAAAACAAAATTATTACGAGGAATCTCTTCACAAAACGGATTAATTTAATGCGGGATGAAAATACGCCTTTTTCTGATACAAAAAAGCCTTGTTTTTTAACCTTTTATTAAAGAAAATATCCCGCTTTTAAAGCATGTCGCTCATAGTATAAATACCTTTTTTGCCTTTCAGGAATTCGGCAGCAAGAACGGCTCCCAAAGCAAAGCCTTTTCGATTATATGCTATGTGTGTAAGATTAATTTCATCGATTGCGGATTTATAATAAACGGTATGCGTGCCCGGTACTTCGTCTTCTCTTACAACATCAATAAATAATTCTTCTTTTTTATCTTTGTTATCAATGCTCCATTTCTTTTTTTGTGATTGATTGGTAAGCAGTTTTTCCGCTGTAGTAATAGCCGTGCCACTGGGTTTATCTAATTTATGAATGTGATGAATTTCCTGTATAGAGGCTTCGTATTCCGGAAAACCTTCCATTAATTTTGCCATTTGTTCGGTTACTTTCCAGAATAAATTTACTCCAACACTGTAATTGGTAGCATAAAAAAGAGCTTGTTTATCTTGCAGGCATTTGCTTTTTATTTCCTCAAACTTATCGTACCAGCCCGTTGCGCCAACCACAACAGGAAGGCCGGCATCAAAACATTTTGAAATATTATGGATAACGGTGTGCGGGGTACTGAATTCTATTGCCACGTCCGCTTTTTGCAAAGCCTCTTTTGTAGCAGCATCGGTATTATCCTTGTCAATTTTTAATACAATGTTGTGTTTGCGTTGCAAAGCAATCTGTTCAATTTCTTTGCCCATTTTTCCGTAACCGAATAGTACAATGTTCATTGTGATTTATTTAAAATGCAAAGCTAAAGAAATTCCGCCTGCTATACCTGTTTGACTTTCCATGCAATAAAATGCTTTCGGCGCAACGCTTAACGTAAGGTTATCGCTTACATCAAATTTTCGAAGATGCGCATCCACATTGGCATCAATAATATTTAAAACATAAAAAATTCCCATACCTATAAAACACATGTCGCGGTATTTTTTACTCTGATTTTTCAGAATATTTAAATTATCGTTGGTGTATTTCGTGAAGTTCGGGTCATTGTATAATTGTGCGGGGCTTGTATGTGCATAGCGAAAAAGTAATTCGTTATGGTAATTCTGGTATGTACTGTTAAAATTCATAGCAAAATAACCGATTGCGCCAAGTGTCGCATAAATAATCGGCGGTTTCCAGTATTTGTGGTTATAAATTTGTCCGAGCCCGGGTAATATAGCCGACATCAACGAAGCTCTGTTAGCATCACGGTTAATGATTTTTTTTAATGAATCGCTTTTGAAGGAAGAAGTATTAGCTGAAGATAAATTAGTGAGAAAAAGGAAAGCGACTATTAAACAAAAAATATATGACTTAGTAAATCTCAAAATAGGAAAGTATTTTTTCAAACTGGCTGTCGTTTTTAAAACTTAATGTTACCGCTCCGCTTCCGTCCCTACGGCGTTTCAGTATAACGGGATTGGCCAATACTTTATTTAATTTTTCAATAATTTTTTTATCCTCAAGAGTAACCACGCTCTTTACCTTGTGTTTGGGTTGCGTTTTTACTTTTTCACCGCGCGCAATGCTTTCAATATCACGAACGGAAAGATTCTCCTCTAATATTTTTGCAA
>DATMMV010000021.1:0-7555 GCA_035569635.1 Bacteroidia bacterium | reverse complement strand
CCAAAGTACCACACACGCGTTTGTTTTGTTGTGCAAATGCACTCATGCCAAATGCCAGAGCGATAGAAAGGGTAAATATTCTTTTCATATTGTTTGAATTTAGTTAAGTTAGGTAAAAATAGTAAAAGCACGGCATTAATCCTAACAAGATTTATTAAAAATTTGGTTTCGGGCTAGTTTGTGGACGAGTGGTTATACGACTGTGATATAAGGTTTTTAGCGGTTATCAGTTCAGATAAAAATACGTGAATAAGGTGATTATAATAATGCCCACAATATCTAAAACAAGGCCCACCTTAAGCATGTCTTTTATTTTGATTTTATTGCTGCCGAATACAATGGTATTTGCAGCTGTGGCAACAGGCAACATAAAGCCCAAAGAAGCCGCAAAAGTAGCTGGCATCATTAGCAAAAGCGGATGCACGTCGATTTCTTTTTGCAACGAAATCATAATAGGAATACACAATTGTATGCTGGCAATATTACTGGCAAACTCGCTGATGATAGTTACTATTACACAAATACCGCCAATAAGTAAAATCGGATGCACATGTTTCATAAACACCAATCGAAGTGCCATCCAATCACTCAATCCCGATTGCTCAAAACCATAAGCAAGCGCGAAGCCGCTGCCAAAAAGTAAAATGATATCATAGCGTATTTTTTTTGCGTCTTCCCAGATAAGCAAAGCTTCTCCCCTGTTTTTTTTAGACGGAATTAAAAACAAAGCTAATGCAGCTGCCATCGCCACGCTGCCATCGTCGACCGCTTTGGGTAAATCAAAAAGGTTTTTCCATCCTTTAAAGCAGAAGGAATCAAAAATTAAATCTTCGCGGGTAAACCACAATACAACACAGGCGCCGAAAATTAAAAAAATTACGCGCTGCTCATAACTTACTTTGCCCAGCTCTTTGTAAGTGTCTTTAAAAAAACTTTTTCCGATGTCTAATTTCGGCACATCTTTTAAAAAATATTTGCTGAGCACAAAATAAGTTGCCAATAAAAATGCAAACGACAAAGGAAAACCGATCGCGGCCCATTTTAAAAAATTTAAATCGTGTAACTCCGGGTAATTTTTTAAATACTCTTTAAAGAAAAACATATTGGGCGGAGTACCCACCGGAGTTGCCATGCCGCCAATGGTGGCCGAATAGGCGAGCGCCAATAACATAGCCGCAGCAAATTTTGCGTGGTTTTTCGGAATATGTTTTTCCAACTCAATAACCAAAGCAAGCACCGCCCCGAACAACATGATTGTAGTTGCGGTATTCGAAATCCAGTTAGAAATTAAATAAGTTGAAAGCATAACGCCGAACAAAACACTTTTTGGATTAGAACCAACAAGTGATAAAATTTTTAAAGCTATGCGCCGGTGCAGGTCGTATTTCTCAATGGCGAAAGCCAACATGAAGCCACCTAAAAAAAGAAAAATAATGCTGTCGGAATATTGCTGCGCCACCACTTTTGCCTCGGCAATACCCAATAACGGAATAAATAAAAAAGGAATAAAAGCGGTAACAGCCAGGTGTACCGCCTCTGTAAACCACCAAATAGCCATCCACAAAGTAATACCCGCCATATAACTGATGCGCGGATTATTGGCATCGAGCTTAATAAAAAACACAAATAAAATAAAAGCCAGAGGCCCCGCCATTAGCGCCAATATTTGAGATGTTTTATAAGCCTTCAATTTTTGTATCTTTGATCTTTACAAATATATCAATTTATGTTTCGTACAACAGCCTTATTCAGTTTTGTATTTACGCTACTTGTGTTTACAACTAATGCCCAGGAAAAAGCAAAAAAAATTAATTATGCCAAAGAAGGTTATGTAAAAGCTATGGTAATTAAATACAAAGTGGAGAGCTGCGGTTTTTTAATTGAACTGGCCGATAAAGAAAAAACAAAACTCGCTCCCGATAAACTGAGCGACGATTTAAAAAAAGACAAATTAAAAATCTGGATAAAATACACTCTTGCCAAAAAACAATTGCTCGGCACCTGCATGGCGGGTAAACAATGTGAGGTTACGGATATTAAGAAGAGGAAATAATTTGGGCGTTTCCCCGCATCTATCATTTTCTACCCTCATTCATTCTGGCGGGGCCGCGCTTTACGCTGCAATCGCTAACGTAAATACAGCATAATTTAAATATTTAAACAATATTCAAGATAGAATATGGCTGTATTTACGTTAGGGATTGAGCAACGGTGTTGGAGCACATGGCCTGTATTTTAAGCCATTGCGACTTGCGAAAGCCCGGCCCCACGACTAATTAACAAAAAAAAGAAAATTACCAATGTGGGGAAACGCCCAAAAAAACCTTGTACTCCCACATTCACTTACAAACTACAGCCGTAAAATGCTTATCTTTACCTTCTCTTTAAATGAGCTATTTTAAATTTATACGTAGCAAAACTTTTGTAAAGCACTTTTTACTGGCATCCTCATCCGCATTGCTGCTGTTATGGATTGGCTTTAAACTTTTTGGCATGTACACCCAACACGGTGTTACTTATACCGTGCCCGATTTTAACGGGCAAAGTATTTTTACTCTCGACGAATTTGTGAAAGATAAAAAAGTACGTTACCTGGTTAACGATTCTATTTACGACCCTAAGCAAAAACCCGGCATTATTTTACGTCAGGACCCGGAGAAAGAAACGCAGGTTAAAGAAAACCGGATTATTTACTTAACTGTTACATCGGTATTGCCTCCGCAAATAGAAATGCCCAAGTTGGTAGACCTCTCTTTGCGTGCGGCCATTGCAAAAATTGAAAGCTACGGGCTTAAAGCCAACCAACCTACTCTTGTGGCGGACCCCTGTAAAAACTGCGTTTTAAAACAATTGTTTAACGGCAAAGAGATTGCACCGGGTACTTCCCTTAAAAAAGGGAGTAAGATTGATTTAGTGGTGGGTAAGGGCACTACAAACGAGACCGTTACATTACCGGATTGTGTGGGATTAACTTTTTGCGACGCTAAAAATAAATTGCTTGCCGCTGCGTTACAGGTAGGTAACATTATTATTGATAAAACAATTGCCGATACCTGCGAAGCTTTTGTGTACAAGCAAACGCCGGGTGCGGCAAAAGATAGAGAAGTGAGCACAGGGGCGCGCATTGATCTATACATTAGCGATGAAAAACCAAAGAATTAAAAGAAATGACGACTAAAAAAATACTTGCTTTTGTTTTTTCATTTTTTTGTTTAGCGATAAACGCGCAGGAGCAATTACAGGCATTGGGAGGCAATGCGGTTTTAATTAACTACGTTGCAAAAAATAAAAAGAATACTGCCAACACACAAAAAGCGCAATCGATTACACCGGTGGCTGCTTTTTTACCTTTTTGGGATGATTTTTCTTACAACGGTCCTTATCCTGATACAACAAAATGGCTGAGCTCGAACAGTGTTTTTGTTAATCACAGCAAAGCTCTGAGGCCGATTACCATCGGTGTTGCAACTTTTGACGGAATTGATTCTGTGGGGTATCCTTACAAACCCAATAATACCACGGGCAGTTATACTTCGGATACGCTTTGGTCTATTCCCCTGCGATTGGATTCATTGAACAACTTAAACATCATTCCTTCTGACAGCGTTACTCTGAGATTTTATTATCAGGCAAAAGGTTTTTGGGAATATCCTGACAATGGTGATGATTTTATGCTTGATTTTTATAATCCTACAACAAAGGCATGGTCTAACGTTTGGAGTAAGGGCGGATACAACCCCGGAAGTGACAGTTCTTTTCACAGAGTAATGATTGCCATAACGGATACAGCTTATTTAAAAAACGGCTTCCGGTTCCGGTTTCATAATCTTTCTACCGCTTGTGGCGATGTTGACCATTGGCATTTGGACGCTGTGTTTATGGATAAAAAATTAAATCCGAAACGTGATACCATTGTGCAGGAAGTAAGTTTTGCCTATGATTTAGGCTCGCTGCTGAAAAATTATTCGCAAATGCCTTACAAGCAATTTACAGGAGCGGCGGATATGAGCACCAACATAAATGCAAATTATAATCTACGGAACAATTATCCTAATGCCGTTAACCTTACTACATATTATCAAATAAGTGACAATACGGGAGCCATAGTTGCACAAAACACCAACGGAACCAATAATGTTTTACCTTTTGGCAGCGGCGGATATTGCAGTAACCAAGTTATGGTTGACCCATCGCTTAACGGTTACGTTTACAATAACGGTGTTCCGTTTACCAACAGCACTTACTATACAGCGAAATTTTATACCGCTTATATTTCGGATAGTTACCACACCAACGATACTATTTATTACACACAAAAATTTGATAATTACTTTGCTTACGATGACGGAAGTGCGGAAGCGGGGTATGGTTTTCAGGGAACTACCGCTAATGGATCTATTACTGCGGTAAGATATAAACTAAATGTGCCGGATACATTACGTGCAATTGATGTTTTTTTTGATCCCGTGATTAATGTTAGTTTATTACTAAACTCGAATATACGCTTGTACGTGTTGGCTGACAATGGCGGGATTCCCGGAAATGCAATTTTTATAGACAGCCTTTGTTGGCCATATCCTGTTTTTAGTCAGAATGGTTTTGATATTTTTCAGCGATACCAATTAACTAAACCTGTGATTTTTACAAGCGCAAGTACTTTTTATATAGCTATTGAGCAGACTCTCGGAATAAGTTTAAATATCGGTTATGATTTAAATACAGACCATCATAATGAAATTTTATATATGACTCCTAATAACGTAAATAATCCGGGATGGAATGTTTCAAGTTTTAAAGGCTCGCTAATGATGCATCCGGTATTCGGAGATTCGTTAAGAGCGGTTGGCGTAAAGAGTTTTACAAGTGCTAATGAAAAAGAAAAATCAGTTATTTATCCTAACCCCGCTACCAACGAAGTTTTTGTGAGCTCAAAAAATATCGTTATCAAAATTGTGCTTTGCGATTTATTAGGTAATATTTTATTGGAAGAAAACAGCGCACATGCAAATATTTCAGCTATACCTAACGGTATGTATTTAGTGAAAACCTTTACCACAAAAGGTTTCAGCGATACTCAAAAACTGATTATTGCGCGATGAAAGAGATAAAGGAAGAAAAAAATCTTCTGGATGAGGAGCAGGAATTATACGAACACCACCGCTTTGAAGTAGATAAAGGCCAGCAACTTTTACGTATTGATAAATATTTACTCCACAAACTGGCGCATGCCTCGCGTACAAAGATTCAGGCGGCCTCTGAAGCAGGAAACATACAGGTAAACGGAAAAGCGGTAAAACCCAGTTACAAAGTAAAACCGCTGGATGTAATTACCATATTACTACCCCACCCACCGAAAAACTTTGAGCTTGTTGCTGAAAATATTCCGCTGAGAATTATTTACGAAGATGCCGATATTTTATTAGTAGATAAGGCCGCCGGCATGGTTGTGCATCCTGCATTCGGACATGAAAAAGGGACTTTAGTAAACGCGCTATTATATTATTTTGAAAATTTACCGCCCTTACAGGCAAAAGTAGGCCATGACCTTTATGCACCGAGACCAGGATTGGTGCACCGAATAGATAAAAATACTTCGGGCGTTGTAATCATTGCTAAAAATGAGATCTCGCTTACTATACTCACCAAAAAGTTTTTCGATCACGATTTAGACAGAAGGTATATTGCACTTGTGTGGGGAAATGTATTAAATGATGAAGGCACTATTGATGTAAACGTGGGCCGCAGCATACGTAATCGTAAGGTAATGGATGTGTTTCGTGACGGTGATATGGGCAAACGCGCCATAACACATTACAAAGTTTTAGAGCGCTATAATTACACCACACTTGTTGAATGTAAATTAGAAACAGGGCGCACACATCAGATACGTGTCCACATGAAATCAATCGGCCACCCCGTATTTAATGACGCGGATTACGGAGGAGATGAGGTACGCAAAGGAAATGTAAGCGGCAAATACAAACAGTTTATACAAAATTGTTTTGACCTTTGTCCGAGGCAGGCACTACATGCGCGCCTTTTAGAGATTGCACACCCCGCTACTAAAAAAATCATGAAATTTGAAAGTGAATTGCCGGAGGATATGAAAAGCCTTGTAGAAAAATGGAGGCATTATGCAAAACATCAGAAACCCGAATAAAAACGCCGCAGATTACGCGGATTACCACAGATTCTTTTCACGGATTAGTTCGTTTATAAATTTGCATTAAGCAAAAAACATCTGTGCCGAAAATCTGCGTAAATTCGTGCAATCAGTGGTAGAAGAAAAAAGCAAAATAGAAATAATAGGCAAGCGCATTAGTGTATTAAAAAGCGACGACTTATACAGCTTTGTCATTGTACCCTCTGATGCTAATTGGAAAATTTATTTGCTTTTTGCCTGGCTGTTTTTATGGACCGTAAGTGGTGTGGTGGTGGCTGCCAACTATTTTATGCTTACCAATGCAAATTTAAAACTCGTATTAATAATGTGGCTGGGCTTTTGGGTATATTTTGAATTTAAAATCGGCAAAGCGTTTTTGTTCCGCCGCTTCGGAAAAGAAAAAATATGGATAAAGGGTGGCAAACTTTTTTACTGGCGCGATATTGCAGGCCGGGGGAAAAAACTCGAATTTGATAAAGAGCTGATAAAAGATTTTGAACTAATACAAAAAAATAAAAAAGATTTTTTTGCCAGCATAAACGAATCTTTTTGGGTTATCGGCGGCGAGAGTATTATTTTTAATTACGGCGCCAAGCCTTATCGATTAGGAATACAATTACCCGAAGAAGACGCAAAAGAATTACTCAGGCAAATGAAGCATGCGCTGAGGGGGTGAGTCAGATTACTTCGCTATTTGAATAAAGCCATGATCTGATGAAGGGGCGCCTAACATATTTTGCCGTAGTAATATAATATAAATGACTTGAAGTGCAACCGAATTAGCAGCTCTGCATAATTATTTTTTGCAAATAACTTTACCAAGCAGAGAAACGTATAAGACTAAATTTATTAAACAATAAATAACACTTTTAGAGTTGTGGTTGCCTCTGCAGGAAAATTACTTATTCAGTAATTTGTTTCAATAAAATTTTATTTATTGCAGCAAAAGTGTGGTCAGCACTATAACCCGCAGAATCTGACTTATGACTAAAATCAAAGGAAAGTAAATCAGATGTATCCCGTTATAATACGGCTTTTGCACTTGCTTGCCAAACCACATCATCGGGAGGAGGCGCTATAATTTCGGTTTTTTCTTTTGTTATCGGGTGATTGAAAATTAATTTCCGCGCATGCAGGCTGATTGAGCCGTCTTTATTACTTCTTGCAAAACCATATTTCAGGTCTCCTTTTATAGGACAACCCATATTTGACAATTGCACGCGAATTTGATGATGACGACCGGTGGTTGGATAAATCTCCAGCAAATAATAATTATCGGTTTTAGAAATTAATTTATATACCAATTCACACTTCAATCCGTTCTTATTGTCCGCACCAACTACTTTTGACTTATTTGTTTTCTCATCCTTCAGCAAATAGTTTACCAAAAAG
>DATMMV010000020.1:0-21969 GCA_035569635.1 Bacteroidia bacterium | reverse complement strand
GTTTTTGGTGAGTTTGTCTGTTTTGGTAAAGAGGATGCAGAACGGAATTTCATTCTCTCCCAGCCATTTCATGAATTGCGCGTCTACAGGCTGAATGGGGATGCGAGAATCAATCAAGACAAATACACAAACTAAATTTTTTCTTTCCAATAGGTAATAAGAAATAAACTCTTCCCATTGCTCGCGCGAACTCCTTGCCACTTTAGCATAACCATAACCGGGCAGGTCAACTAAATACCAGGCATCGTTAATTAAAAAATGATTGATGAGCTGTGTTTTTCCGGGCTTTGAAGAAGTGAGCGCCAAATCTTTTTTTCCACACAACATATTTATGAGGGAAGATTTGCCCACATTACTTCTGCCGATAAAAGCGAATTCCGGAAGATGCGTTTTCGGGCATTTTTTTACGTCGGTATTACTTACTACAAATTCGGCTTTAGTAATTTCCATTTTACTTTTTGGGTGTATAGGTACTCAGATGCCTTTCTTTTTTGCTCTCGTAAATATCGTCAATACAAACCATGATGCCTGTCTCTTCCACATCGCCGAAAGTAGGATTAACTGCTGTTCCGAATGATTTCATGGTAGGCGAGAGGTTCATATACGCGTTTATTAATGGCGGAATGTGTTCGTTAAGCGCACGCACATTTTTATTCAGCACAGCATGTCCGTCTTTATAATTTAAACCTTCTAAACTTTTAATAAAAGGAGCAATGTCTGTTTTTATTATTACCGGATGAATAGGACGTACTAAATTTTCTTTATCCGGAAAATAGTGTAACATGAATGAAAGAATCATATCCCTTGCCTCTATATTAAAATGAGTGTACATTGTAACCTTACCGAAAAAATATTTTATGTCTGGATTGTCGATTACAATCGCGCCTAATCCGTCCCAAAGGTTATCTAATGAAAACAATCCTTTGCGGAAATGCTCACCGGGCTGATAATTGGGTTGCACAAACGAACGTCCCAATTCAATAGTTTGTTGTAAATATTTATTGTAAAAATTTTCTGAAAAATTAAATAAGTGTGTGGTGGCAAGTTCTACTTTTCCATTTTTGAATTCTCCGTCGCGACATTTTATATAGCGATAAGCGCCTACAATTTCTTCGTCTTCCGGATTCCACACCAATAATTGTTTGTAAGCATGGGCACAGGTATCAAATTCATCAATATCATAACTCATCCCTGTTCCGCCACCGGCATAGCGAAAAGTAAGTTCGCGTAACCGTGCAATCTCCAGCATTACGTTGGGTGAATCGTGATGTGTAATGATGTAAATTTCATTATTGCCGTTGTTTGTTTTGCGCACAAACTTATTATTGGCTAAATCTTTCTTAATAACCTTACGGCTTATTTTATCGATAATGGCTTGCATCGTGTTTCAAAGTTAGATAGCTTAATGGTTTAATGGTTGGTTGTTGATGGATTTTTCATAACAATTAACCATAAAATCATACAACCATTCAATCATTAATTTTTGCTTCCGTATTCCATTAAATAGGCTTTTATAAAATCATCCAGTTCTCCGTCCATAACCCCTTGCACATCGCTGGTTTCGTATTCGGTGCGTAAATCTTTAACTAATTTGTAAGGATGAAACACGTAATTTCTTATCTGACTGCCCCACTCAATTTTCTTTTTACCCGCTTCAATAGCATCACGCGCTTCGTTGCGTTTGCGCATTTCTATTTCGTAAAGTTGCGAACGTAACATTTGCATGGCCCTTTCTCTGTTACCTAATTGAGAGCGTTCTACCTGGCACATTACCTGTATGCCGCTTGGCAAATGCTTTATCATTACTTTGGTTTCTACTTTATTTACGTTTTGTCCGCCGGCACCACCACTACGCGCTGTGGTTATTTCAATATCGGCAGGAGGGATGTTTATTTCGATCGTATCATCAACAATGGGGTAAACATAAACCGAAGCAAAGGAAGTATGTCGTTTTGCATTGGCATCAAAAGGTGAAATACGCACCAAACGATGCACTCCGTTTTCTCCTTTCAAATATCCGTAAGCGTAATTCCCGTCAATTTGTAAAGAGACTGATTTTATTCCTGCGGCATCTCCGTCCGTCCGGTCGTTTTCGCTGATCTTAAAACCCATTCGTTCTGCATACATAATATACATCCGCATAAGCATATTAGCCCAATCGCAACTTTCTGTTCCGCCTGCACCCGCGTTAATTTCTACTACGCAGGGAAGAGGGTCTTCTTCGCCGCTAAGCATGTTTTTAAATTCAAGTTCTTCTAATTTTTTTGAGCTTAGCCGAAATTGTTTTTCGGTTTCTTCTTCGGTCGCTTCCCCTGCTTTTAAAAAATCGTACAAAGTTTGGGTATCTTCAACCATAACAGTCAAAGTCGCAAAAGCAGTTGTCCAATCCTTTTTTAATTTAATTACGCGTAAAAGTGCTTCTGCTTTTTTGGGATCGTTCCAGAAGTTCGGGTCGTGAGTTTTTTCTTCCTCAAGAGCTATTTCATGAAGTTTTTTATCGATGTCAAAGATGCCTCCTCAGCGCTTGCGTGCGCCCCAGAAGGTCTTTCAACTGGTCTGATGTAAACATAGCTGCAAAGGTACGGTAAAAACCGGACTGGCTGAATTTTTATTTAGCGCTCAAGGTTATATAAGGAATAATTATTTCTTCCAGTGAAACACCTCCGTGCTGAAAAGTATCCCTGTAATAATTTACATAGTGATTGTAATTATTGGGATAAGCAAAAAACTTATACTCTTTTGCAAAAATATAAACCGAGCTCACATGTTGTTTTGGTAAAAAAGCATCTGCCGGATTTTTTATTTCAAATACATCTTTTTTATTGTAATCTAAAGTCTTGCCGGTTTTATAACGAAGATTACTGTTTACGTTGCGATCACCAACCACTTTGGCAGGATCTTTAACGTGAACGGTACCGTGGTCGGTAGTAATCACAATTTTTATTTTGTGCTCGGCTAATTGTTTTATAATGTCAATTAGCGGCGAGTGCTCTAACCATGATTTGGTAATGGAACGATACGCTGGTTCATCGTCCGCCAGTTCGCGTATTACTTCCATATCGGTGCGCGCGTGCGAGAGCATATCAACAAAATTGTAAACTATCACATTTAATTTATTTTGCAAAAGATTGCTGATGTTTTCCGATAATCTTTTACCGGCGGCGTGATTGGTAATTTTGTTGTAAGACATTTTTATGTTTTTGCCCAGGCGCTTTAATTGCTCCTGCATAAAAAATTCTTCAAACTGATTTTTTAAACCTTCGTCCTCATCGTTAAGCCACTTGTCCGGAAAGCGTTTTTGTATTTCGGTAGGCATAAGGCCCGAGAATAAAGCGTTGCGCGCGTATTGCGTTGCGGTTGGTAAGATTCCGTAATACAATTCTTCGTTGTCGGTTTTATAAAGGTCGGCAATGATTGGTTGTATGACTTTCCATTGGTCGTAACGCAAATTATCAATAACAATAAAAAATACGCTGGAGCTTTTGTCCAACTCGGGAATGAGTTTATTTTTTACCAATGTATGCGACATGACCGGAACATTTTTTTCTTTTCCGTTAAGCCAATTGACATAGTTTTTTTCAATAAATTTAAAAAAGGAATTATTGGCTTCAAGTTTTTGCATGCGTACAATTTCCAGCATACTTTTATCGGGCGATTTATCTATTTCCAATTCCCAGAAAACAATTTTTTTATACAACTCGCACCACTCTTTATAATTTAAATCCGAGTTAAGCATAATGCTTATTTCCTGGAATGCCTGGCGATACGAAGTATTTGTTTTTTCTCCGACTAAACGACGATTGTCCAATGTTTTCTTAAGCGAAAGTAAAATCTGATTGGGATTTACGGGTTTAATAAGGTAGTCGGCAATTTTAGAACCAATCGCGTCATCCATAATGCGCTCTTCTTCGCTCTTGGTAATCATAATTACCGGTACTTCACTGCGAAACGCTTTAAGGCGCGATAAGGTTTCCAAACCGGAAAGACCGGGCATATTTTCGTCAAGTAACACTACGTCAAAGTTTTTTTCTTTGGCAAGGTCAAGGGCTTCATCCCCGCTGCATGCGGTACTTACTTCATATCCTTTTTGTTCTAAAAAAAGCACGTGGGGCTTTAATAGTTCAATTTCATCGTCGGCCCAAAGCAGGCTAATTTTATCCATAAAACGGTTTATTGGTGAAACGAAGGTAACCCAAAATTATTTGGAAAAGAAGACTTAAATTTTCTTAAAACTAAGCGGAAATCGGGCGACCCAGGCGCCACAGCATTTTTGTATGACTCCAGAGAGCGCTTACAAAAGTTGGCTGCGTGTAATAGGGGAAATTATATTCCTTAGCTGTGTTTTTTACAATTTTTGAGATGTGGCGATAATGCACATGGCAAACCGAAGGAAATAAATGATGCTCCACCTGGTAATTTAAACCACCCACATACCAGGAAAAAATACGACTTTTAGGTGAGAAGTTAGCGGTAGTAAATAATTGGTGAACGGCCCAGTCATTTTCCATATTACCGGATTTATCAGGTAAAGGGTATTTTGTTTCTTCAACCACGTGTGCCGATTGGAAAATTGACGAAAGTAAAAGTCCGGCGGTAAATTGAACACTGAGGAAGCCAATCATAATTTTCCACCAGGCAAGGTCGATAAAAATCATTGGAATTACAATCATATAAGCGTAGTAAACTAATTTAGAAATGATAAGTATTATCAGGTGTTTACTGTATTTTTCTTTATAAGTAGCAAGCAATCCCATTTTCTTATAACGCTCTAACTGCTGGAAATCTTTAGTAGTACCCCACATTACAGTTAATAAACCATAAAAAAACCAGGCGTATAAAAACTGAAAACGGTGAATTTTTTTAAGGTCGGCGTGAGGGGAGAAACGCAACATAAACGCAGGCGCATCAATATCTTCATCATGCCCTTCAATATTAGTAAAGGTGTGGTGCAAAGTATTATGCTGCATTTGCCAGTTAAGATAATGTCCGCCCAACATGTTAAGAGTGTATGATAAAAACTTATTTACTTTAGGATTTTTAGAATAACTGCCATGATTGGCATCGTGCATAACAGAAAGACCTATGCCCGCCATACCAAAGCCCATAACAATTGAAAGCAACCACATTAAGGGAACACTGTGAAAAACACCAAGAACAAGAAGGAAATAAGGAACAAAGTAAAGGCAGAACATGAAAATGGTTTTAATAACCATGTTGGCGTTAGCGTGCTTGGAAACCTGTTTTTCTTTTAAATATTGGTCAACCCGCATACGAAGCGTTTGAAAAAACAGACGCTGTTGCTGCGGGAATTTTATACGTTGAGTTTCTGACATTTTTTTATGTTTGTTTGCAAAGGTACGGCTTAATTGCCTTGCGTGAACTAATTTCGACGAAAGTTATTAGTTTTCAAATCTTTATAAGTTTTCACCACATATAAGATATGCTCGTTTATGGGTGTGATTTACAGTCTTTTAAGATAATGAAAACCTCGTGCAATAAATCCTTCCCGATAGTAAAATTTGTGGGCTTTAAAATTTTCGACGTAAGCATCCAGCAAAACAGTTTTACAACTTTGTTTTTTGGCTTCGTCAAGCATCCAATCAACAAGCATTTTTCCAATGTTTTTAGAGCGATATTCTTTGTCAACCACAAAATTGTCAATCTCCAGGTATTTACCGCAATAAATTTTGGTGCAAATCCAATACCCGGAAACAGCAACCATTTTTTCTGCTTCATAAACTCCCACCTGAAAGTAATTATGGGGAATCATTTCATTAAGCATTTGCTTATAATCTTCTGTATTCACATTTGGTGTTAATTCCTTTATGAGCGGAAGGGAATCCGACATTTCTTCAAGAGTGTTGAGTTTTTTTATTTTATAATTCATCCGGCAAAGATATAAAAGCGGTTTAAGGTAGTATTTCAACCCTGTAAAACCTGCTTTAAAGAGTTAATTGACAGAATTCGTATTAATTGCTGCGGCAGTTTAACCCTAATTGGTATCTTATTTGTACCTTTGCGCCCGATTTTAAAAAGAATTATGAATATTAAAAACATTGCCATTATTGCCCACGTTGACCACGGTAAAACTACCCTGGTTGATAAAATTTTACATACGTGTAACCTGTTCCGTGAAAATCAGGCCACAGGAGAACTTATTTTAGATAACAACGATTTAGAGCGTGAACGCGGAATTACCATTCTTGCCAAAAACGTTTCCGTAAACTATAAAGGCACAAAAATTAATATTATTGATACTCCGGGTCACGCTGATTTTGGGGGAGAGGTTGAGCGTGTATTAAATATGGCTGATGGTGTGTTACTATTGGTAGATGCCTTTGAGGGCCCTATGCCTCAAACACGTTTTGTGTTACAAAAAGCAATTTCGCAGGGCAAAAAAGCAATTCTTGTAATCAATAAAGTAGATAAACCGAATTGTCGTCCGGATGAGGTGCATGATTCAGTTTTTGATTTGTTCTTTAACCTTAACGCAAGTGAAGATCAATTGGATTTTCCGACAGTTTACGGTTCTTCAAAACAAGGTTGGATGGGACCCGACTATAAAACGCCTGAAAAAGATATTACTTATTTGTTAGATGTTATTTTGGATAAAATTCCGGAAGCTCCTCGCCGTGAAGGAACTCTTCAATTACAAATTACTTCGTTGGATTATTCTTCTTTCATAGGACGTATCGCCATTGGCCGCGTTTATCGTGGGACCATTAAAGAAAACATGCCGGTATCTGTTGTAAAAAGAGATGGGAGTATTGTAAAATCGAGAATTAAAGAATTGTTTGTTTTTGATGGTTTGGGTAAAGTAAAAGTAACTGAAGTGCCCGCCGGAGATATTTGCGCCTTTACCGGAATTGAGGGCTTTGAGATTGGCGACGTAGTTGCTGATTTTGATAAACCGGAAGGTTTACCTGTTATACCTATTGATGAGCCAACCATGAGTATGTTGTTTACTATCAATACCTCACCATTTTTTGGTAAGGATGGTAAATTTGTAACTTCCCGCCACCTGCGCGATCGCCTGTACAAAGAGTTAGAGAAAAATTTAGCCATGCGTTTAGAAGAAACTGGTTCACCTGATTCTTATTTGGTGTATGGTCGCGGTATTCTTCACTTATCAGTTTTAATAGAAACCATGCGCCGCGAAGGATATGAATTACAGGTTGGCCAACCTCAAGTAATTATTAAAGAAATTGACGGTAAAAAATGCGAACCGGTTGAGGTTTTAACTATTGATGTTCCAGAAGAATCTTCAAGCCGGGTAATTGATTTGGTTTCTCAGCGCAAAGGCGATATGTTGGTTATGCAGCCCAAGGGCGATTTAATTCACATGGAGTTTGAGATTCCTGCCCGCGGCATCATCGGTTTACGTAATAATATTTTAACTGCCACTGCCGGAGAAGCCATCATGGCCCACCGTTTTAAAGGCTACGAACCCTGGAAAGGTCACATCGCACAGCGTATAGCGGGTGTACTTATCGCTAAAGAAAAAGGAACTGCTTTTGCATACAGTATTGATAAATTGCAGGACAGAGGCAAATTCTTTATTAACTCGGGAGAAGAAGTTTATCCCGGTATGGTAATCGGAGAACATATCCGTCCTGATGATTTAGTGGTAAATGTTTGCGGAGAAAAAAAATTAACAAACATGCGTGCCTCTGGTACCGATGAAAAAATGCGTATTATTCCCCCCGTTAAGTTTTCTCTGGAGGAGTGCATGGAGTACATTGCCGCCGATGAGTACGTAGAGATTACCCCGGCCTCTTTACGATTACGTAAAATTTTACTTGACGAAAACGAGCGTAAGCGTTCGCAGAAAAAAGTAGAGGCCTGAGAGGCCGATTTATTTTACTTCGTGCCCAACCAAATGAGCTTTTAACTCATCTCTATTTTATAGACTAAAAAGGGGAAAGTTTGGTATTATGTTATGGGAACCTAATTTTAACGACAAATTACTCACTAAAAGGTTTTAAAAAAACTTTCTTTCTCCCTCTTTTTGTAGTACCTTTATAATTAAATAATGCCGATGAAACTATTAAAAAGCAATATATGGTTAGCATTTTTATGCCTTCCTTTTTTGTCTTTTTCTCAGTTAACTGTTACTACTAACGGCGTTGCCAGTACTTTAGCCCAAACAATTGCAGGTAATGGGGTAACAGTTTCTAATGCAACTCTTAATTGCGGTGGCGTCGCCTCCGGTATATTTTCTTATACGGGTGCTAACCTCGGTATTCCTTCCGGTATTTTATTAACTACCGGCGCCGCAACTGACGCGGCAAACCCCGGCACCTATTTTTGTAATGTTTTAAACGGAAATAATTTCAGTGATCCCGATTTGATATCCATTGAACCCCAGGCTATCAACGATGTTTGCATCCTGCAGTTTGATTTTGTCCCAATTTGCAACAGTTTAAGTATTACGTTTGTTTTTGGTTCAGAAGAATATCCCAACTTTGTGGGCTCATTTAACGATGGCTTTGGTATTTTTCTTACCGGTCCCAATCCCGGAGGAGGAAATTATACTGCGCAAAATATCGGTACTTTGCCCGGAGGGACTCCTGTTTCAATTAATAACGTAAACGCAGGAACAAATTCAGCTTATTTTCATGATAATTATACAACACCAAATAATGATATTGCTTATGACGGGTATACAATTCCTGTTACATCCGTTACACCGGTAAAGCCCTGTTCTACCTATCACATGAAAATTGCTATTGCCGACGCGGTGGATGAAGCTTACGATTCGGGAGTTTTTGTTGGAAGTAATGCCGTAACCTGTCAGAATGCTCCAACAATTACTGCATCATCAACCCCAACCGGTTGCGGAGGTAATACAGGTTCTGCAACGGCAACTGTAACAAACTATACAGGTGCTGTAACTTATCAGTGGTCGCCCGGCGGACAAACAACAGCTTCTGTTAACGGATTATCCGCGGGAAGTTATACATGCGTTGTCGGCCTTCAATTAAGTTGCGGTAATATTACGCAAACAGTGACCACAGTTGTGGCAAACACGGGTTCAACATTAAATGTTAACGCTACTTCAACAAACCCTAAATGCAATAACGGCACGAACGGAACTGCGACCGTAACCGTAAATGGTGGTACGGCTCCCTATACTTATTCATGGAATACAACTCCGGTTCAAACCACTGTAACCGCATCTAATCTTGGTGCAGGTACTTTTGTTGTTACTGTAACGGATAACGGAGGATGTGTGAGCACCGCAACAGTTACACTTGTAAATCCTGCACCGATTGTTGCGAGCGTTACTACAACCCCAACAACTTGTTCCGGTTCTAATGGAAGTGCAGGCGCTACAGTTGCAAGCGGGGGCACGGGGCCTTTCAGTTATTGGTGGAATTCAACTCCTGTACAAACAACGCAGGTTGCAACTAATCTTGCTTCCGGAAATTATACGGTAGTAATTACCGATGCGAATTCATGTACCGTTACAGCGAGCGGAGTGGTAGCTCAACAAAACGGTGGTTGGACATTAACCGCAAGCACCGCCACCAATGTAACTTGTTTTGGCAGAAGCAACGGCGCGGCTACATTTACCATTAATAACCCCGGTGTAAATGTTTTCACTTATTTGTGGAGTACTACGCCACCTCAAAATACACAATCAGCAAATAATATTCCCGCGGGTACATATACCTGCGCCGTTTCTGATAATAACGGCTGCACACAAAATGTGAGTGTTACCATAACGCAACCAAGTCAGTTGGCGGTAACAACTTTTCCCGCACCAACTATTTGTACGGCTTCTGTCGGAACAGCGACCGCATCTGTTGCCGGTGGCACAACTCCTTATGCATATTCGTGGAACTCAACGCCGGTGCAAACAAGCAGCGTGGCAAATAATTTGCCGCAGGGAACAGTTTTGGTTACTGTTACAGATGCAAATGGTTGTATCGTGTCTGCTCCCGCAACAATTGCCACTGTAAATCAAACGATACAAATTACAAGCACAATTATCCCTTCTAAATGTGGCGGGCCATCGGGAGGTGTAAATTTGAGCGCTGTTAACGGAGGAACAGCACCTTACACATACAATTGGAACTGTGCGCCTGTTCAAACAACACAAAATTTAACAAATGTAGGTCCCGGTAATTATACATTAACTATTGTAGATAAAAACGGTTGCACAAACAACTTCCCGGAAGTAGTTAGTATAACACTTGGATTACCACTTACTATTTCTTCTACTCCCGATGTTTGTAACAGCAGAATTGGTTCCGCAACAGTTATCGCTAACGGTAATGCCCCTTATCAATATGTCTGGAATACAACACCTCCAAAAATTACACAAACAATCGGTAATCTTCCTGTAGGAAATTATTTTGTTGTGGTTACGGATAATTTCGGATGTAAGGATTCAACTTCTGTTTCCGTAAGTAATGTAAATGAAACGTTGAGCTCAACTTTTTATACAAATCCCGATGGAGAAATTTATACCCAGGAACCTGTTACAATATCTGTAGGAATGAACAGCGGCTGGGTTTTAGACAGCGCGTTTTTATCTGACGGAAATGTACATTTTTCAAGTAATAACATTATCCATACGTTTACACATTACGGCGATTATTATGTGGATTATTATTTTACAAGCGTTCACGGCTGCCGCGATTCAATAATCTATCCGATAAAAGTTACGGATTTTATGACGCTTTATATTCCGAATGCGTTTTCACCGAACGGTGACGGAATGAATGATTCGTTTAAGGCGCAGGGCACTTTCATTAAAACTTTCGAAATGTCGGTTTATGACCGTTGGGGTAAATTGGTAATTAAAATGGACGACGTTAATAAGAGTTGGGACGGCGTTTACCACGGAGAAGATGCGCCACAGGATACGTATGTTTACAAAGGTACTGCTTCAGACATATTCGGAAGACATATTTCGTTCCAGGGACAAATTAATTTAGTGAGATAAACTCAGGCCCGGTTAATTCCTTTTTTCAATAAAGTAATTGTTTTTTCTTCGGCACTCCCGGGCTGAGGTGTAAAATTATAATGCCACGAGGCGAGTGGAGGAAGGCTCATTAAAACAGATTCTATGCGCCCGTTTGTTTCCAATCCGAATTTTGTGCCTTTATCGTACACCAGATTAAATTCTGCATAACGCCCGCGGCGGATTAACTGCCATTGTTTTTCTTTTTCCGTAAACGGCAAATCTTTGCCGCGTTTAATTAATTCGGTATAGATGCCGACAAAACTTTCACCCACTTCTTTCCAGAAAGAAATATTTTTCTCAAAACTCATTTCTTCGTCAACCAATCGGTCAAAAAATATTCCGCCGATTCCGCGTGTTTCATTACGGTGCGGAATGAAGAAATAATCATCCGCCCATTTTTTAAATTTTGGATAGTAGGATAAGTGATGTTTATCGCAAATCGCTTTTAATGTTTTATGAAAAAAAGTGGCATCGTTTTCATTTACATAATGGGGTGTTAAATCAATCCCGCCACCAAGCCAGTAAACACCGTTACTCATTTCAAAATAACGTATGTTCATGTGAATGATGGGTATCATCGGGTTTGCAGGATGAAGCACAATAGAAACTCCTGTTGCGTAAAAAGTTGTGTTGCTTGTTGTGGGCATCACTCCGGCCTTCTCCAAAGGAGAAGCTGTGTGTTCCTTTTCATTTAATAAAAATGAAGGCGCAGCCCCATGAACGGCCGAAAAATTTACTCCGCCTTTTTCTAATACATTTCCATTTTGTATAACATGGCTTACTCCGCCACCTCCTTCAGACCTGTTCCATGGTTCTCTACTGAATTTTGCTTTTCCGTCGGCAATTTCAAGTGCATTACAAATTGAATTTTGTAATTCCTTAAGCCAGTTTGCTAAATCTTCTCGGCGCGCCATTAATTTACTTTTTTCAACTTGTAATCTGTATAACGGATAATTTGTACCGCCTGGTTCTCGAAACCGGTTTGATTATTGGGATGGAAGAAATCAAAATTTACGAGAGTTCCTTTTTTCGGGAATTTATTGAGTATCGTGCAAAAAGCAGGGCCTTGCATTTTTAAAAGTTCAAAGTAATAAAGCCCGGCATCGGCAGCGTAATAATAATAGTCACCGGCATCGCTGTAATATTTATCACGGTAAACGCGACTCAATTTTTTTATGAACGGATTATCGTAATCTATAAAATACGAAGTGGGGAATGTTAATGTGAAACGGTTAAAGTATTCAAGATCCAGATTGTCGAGGCTTATCCATTTTTTCAATCCTATCACGCGAATATTTTCTTTTTTATCGGCAAACATGTTCAGGTGAGTAATAAAATCCGAAATTGGTGTTTCGTTTTCACTCAGCACAATAAAATAATTCAGTTTATCTGCCCGGTATAAAGCTTTTGCCCCATTAATACCTTTTACTTCGGGCATGGTGTCTTTTAAATTTTTAGCTGCGGCCTTTTCATTGAAAATTTGTTTGAAATATTTAATGGAAGCCTGATCTTTTGAGTAACCCGTGTTTATTAAAACTAAATTCCGGGTAATGAATGAGTCAATACAAAAAGCTGCAAGCCCGCCGAGTAAGGTGTTGTTGGAAGGAGTTGTTTTACTTGTGAAAACATTTTCAAAAAGAACTTTGTTTTGTTGCGTCAGCGGAGATACACAAGGAATTTGTAGTTTTTTTGCTTCAGTAGAAATAATTTTAAAAGAAGAATTGTACATAGGGCCGATAATCAGGTCAAGTTTTTTGAAACTTTCTTCGCGCGCGTATTTGCTTACGAGTAAAGAATCTTTCTCGCTTACATCGTAAATTTTAAAGTTTATTGCAAAGTCGTTGCTCTTTAACGAGTCAGCGGCTTTTTGCAAACCTTCATAAAAGTCAATGGCTACCTGTTGCGCATTCGGGAAATTTTGTTTATTGATTATTAATTCGTCAATGTTCAATGCATCTGTTTCGGTAAAAGAAAAAGGTAAAAATACTCCCACTGTGTAAGCCGTTTTTTTCGGTTTGTCGGCGATAATTGTAGTAGTATCAACCGGGCTAACTGTATTTGTTGTTGTAACCGGAACCGTATTGGTTATTACCGTTGCTGTTGGTTTCTCTTTAATTTTAAGAACTAAACCTTCTTTCAATCCGTTTTTTATATCAGGATTTAGTTGCGAGAGTTGTTGTTCTGTAATTTGATATTTCTGGCAAATACTGAAAACGGTTTCTCCTTTTGCCACATTATGAATTACATATTTTTCAAGATCGGCCGGGGTAACCTGTTGTGTGGGTTTTTCGGCAGGCACTTTTAATTCCTGCCCGTGCTTAATTCCATCAATAGCGCCCGGATTTTCCATGATAAGCATGTTCAGGTCTACATTATAAAGTTTTGCAATACCGTAAAGGCTTTGTCCTTTTTCTACTTTATGCAAATAATATTTCTTTCCGTTAATAACGGTTGTTTTTTGTGACTGAGTATAGGTTTGCGCTGAAAAATTGTTTGCAAACAGAACCTGAAAAATGAAATATGTAAGAATTAAAAATCTCGACATAAATTAATTACTCATTTTTTGAGCCATTTGCACAGCTTTGTATAAATTAACAATACCTCCTGTAACTGAGAGCTCAGAGAATTCTACTTCCACTTTTTCTTTTATCAATAAATCATCACCTTCTTCTAAAGGCTCTTTTAATTCGGGATTCAATGCTTCAAGGTCTTCTTTAGCAATTTTATACCTGGAGCAAATGCTTTTGATAGTATCTCCTTTTTTTACTTTATGAGTTAATTTCCCCGGTTTAACCACACGATCTTTTTTCCAATCGTCAACTACCGATTTTTCTAAAATCTTTTTTACCTGTTTTGCGGTGAGATAAGGGAAATACGAGCGAATCACTGCCGCAACACCTGCAGTAACCGGGCAAGCCATACTTGTCCCGCTTTGGTTTACATAGCCGCCATCAACTTTTACCGAATAAATATCAACCCCAGGTGCAAAAAGAGTTACTGTTTTTTTACCGTAATTGGAAAAAACCGCAGGCAATCTTCTGTAATCCGATGCACCAACTTCTATCCAGTTTTTTGCTTCTCCGCCTGAAGCGAATTTTTTACACGGATAGTTTGGCGAAACGTCAATATCCAGGCCATCATTTCCCGCCGCGTGAATTAATAAAACATCTTTACTTTCGGCGTATTTCACGGCGCGGTCAACGGCTGCCTTATCGTAAGGAAACCCCTTGCCAAAACTCATGTTAATTACTTTGGCACCGTTATCTACCGCGTAAATGATCGCGTTTGCTATATCTTTATCACGTTCATCACCATCGGGCACGGCGCGTACTGCCATTATCCTGACATTATCTGCTACTCCTTTAATACCAATGTTGTTTATCCGATTAGCTGCAATAATCCCTGCAACGTGAGTTCCGTGCGAAGCGCCGGGACCTTTACAATCGTTATTACCGTAATATTTTTCGCTTGAATTTTTGTAATCATCGCCAATAATTGCGCGCGGATCGAATTCCGTATTCAGGTTATATTTAATCTGGTTTTCGAAATGATCAGTTGCCTCTTCCAATTGTTTTAAAATATCATCCAGGCTGGCCCCTTTTTCTTCCGAGAGAATAAGCTTCATATAATTAACAACCTGCTCTTCTTTTTTATCCGCAGCTTTATATTTTTCTAATTCGGCAAAATGCACCGTGTCCACTTTAAGCTGTTCTTTAACGGTGAGATTAAAATTCGTGAACATATCGGCAATAAATTTATACTGAGTTAATTGGGCCTGGGCGGTATTGTATCTTTTTTCGTATTCTTTTTTTACTGCTGAATAAAGTTGATACTCTTTTTTATCCGCCGAAGCAATTGATTTTTCGTCTTTGCCATCGTATTTCGGCTTCAGTTCTTTATAAATGCGTGTAAGCTCAAGTGTTTCTTTCTCTACATTTTTTCCGTCTTTACCGCCTAAAAAATTCCAGCCGTGAATATCATCCACATATCCGTTTTTATCATCGTCAATTCCGTTACCGGCAATTTCTTTTTCGTTTGTCCACATAACATCTTTTAAATCTTCGTGGTTATAATCAACGCCGCCGTCAATAACGGCAACAATTATTGTGGAAGATTTTTTTCCTTTGAGTAATTCAGTATAGGTCCTTTCTGTACTTACGCCGTTTACCTTATCCGCATATGGGTCAAGGTTGAACCAGTTTTCGGGAGCTTTTGTAGTATCGGTTCCCTGGCTAAAGGCAAGCGAACAAATAAAAATAAAAGGTAAAATAAAGAGCTTTTGCATAGTTGAAATTATAAGAGATCAAAAGTAAAAGAATTTCTTCACATGACTCTGTTTTAACAGGCTAAAAGCCCAGAAATTGTGAAAAAAGAATTAACGCTGATAAGGCCTAAATTAGCTATCTTTCAGCCGTAAATTATGAAAAAAATACTGGTAGCAAACCGAGGCGAAATTGCCCTGCGTGTAATGCGTAGCGCCCGCGAAATGGGCATTAAAACCGTTGCTGTTTACAGCGAGGCCGACAGAAACGCGCCTTTTGTGCACTATGCCGACGAGGCTGTTTGTATAGGCCCTCCGCCAAGTAACCAAAGTTATTTGAGGGGAGATAAAATCATTGAAGTTTGTAAAGAGCTTGGAGTTGATGGTATTCATCCGGGTTACGGATTCTTATCCGAAAACGCTTCTTTCGCAGCCGCGGTAAAAAAAGCCGGAATTACCTTCATAGGGCCAAGCCCCGAAGCGATGAATATAATGGGAGATAAACTCTCAGCCAAAGCAGCAGCTAAAAAATTTAAAGTCCCGATGGTGCCGGGTAGCGAAGGTGCCATTAAAGATTTACAGGAAGCCATAAAAGTGGCCAAAGCAACCGGTTTTCCATTGTTAATTAAAGCATCGGCAGGCGGTGGTGGAAAAGGAATGCGCCTGGTTGAGAAAATTGAAGAAATAGAAGAGCAAATGCGCATGGCCATGAGCGAAGCAAAATCCGCATTTGGCGATGATGCGGTTTTTATTGAGAAATTTGTAAGTGGTCCGCGCCATATAGAAATTCAGGTATTGGCCGATAATCATGGAAGTGTGGTTTATCTTTTTGAACGTGAGTGCAGCATACAACGTCGCCATCAGAAAGTAATCGAAGAAGCACCCTCAAGTATACTTACTCCCGAAATGCGTAAACAAATGGGTGAATGCGCGGTGGATGTTTCTAAAGCATGCAATTACAGCGGTGCCGGAACAGTGGAATTTTTGGTGGACGATAAAATGAATTTTTACTTTCTTGAGATGAATACCCGTTTGCAGGTGGAGCATCCCGTTACCGAAATGATTACCGGGTTAGATTTGGTGAAAGAACAAATTAAAGTGGCTCGCGGAGAAAAGCTTTCGTTTAAACAGAAGGATTTAAAAATAAACGGCCACGCGTTGGAAGTTCGCGTTTGTGCGGAGGATCCCAAAAATAATTTTTTACCGGATATCGGAAAGCTTACTACTTATAGAATTCCCAAAGGAACAGGAGTTCGTGTGGATGATGGTTTTGAAGAAGGAATGGATATACCCATTTTTTACGATCCGATGATTGCGAAGCTTATAGTACACGGTAAAGACAGGGCAGAAGCTATCGAGAGAATGTTACGGGCTATTCATGAATACCGGATAACAGGTGTTTCAACTACTTTAGAATTTTGCTCTTTTGTATTGAAACATAAGGCTTTTACAAGTGGTAAATTCGATACGAATTTCATAAAGAATTACTTTAAACCAGAAATGCTGGATAAGTATGAGGAAGATGAGGCAGCTATTGCGGCTTTACTGGCTTCTGTCATAACGGAAAATGGCACGAAAAATGAGGTGAATAGTGAAACTTCGGGTGCTAAAATCCGTTCAAAATGGAAGGAGAACCGCCGGAGGGATTAAAAGAGGGTTACCTTTTGGTTTGACGGGTATAAAATTTAAATAAAAGGCCATGTACGGCTCTGTTTTTATAAAAAAATCTTCCGCGCTTAGAATCGCATTTCTTACAATTTTATTTTTTTTGAGTACATTTTCTTTTGCCCAGGAAGGAACAGGAGAGGTAGAAATTTATTTAGCTAAAACAGATAAAGGGTATTTAGTGCATGCGTGTATACAAAACGGAGACACCATTCCCTGGATTTGGCTTCCCATTGTTACGGTTGAATCTGAAATGAAATTTGCTACAAGGCGTAAATATGTCGAGTGGACGCGCATTCGTTACAACGTAAAAAAAGTTTATCCGTACGCCATACTTGCTGCTGCCAAATTGAAAGAGTATGATATGATTCTGGAAAGAATGCCGAACGAGAAATTGAAGAAGACTTATTTGAAAATGTGTGAAAAGGAATTGCAGAAGCAATTCAGCAATGAATTGAAAAATTTAAGTGTTAACCAGGGGAAAATTTTAATGAAGCTGATTGACCGTGAAACCGGGAAAACGACTTACACCATTGTTAAAGAAATGCGCGGGAATTTCCAGGCATTTATGTGGCAGAGCCTTGCGGTGTTGTTTGGTTCAACGATGAAACAAGAATTTGATGCGGCGGGCGAGGACAGGCTTATTGAAGTGGCGATACGACAGGTTGAAGCCGGAGAGTTTTAGTAAATTAATTTCGTCCGATGAAACGGAACGCTGATGACGCAGAAAAATGTGATTACCGCGGATTATATTTTTTATTGCAGTTAAATATTAACTAATCATAAGTAATCTGTGTTCCCGCTGGGACAGCGTTCTATTTCTTATGCTTTTATAAAGTTGCATCAAATAAAAAACCCCCGCATTACTGTGAGGGTTAGTTTGTTATTCAGATTAGATTAATCTTTTTTCTCTTCTTTTCCTTTTTCTATTTCCCCTTTTTTGATAAAATTTCCTTTATCATCAAATAACGCGTCGAAGTGTTCTTTTCCTTTGCTCATTTCAGCCTCGTAAGTAACTTTACCCGAAGCGTCTGTAATTTTAGCGGCTTCCGATAATTTCCATCCTGCAAAGCTTTTAGCGCAGTACTCGCCCACTCCTTTAGGAAGAGCTGCCGTTTTAATTTCCTGCTCTAATTCTTTAAAAGCTCCGCTTGCATCAAATACGGCGGATGATTCTACTTTGTTTAAATCAAATCCTGCTTCGTAATCGGCACCTTCTTTTTCCCATTTCTCTGCCTTAGCACCGGGATATTTTTTAGCAAAACCCTCTTTTACTGCGGCAGGAACTTCTTTTTCACTGATTTTTTGTGCGCTGGCAAAGCAAACTACTAAGCTCAGAGCTACTGTTGTGATGATTGTTTTCATTGTTATTTGTTTTTTAATTGTTTATTTTATTAATACAAAGGTAGGAGGTGATTCTAAAGCAAATCTGTTTTGAAATTAATCTTCAAAAATTACTATAAAATTATGTTTCCCTTCCGTATAAGTATATTCAATTTTATACCCGTACACGCCTGCAATACTTTTCACAATAGATAAACCAAGTCCCAGCGATTCTTTAGAGGCATCGTTCTTTTTAAAGCGTACAAACAACTCTTCCGGTTTTATTTGCAAGGGCTCACCCGTATTACTTACAATTAATTTATGATTGTTTAATTCAATTTCTATACTTCCGTTTTCCTTATTGTGCCTGTAAGCATTTTGTATAAGGTTACTTATCAGCAAATCGGCCAAAGCAGGATTCATATCCACAACCACATTTTCGTTTAATACTGAAGTTAGGGTAACTTTCTTTTCCTGGAATAAATCACTGTAATTTTCGCTTACTTTTTCAATAACTGCTTTCAGGTTTACAACTTTGTGCTCTTTAAATTGTTTGTTTTCTATTTTGGTTAAAAGCAAAAGTGCTTTGTTGAGCGAAGAAATTTTTTGCACTGAATTCTCCATGCCCTGTAAAAATTCTAATTCTTCTTCGCCCAGCTTTTTAGATTGTATCAGTAAATCTAATTTAGTTTTTATAACTGCCAGCGGAGTTTGCAATTCGTGCGAGGCGTTTTCCGTAAATTCTTTTTGTCGCCTGTAATCCGAAAATATTTTTTCCGTCATCCGGCTCAGCGTTTCATTTAAGCGTTTAAACTCTTTCGTAGAGGCTTTATCAAACACAACCGGCGTTTCGTTATTAATATCGTATTTGTTCAGTTGCTCAATGGTTTTGTAAAAAGGTTTCCATAAAGTTTTTGAAAGCAGGATGGTTACTGCAAAAAAAGAAAGCAGTAAAAAACCAAAAACCAGAATGAAAGAATTAATGAGGCCTTCTTTCAATTCATCCTCCTCTAAAGTAGGCTTGGTACAGCTGATTAAGTAATGCGTTCCGTTATAAAAAAAATAGGCGCGGTAAAGCCTGTAGCGTAAATTTTCATCTTCCAGTTTGTCGTAAATAATCGTATCTGAAAAAGTATTGACGTTACTTTTCTCAGGCAGAATAACAATACTGGTAAGACTGTCGCTTCTTAAATAAAGATTGCGGGGTTTATCGAGCTCTTTAATTAAGTTTTGCAGATTTAATTTCTCGAGGTACAGGGCTTCATCGGTTCCGTCTTTTACTTCTGCGTTTATTACTTTGTATGAATACATACAGGCGATTACCAAAAGAGGTAAACTTATAAGCAGGAAAAAAAGTATGGTTTTGGTGATCAGCTTCATCAATCCGTTTTAAAATTATAACCAATACCGTAAATAGTTTGCACGTAATCCGCACAACCCTTTTCGGTAAGTTTTTTGCGCAGATTTTTTAAATGCGTATAAATAAAATCATGACTGTCGGCCTGATCGGCATTATCGCCTACCAAATGCTCGGCAATAGAGTTTTTGGAAACCACCCGGTTTTTATTGCTCACAAAATATAAAAGCAAATCATACTCTTTTGTGGTGAGTGTAATTTCTTCGTTTTTTACTTTTACACGGCGCTCTTCGGGGAGAATGGTAATTTCATTGAGGATGATTGATTGATTTCCGTCAAAATTCCTACGGCGTATTAATGCTTTTATCCTTGCGTTGAGTTCGGTTAAATGAAAAGGTTTTGGTAAATAATCATCAGCGCCTAAATCAAGCCCGGCAATTTTATCGTCTAACGAGTTTTTTGCCGAAATAATAATAATGCCCGCCTTCGAATTATTTTTTTTTAATTGCCTCACAATATCCAACCCGTTTCCTTTCGGAAGTGTAATATCCACCAGCACGCAATCATAATCGTAATCGCCTGCCTTTTCCGAGGCTTTTTCATAATCTTCGGCCGACTCTACCACATAACCTTCCTGGTAAAGAAATCTTTTGATGGATTTTCTCAGCTCGGGCTCATCTTCAATTAATAAAACCTTCATAGCCTAAAGATAGGGTATAAATTCTGTAGGAAATCTGTGAGGGGGAAATAAAAAGGGAAGGATACTAAACTTTAGCAGTCCTTCCTTCGAAATACATTTTAACTCACTTCACTAATTTTCGTGTACAAAAGGTATTGCCACATTTTATCGTGACAAAATAAACACCTTTCGACAAACCGGAAAGATTAATTTTTGTTTCACCATTATTAAAAACATAAGTATCCAACACCTTTTTACCCAACTGGTCATAAATATTTACTTCCGTTTTTTCAGTGGAGGAACCTGTTAATACAGTTATATAATCAGTAAATGGGTTTGGGTAAACAACTATCAAACTACTTTTTTCAGCCATGGCATTCGCAGAAGTAGTTACACAATTACCTCCCTCGACCAACCAAATGGTTAAATTCATTAGCCACGGGCGATGGTTTCCTGCGGCATCTCCGGTATATCCCGTATAAAGAGTTACACCCGGGTTTCCGGTTCCGTCATCAGGTGGTGAGCTATCGCCAATAGAGGCTATTTTCCCACATCCATATCGTGCGGTCACACATAACACCGCAGTGTCAGTTTGCCCAAGTCCGGCTTTCCACACATGCGCTTTTACAGAAGGATTTTGTGAAGGGTTAATATCCATCGAAGTCCCGTTACTCCATTGCACTTCGGCAACATTTCCAAACGGCCCGTGTATAATTGAATCGGTTGCAGCGGTGGCTATATTAGTACTTATTCCCGAAAAATTCTCAAGCATAAATTTATACCCAAAGGCGTTATTAGCAGTTCCGTTATTGGTCAAAAAATCATTCCATATTGCCGGTGAATCCCATCCGTCATTATTTCTATCGCTTCCGGTATGGTCAGATATTGCAAACAAACTTCCCCCATTGGCAATAAAGTTTACCAAAGCAGTTTTTTCCGCGCTGTTAAAAATAATATTCGGCTCATCCACTATAAAAACATCATAGTTACTTAAATCCTGTGGATTGCTTGTGTTGCCATAGGTAATCTGACCGGTTGCAGGGGGCAAGGTTTCAACCCAATAACCCCTTTTTACACAATCAATAGCCCAGGCAGAAAGAGCCCCTGTCCAATACGTTTCAGTGGTAGTTGATACAACCGTAGTTTGCGCCGGTGTCGGATACCGCTGGGGGTCAGATTTACTGCCGCAACCCACACACGCATTCGGGTTCCATGCTAAGTTCCATACGTCAGCATCTATGCACCAATCGCCGTTACCTGCAGTTTCAGAATGGGAACAATCCCATAATATTTTTTTTTGTCCTGGCGACTGTGCTTTTACGCCTATACATATAGACAAACTTAGTCCAATCATCATTATTTGTTTTTTCATGTGTTTATTATTTAAAGTGAAATTTTATTATAGAATTATATTTATTTGTTCACGAAAATCAGTCCTTTTCTAAAAAATAAGCTAAATTACCCGCGTTAAACGTATATCAATTAATTTTGTCCTTTGTAAGATGGTTTGAAAGAAAGTAGTTAAGGATTATTCTATTCTAAGGTTTTTAAGAATTCCTTTAGGATATTTACTTTTCTTATTGATGCAAATGTAATTTTTATACTTAACATTAGCAACTCAGGAGATCCATCTTATCGAGATTAAAACCAAAACCATTGATTTTCATATGTTTTATAAATAATCGTAAAAAATTAGGGGTTTTTATTAT
>DATMMV010000019.1:0-8687 GCA_035569635.1 Bacteroidia bacterium | reverse complement strand
TCACGATTTGCGGAACTGAATTCTGAAGAAAATCTTAGAAAAAAATTCAATTCAGGATTTCACCGATTCGTTGTAGCTAAAGAATCCTCCAGTGGCCGACCGGTAGGATTTGCAATATTCAGAATATTGAATGATAAATGTATTCTTGGAACAAGGCTTCATGTTTCACGCGAGTTTCGTTCGATATGGCTGTCGAAAAAAATACATCAATTTGTCCTGGAACTGATGCGGAAGGAAGGTTACGAATTACTCTATGCAGAAGGAAGCGGAAAAGCGAGAGTGATGTTTTGCAAATCAGGATTTCTTTATATCGATTCGTTCGTGAATAAAGCGATCAAAAATGCCCGGATAGACAGGGTTGTTACGGATATGCATGCCGGGGCCGGTAATGCGATAGAGGAATCTGCTTTTGTACGTCATTTGTCGGAGCCGGAATGGTATTCGGTTTTTTTGAAGCAATACGGTTTGCTTTTGGAGCGGTTGTTCGGTAAAATAGAAAGAATGCACAAAACGGGTTCTTCAGGAGTTAAACAATCGGTTTTTTCACATGTTGAAAACGGACTGCTACTTATACAGGACCTTAATAAAAATCTTTCCAAGAATTTTGTTGAGCCGGTGAAATGGCAGGATGTGGAGATGATGTGGGTATTTCACGATATCGGAGAGATTGGAATGGATTCAGACATTCCGAGTTACAAAAAATCGAGGGCTGACAGCCTTAATGAAAAACAGAAGGGAAACAGAATCCTGAACAGTATACAGAATGGCGAATTGAGAACAAAACTGGTAGACCTGTATGAAAGATATGAGTTAAGGAAATTGCGGAAGAGTAATTTATCGCGTACGGGTATTGATAAGGAAGCTGCGATCTGTGCCTTTGCTGATAAACTGGAAGCCGCCGTTTTTATAGGCACATCGGGTATTGGTAAAGTGTGGAAGAAAAAAACAGGAAGCTGGATGTTTCAACGTATGCTGAGAAAACACGCGCTTGGAGCTTTTTTAAAACCGGCCAAAGAAATGAGTTTGTGGATGGATGAAGACGGCAGAAAATATTTATATGAAAAACTAACCGGCATAGTAATGACTTACTATGAGAATGGTTTGATATCAAAATCGTTTTTTGAGAACAGAATGGATGCCATCACCCTTGCTACCCTGGGTAGTGATCGTTGAGAAGCCCCGATGAGTGATATCAATCTTTATACGTCTTCACACATTTCAAAAACTCATCCTTATAATTATCACTCAAAGTTAATTCGTGTTGTTTTATAATAACCACTTCGCGCCCGTAGCCTTCAATTTTTTGCAAGTTCACAAGGCAAGAGCGGTTTATCTGTATGAATTGCCCTTTCGGAAGATTGGTGGTCATTTCCTTTAAAGTAGTTCTGACAGTATATTTTTTGGCGTCAACAATTACATCTACATAATTTTTATCAGCTTGTATAAATAAAATGTCGTTAAAATTTACTTTCGAATAAATATTATTTTGTCTTATAAAAATGCAATTCTTAATGGCCATTGCCTCCAGGGCCTCTTTATGCAAGTCGTTCGGTTTCGGAAACTCTGCCATTTCGCTTTTTGAAAAATTATTCAATGCTATATCTACAGCTTCTAAAATATCATTTTTATCAAAAGGTTTTAGCAAATAACCGTAGGGCCTGGTACGCACGGCACGTGTAACTGTAATCTTGTCGCCGAACGAGGTTAAAAAGATAAAAGGCAGTTTATATTTTTCATTAATTTGCTCTGCTATCCATATTCCGTCTTTTTCTCCCATTATTTTAATATCCAGTATTACAAGATCCGGATTTGCATCTTTTAAAAATCGCATGGCAACTTCAGCCTCATCGGCAATACCTGCCACATCATAACCGGCTTTTTCAAGAGATTGTTGTAGGGTGGTTGCCGTTATTATTTCGTCTTCTACAATAAGTATTTTAATTCCTTTTTCCATAATGCTAAAATATTTCTGTTTTTGGTTTAAAGGTCAGGCTAACACGGGTTCCGTTTATCGAAGTAACATCCAATGTTGCTCTTAATTGCGTGCATAACATTTTTACCAATTGCATTCCTAAAGATGGTAATTTATCAATGTTAAAATCTTTAGGCAAACCTTTCCCGTTGTCAACAACTGTCAAAATAAAATTTTCGTTTTCCAATTGCTTCAAACTTATATCCACGACGCCGCCTTTACCTTCGTAAGCGTATTTCATGGCATTGGTCACCAGTTCACTTATAATTAATCCTAACGGTATTGCCGTATCTACATTAAAAGCAATATTTCCTGCTTCTATATTAAATTCAACAGGTTTTTCTTTATTGTTATAACCCGATGCAATTTCATCTGTAAGCTGTCTGACATAATCCTTAAAATTTACTTCGCTTAGGTTTTCGTGTTGATATAACATTTGGTGTATCAACGCCATTGATTTAATGCGGTTCTGACCCTCTGTCATTACGTTAAGAACTTCTTTATTGTTACTGTTATGTGCCTGCAATCCTAACAAACCCGATATCACTTGCATATTGTTCTTAACCCTGTGATGTATCTCCTTTAATAATGTTTCGCGTTGCGTTAAAGAAACACCAAGCTTACTATTTACATTTTCCAGTTCTTTCTTCTGCACCACAATTAATTTATTCAGCTTGTTCGTTCTTCTGTAATTCACATAAGCAAGAATGAATAAAATAAAAATAATTGCTAATGCAATACTTACAAGTTTTTTTTGTTTTTGCTCTGCTGCTAATTGTACATCTTTCTTTTCTTTTTCCACATTTTCTACCGCCATTTTTTTCTCAAAATCATAGTTCATATCGGCGCGTATCATTTTATCTCTCGTTTCAGAGTTTGTCATACTGTCTAAAAAAACTGTAAGCAATTTGTAGTGTTCTAAAGCCTCCTTGTAATTATTCCTTTTTACCTTCAGTTCATACATGTTCTCGTGTCCCTGCGTAAGTAATACATAATTATTAATTTTCCTTGCTTGTTCTAATCCCTCAGTTATTTTTTTTTCTGCTTGAGCATACTTTCCTTGTTCCATTAATGCCTTTCCTGTTTTTATTAATATTTCAGAAAACATAGATGCATTATCTACTTCTTTAAAAAGAGGGATTGCCTTTTCAAAACACTCTTGGGCATTCACATACTTTTTTTGACTTATATATACTTGTCCCATTCCGGAAAGAATGTTGATGACAGACTCATTGTCATTAATATCCGCAATCTCTTTTAAAGCGTCTTGGTAAAAAACAAGTGCTTTTTCAGGCTCTTTTTTTTGGTAATATGCACCTGCAATACTACTTAACGTAACAGCTGCGGCCGATTTTAAATTCAGCGCTTTGTAAATTTTTAATGCTAATGTATATTTTTCCAGAGATACGTCGTATTTTTTTTTAAACGTAAATGCATAGCCAAGGCCATAATATATATCAGCTAATATTCGGTCCAAATGATGTGTGTCTGCTACTTTAAGAGCTTTATAAAAATATTCCGTGGCCTCATTATATTTATTAGTCTGTAATAGTAAAGTTGCCATATCTAGGTAACAAACAGCTATCACTTTATACTCTTTTATGCTTTCAGCAATACGTAAGGCGGTATCAAGCGGGGCAACAGCTTCTGAAAACTCATTCAGCGACTGCATTTCGCCTGAGTAGCCTCTATAAAATTTTGCTAATAAACCTTTGCATGCCACAATTTCCGTTTCTCCCTTGTGATCTGCTTCGCACTTCTTTAAATAAATTTTACTTGCCTTTAATCCTTTTAAAAATGTTTCTTTAGCTAATTGGTGTTTACCTACAGCCGAATAACCATTTCCTAAACGATAGTATCCAAAACTGGTATATTTATTGTTATTTTTTCGTAAGCCTAGGTTAATGGCTTGCTTTGCGTAATACATAGAGGAATCTGCGTTCGAATAACGATACAGTTCTAAAAATTGGCATAGCACTTCATAAGTAAACGAATCATTCTTTGCATTTTTTAAGGCTATCCTTAGTGAATCTGTTCTATTATTCTGCTGTGCATATGCACCAATACCAACTAGTAAAACAAAAAATAAGGCCACTGATTTTTTTATCATAATAAGATAAGGCTTCTCAAATTTAACAAATGTATCCGCCTGAAAATAGAATTGTTACGAAAAAGCAAAATTCTTTTACCAAACAGGATAAATAAGGTTACCAAATAACACTTTTACGGGATTTTCTTTTTAATTAAGCAAAGTGGTCAAATGTGATAGCGTTTGAGGCGCATTTAATTATTTGACAATTGCAATCAATGATAAACTCATAAAAGAATTGATATAGAGAAAAAGGTATAAAACAAAAAACCCTCTGAATCTATTGATTTCAGAGGGTTTTAAAAGTTCTTTAAAGCTGTCTGCGTTTCACGAAAGAGCCGGACTGACTCGACCGTTGTGATCCCGCTGGGATTCGAACCCAGGACCCTTACATTAAAAGTGTAATGCTCTACCGGCTGAGCTACGGAATCTGATACTTAACTTTTTAAGCAACGGGCCGCCACGTTATTGTGACATTTCGTTAGCGGGGACAAGATTTGAAAGACCTTTTGTTTTAGGGGTGCAAATATAGCAGTTTTATTAAAAAGCTGAAATTTTTAATTAACAATTATTTAAGAAGTTGTGCTTTTAAAACCTTCCCCAATGTATCCGAAAACAGGTAAGAGCCCCGTAAAGTGGTTACCATTGGAGAAATGAAGTATTTTCTGTCCTTTGCCCAGGGCAGTTCATCGAATTTTAAGAAAGGAATATTATGCTTTTTGGCTACTTTTTCAATCCGCTCCAAAAAAAGAGTCCTGTTGACCTGGTAATCGGCTATTTCCCGCAAAACCGGCGATTCGTAGAGGATAATTTTAATATTATGCGTCTTTCCAACAGACAAAATTCGCTGAAAATATCTTTCCCGTATTGAATCCCAAGAAAAACTGTAACCCGAAGGATAAGCCCTTTTCAGGTTTTCGTGATGATTATCCCAAACTACTTTTGCGGGAGGCTCAAAGCCATCAGGATAATAAGGTTTTTCTTTTCCGGTTAAATAATGTTTCCATCCCTGAAACGCCAAAAAACAGGTTTGGTGACCATAATACCCGTAATTTAAAAAAGGTAAATTTTTCCAGGGGGAGTATCGCGGACAACAATCCGTAACTACCCTGTTTATCATTTTATCATTTAAAAATTGAGCGAAACGATAAGTGTGAAAAGTATTATAATTGGTATCAAATGATTCAGGTGTAACATACAAAAGCAAACATTCAGGCTCTTTATTGTTTTGAAGATATAATTGCAGGTGCAGGTAATTATCCGCAAAATCACTGTGACTATTGGCAAGGTTATAACAGGAAAGCCCGGTTTGTCTGGTAAGAATTTCAGGGGAAACCATCCACAATGGCTCGCAGGGCCCCAAAACGAGTAATTGCGCGTCAATTTTATGGGTTGCAACGTAAGAAGACTTAAGATTGAGATTGTGTTTAATACCGAAATCAAAAACTTTTTCCAACAGGAATAAAAAACCAATCAGCAGGGTAAAAAATAACAGCCACCTATATAGTTTTTTCAAATTCATAAAGAATCTTTTTCGTCACCCTGAACTTGTTTGTCCTTTATTTTTTTCAGGATTTCAGGGTCTTATAATTCTAAAAGCAGCGGATGCTGAAACAAGTTCAGCATACCGATAGTAATATATTTTTCCTTCTAAATTAGTAAATCCAATTTACAACTGCTTAAGTAAAGATAGAAAATGATGCATGGATTTTTGTTTTTCTTCATTAAAATCGTAATTAATGCGCTGAGTCAGGTAGGTTGTAATTAATTCCTGCCTGTTTGCCGGAATATTTTTTTGAACTGCCTTCTTAATATTTTCAATTCCGTACGACAATACCTTTTCAAACTCATCAATAAAACTATCGTCGATTTCTTTATTACTTACCCAGGCCGCAAAAACAAAAGGCATACCCGAATATTTTTTCCATTCGCCCGCCAGGTCATACTCATACGAAAATTTTCCGTTCATGTCAAAACAACGGTCACCTATAACAACCGCGGCCGTATTTCCGGAAATTAATTTTTCGAACCCCTCCTGCGCCGACAAAAACTGCGGATTTATTTTCCAATAAAATTTACTAAGCACCTGCACCAATGTAATTGAAGTGCGACTTTGATAGTCTAAATAAATTTTTTCGATTTTTTCCAAAGGAACAGTACTGTAAAGTTTAACAGTATCTACTTTATCATTGCTTCCCAGGCAAAATTTACTGATAATGTAATGCTCTTTTAGAGCAGGAATAACCGCCACCGGAATTAATCCGATGTCCACTTTGCCCTCTATTACTTTTTGCGCGCAAACAGAAGGAATGTCTAATTGTAAATCTATTTTATTAAGCAAGCCGCTCTCGGTAATTCCATATTTAAAAGGAAGCGTATTAGTATAACTGACTATGGAAATTTTATACTTCTGCACTTTCTTCCTTCTTTATATTATAAAATGCAAGAGTAGCCCCGATACATGCCGCAGCAGGGCCAACAGTTAATCCGATTAAATCACCGAACAGGGTTGGGATTTTTAAAATCAACAGTAAACAACAACCTGTTCCACAAACAAGAGCTTTGTGTTTTTTCATAAAAACAATTCCTTCACGGATTGTCATGCGGTTACGCTCGCAACTGTAATCCATCATCGTAAAGCCGTAATAGTAACAGGAAATAAAAAACAAAACCGGCGTAACCACAAATACGGCGGGCGGAAAAATAAAACAAATGACAAATCCCGAAATAATAAAGAGGTATTCAAAAAACATATTGCGCAAGGTAATAGAAATTCCACGTGCAATATCTTTTAAAAATTGTACAAAAGAAATTTCAAATTTCTTACCGGACACTTTACTTTCCATCACTTCCGATAAGCGCGAAAGAACAGGCGATAAAAGTATCAACGTTAAATATTTTACGAGCGTTCCACCAATAAACCAAAATGCCAGCCTCAAAATAATTCCTGTAACAAAAGTGATCGCTTTAATTAACGAAGCAATTTTCACAAACGACAAATATGCAATGCCTTCGGTAATTACAGATTTCAAATATTCTTCCAGCCATTTCACAATTGAATCAACCAAATCGCCTACTAAAAACAAAGTAGCGGTAAACATGGCAATCCATAATAAAAAAGGATAAAGCATATAATACCAGAGGCCTTTGCTGAATAAAAAAGAAAGTCCTTTAAAAAAATAATCTATTCCTTTAAAAAAGTCAGAGAAAACCCGCATGGTTTTTTAAGCCTGTGCTTTAGGCCCGCCGAAATTTAAAGGTAAAGCATTCATCTCGGCCTCTTTAATTTTGCCATGCAGTTGCTCGTATTTCATAATATTCTCGCTAAGGGCCATCATTAAACGCTTGGCGTGCTGCGGAGTAAGCAGTATGCGCGATTTCACACGGGCTTTGGGCACGCCGGGCATTATTTTAATAAAATCAATAACAAACTCGGAAGGCGAATGGGTGATAATGGCAAGGTTACTGTAAATTCCTTCGGCAACTTCTTCACTTAATTCAATGTTTAACTGGTTTTCGGGATTGGGGTTTTCCATAGTAAAATATTTTCATCAAAAGTACAAAACAAAATGCTTTAGCCACAGATTTCGTCAATTTCACTGGTTTTTTATAAAACAGTCGATTTCAACTTGGCTTATCGGCAGTTTCTGAATGCATCCAAAATGTCGCCAGTTACATCAGTCGAATTTTTTACATATTTACCATATTATTAATTGAAAATCCACGTTATCTATGACAATCCTCAATATACAGATAAGCAACTACTAACAAAACACGGTTTAAAACTATAACGAAGCCTTGTAAACAGGGCGGCCTGCCCGCTTACTTTTGTTAAGATTAAGAATGGCCGAAGAAGTACGTAAAAATAAACTCAAAATTCCTCTTGAAACTGCTGCGGTAACTGCTTCTATTGCCGAGGAAGATGGCTTTACACCTCCTCCAAAGCCCAAAAAAGTTCCCGGCCTGGAAAAGGTAAGTATAAAGAAAGAAAAAGAGGAGAAATCTGAAAAAGCCGAGAAAACCGAAAGAAAAATTAAACAACAGGCAACGCCCAAAATCACTCTTGCCGGGCGCCTAAAAAAAATTACTTCCTTTTTCTTATTAGAGCAAACGCAACGTATTACCGGACTGCTCTTTGTTTTTGCCGCAGCCTATATAGGTGTGGCCTGTGCTTCTTACTTATTTACGTGGGAAGCCGACCAGGATAAAGTACTGGGGCCTTCTTCCGTATTATTCTCGCCCGAAACACGGGTGCAAAACTGGTTTGGTAAATTAGGGGCGCTGCTTTCGCATTTATTCATGTACAAATGGTTTGGTGTTTCTTCCTTCCTCATGGTGCCCCTGCTTTTACTTACCGGAATTTCAAAAGCTCTGCAACGTGAAAAATTTTTCTCCTTCATGCTATGGCCGAAAACAATTTTTGTGATGCTATGGTCTTCGGTAATGTTGGGATTTATTTTCTCGGATAAATTAATGTTCCTCGGTGGCGGAATGGGATTTATACTGAATAATTACCTGCAGGGTTTAATGGGAAACGTAGGCACATTAGCGCTCTTAACTTTAACCGGGGCAGGTTTTGCTTTCCTGATTTTTGATTTCAAAAGGAAAGAACCGGAATCCGAAGTC
>DATMMV010000018.1:0-17305 GCA_035569635.1 Bacteroidia bacterium | reverse complement strand
ATCAAAAAGAACTGCTGCGTAATCATATGTGAAATTGATATTGGAAGAAGAAACCGTAAAGCTGAAAGACATTTGAGCAGCACCACATCCGTCGGTTATATCGCCTAAACGACAAGAATAAGTACCTCCGCCAAAAGGTGAAACGGTTGAAAGTGCAGGTATTGTCGGGTCAGTTCCTGCAGAACAAATACCATGTTCATTACTTGTTACATTAACCGCGGTAAAATTAAAACCTGCATTCGGCATCGGATTAGGTGTGGATAAACCGCAATTTAACGCTGCGCTAATATTATACTTGGCCGCAAACCATTGGTTAAAATTTCCCAGTTCAAAATCCACGTTGCCACACGCGACCGATAAACCGACGTTAGTGCCTAGTCTTTCGGAAAGAAAAGTCCCCATTTCCTCAGGATTAACATTTTTTACTGAACCAACATTATCTCCCAAAAGACTTGTTTTACCTTGCAGAAAAGCGCCTTTATAATAAGATGCGTATTCTTTAATTTTACTTTTAATATATGCAGCTACGTTCGCATCATTAAGTAAATTCAGGTTTATTTTGGTTAAAATCTCTATTTTGTCTTTATAAAAATATTTTTCCTTTATCATATCGTGAAAACCCTGGTTGTCTTTAGGACTAACGTTGGCTATTTTAGCAGCTTCGGCATAAAACTCCTCAAAACTATCGGAGCCAAAATAAGTTTTAAGCATTCTGTGCTGCTCTTCAACCTGAATTAATCTTTTCTCATTATAGGAGCTAAATTCTTCTTTAGAAATGGCTGCGTTTTTTTGAGCTAAAAAAACTGCGGGCAAAAAAACAATACAACTGATTAACAGAAATATTTTTTTTGCAGTGGTTAATTTTGAAGATGGATAAAACGTTTTCATATTAACAAAGATGGGTTATTTCAATAAACAGTTGGGTTAAAAGCGGGTTAAATGTGAGATAAGCTTTCTTCATTTCAGTATTCTGATTTCTAAACAAAAGTAATGCATTATTTTTTTAAAATCCTCATATTTTGCTCATATTCATATACTTCCAAGCCATTTTTTTGTTAAGCGGCGAAAAAAAAAGGTTTAAAGGGTTTTAGACAATGATTCTCGGCAAGAAAAAAAGGTATTTATAACTGCACATAAATCTGTTAATAAGAAATGAAGTACCTTTGCAGTATGAAAATCGGTATTATTTGTTATCCTACATACGGCGGAAGTGGGGTTGTTGCAACGGAATTAGGGAAGGCTTTGGCGGTAAAAGGCCATCAGGTGCATTTTATAACTTATAGTCAGCCTTTCAGGCTCAGTTATTTTACCGAAAATATATTTTACCATGAAGTAGCTGTATCCGACTATCCCTTGTTTGAATACCAACCCTATGAATCCGCCCTGGCGAGTAAAATTGTAGATGTTGTTAAATACGAAAAACTGGATTTGCTTCATGTGCATTACGCGATACCTCATGCATCCGCCGCATTAATGGCAAAAAGTATTCTTGCATCACAAAAAATTTATATTCCCTTTATCACGACCCTGCACGGAACGGATATTACACTCGTAGGCCGTGACCCTTCTTTTTTACCCGTGATTAAATATTCTTTGGAAAACAGCGATGATATAACTTCTGTTTCCGAAAGTTTAAAGCAGGATACCGAATTGATTTTCGCTTTGCGGAAAGAAATAAAAGTAATACCCAACTTTATAAACTTACAGGAGTATAAGATTGTGGGAGATAAATGCCAACGTAATCGCTATGCGCCTAACAGCGAAAAAATAATGATACACGTTTCTAACTTTCGTAAAGTAAAAAGGGTAGAGGATGTATTGCGCGTTTTTGATAAAGTTCGGCAAAAAATTCCCTGCAAATTAATTCTGGTGGGCGACGGACCTGAGCGTGGTAATATTGAAAAATTGTGCCGCGAACTAAATACCTGCGGAGATATTATTTCATTAGGAAAAATAGCCGACCCGAAAGAAGTACTTTCCATTTCAGATTTATTTATCCTTCCGTCTGAAACAGAAAGTTTTGGATTGGCAGCACTCGAAGCAATGGCTATGAAAATTCCAGTGATATCAACCAACACCGGCGGATTACCTGAATTGAATGTAAGCGGAGTTACAGGTTATATGAGTAATGTGGGTGATGTGGATGATATGGCAAAACACGCGCTCGAAATTTTATCCGACGAGAAAAAGCTTAACGCTTTTAAACAAGCAGCTTACAGGCGTGCAGGTGATTTTGACATAGAGAAAATTCTTTGTCAATACGAAGAACTTTATACCGAAGTATTGGAAAAAAGTAAAGCGGAAACCTGCCATAGCTAAGTTTCCGCCCTTTAAATTGATTTTTTTCTATTCTTTAATAAACTTTTCCTGTTTAATTATAACTCCGTTTTTTTCGATATGTAAAAAATACATTCCGGCACTGAATTGAGCAAGTTGCAAAGAAGATTGGTTTGCTGTTAACGTTTCAGAAAAAACACGCTTTCCGTTTATATCATACAAATTAGCTTTATAAACCGATTTATTCATTGCTCCATCCGTAATAATAACGTCAATCTGCGTAGTAAAAGGATTGGGAAATGCTTTTACTTCGTAAACCGGGTTATTTATATTGGCAGTTTTAAGAGATTTGGTCTCGTTGTTATCGATATCGAGAAGACATGCTTGTCTTTTCTGAATGCTTGTTTGATACAAAGGATTTACTTTTTTTGTCGGCTTTATTTTTGCGGATTCAGGAATATGGATTTTTGCATTTAAAGCAATGGGTTTTTCCATCGTTTGAATTTGAGCAAAGGCAGATATACTGCCTGCCAACAAGAGCGCGAAGCTCATTTTAATCGTCTTCATGATATTTGTTTTTAGTATAAATACAAATGCTATGCCAGCTTAATTTTTTTTAAGGTTCAACGACTTCATGTTAGACAATATTTGTACTTTACACACGTTTAGCCATAGCTTGAAAGGAATTTTTAAAATAGTACTCGTTTTTTGCGCATTTGCATTCAGTTCTTTGCAGGCCCAGACTGCAACCGTAAGCGGTAAGGTTATTGACGAAGAGGGCAATCCCGCAGAAGATATACAAATTGCTTTAAGCGGCAGCACAACTGAGCCTGCACGCACGGATGCCGGTGGGTTATACCAGATAACCATTCCCGCCGGCAAAGAAGTTGAACTCGTTTTTTTTAACATAAACTTTACGGAGATCCGTAAGAAGATAAACGCTAAACCGGGAGAGAATATTGTCATTAATCCTAAACTTAAATTAAAAACTTTATCAACCGAAACAATCGTTGTTACCGAAGAAAACAGGAAAGTAGACCTCATTCATATACAACCCGGTTCTTATTTTAAACTCGCAGGGCCTAATCCCGACATCAGTAAACTATTACTTGCACAAGGCCTTGGCGTGCAAAGCAGCAACGAATTAAGCAGCAGTTATTCGGTGCGCGGTGGGAATTACGATGAAAACCTGATGTATGTAAATGACATTGAAGTATTCCGCCCGTTTTTAGTGCGTAGCGGGCAGCAGGAAGGATTGAGTTTTCCCAATCCCGATATGATTTCATCTATGTATTTTTCTTCCGGCGGATTTGAAGCTAAATACGGAGATAAAATGTCTTCGGTTTTGGATGTGCAATACCGTAAGCCGCGTGATTTCAGTACAACGGTAAGCGGTGGTTTATTGGGTGGAAGCATACACACGCAAGGTATCACAAAAAACAGGTTGTTCAGTTGGCAAATAGGAGGCAGGTACCGCAGCACGCAATACCTTTTAAAAACGTTGGATACAAAGGGCGAATACAAACCCAGTTTTTACGATATACAAAGCCTTATGAACTTTGATATCTCTCCTAAATTCAACATCGAAATCCTTACTAACGTAAGCGGAAACAAATACCTTGTAATTCCCACTGACCGCGAGACAACTTTCGGAACCTTTAATCAGGCACTTCGATTAAAGGTGTATTTTGACGGGCAGGAAATAAGCAAATACAATACCTATTTCGGTGCGGTATCGGCAACGTATAAACCAAGAGACAGTTTAAAATTAAAGTTTATCGCCTCGGCTTATAAAGATATAGAAAGCGAAACTTTTACCACCCAGGGCCAGTATTACATTGACGAATTAAATACCGATTTCGGAAGTTCAGGTTTCGGGAATGTGGCTTTTAATAGAGGAATAGGCACTTACATTAACAATGGAAGAAATTATTTAGATGCCACAATCATTAACCTGGAACACAAGGGCCGTTATCAAAAACGTAAGCAGGAGTTTTTATGGGGAGCACGTGTACAACATGAAATCATCAATGACCGGTTAAACGAATGGAATTATAATGACTCGGCGGGTTATAGTATTCCGCAAGCAAATCCAACTTTGGTTGATTTACCATATGTGGTTAAACAAAAAAATTATGTAGAGTCGAGCAAAGCAATGGCTTATGCCGAATATGTTTTAACAAAGGAATTAAAAGATACTTCAAAATTTACTTTTACCGGAGGCGTGCGCAGTAATTACTGGACGTTTAACCAGCAAAATGTGGTTAGTCCACGGGCAACACTTGCATATACCCCCAATTGGAAAAGAGATTGGGTTTTCAGGGCATCCTACGGGTATTATTACCAGGTGCCGTTTTACAGAGAGATGCGGGATTTTTATGGAAAAGTAAATCCAAATATTAAAGCGCAACAGTCTATCCATTATGTTTTATCCAGCGATGTGAATTTTAAAATATGGCGCCGTTCGTTTAAGTTTATGAACGCCCTTTACTATAAACAGCTCAACAATCTTGTCCCTTACGATATAGATAATGTTCGTATACGTTATTTCGCAACTAATAACTCGCAGGGATATGCAACAGGAATTGACCTTCGTTTAAACGGAGAGTTTATTAAAAATACAGAATCCTGGATAAGCATGAGTGTGATGCAAACCCGCGAAAATGTAAGTATGACTTACTATACTTATACCGATACCGCAGGAAAACCTTGGTATCCAGGAGTATCTGTAACCAAGTTGCGGGATAGTTCAGCTCATACTTCAACAGGGTATATACCAAGACCTACAGACCAGTTAGTTACCTTTAATATGTTTTTTCAGGATTACCTGCCTAAACTACCCAAATGCAAAATGTATTTGAGCCTTATTTATGGCAGTGGACTGCCCGTTACGCCACCTAATCACAAAAAATATCTGATGAATGATAATTTCAGATATCCGTCTTACAAAAGAGTGGACATTGGGTTTTCTTATGAGTTTGTGAAGGAAGACAAGCCGCTGCCGGAAGGGCACAAACTCAGATGGATAAAAGCAGCCTGGCTCAGTTTGGAAGTTTGGAATCTTTTAGGAATAAACAACACGGTTTCTTACACTTGGATAAAGGATATAACTAACCGGCAATATGCCATACCAAACTACCTTACCAACAGGCAGCTCAATTTAAAATTTCAGATTAAATTTTGATTATTCATGACAAGTTTGTAATTTTATCCGACGAACAAAACCTAATTATATGTTGGTTTTAGAGAAAATAACACTTTCCTTCGCTGAATTTTCCCTTTTAAAGGATAATATTGTATTGATAGATTACCTGAATGAAGAGCCTTTAAATGTTGAAAGAGGCATACAGTTGGTAGAAACTATTAACAAATTAACCTGCAATAAACCATCCGCTGCGATTCATAATGTTGGCGATAAATACATTTTTACAACGGATGCGTTGCGTTTTATGGGTAGCCAGCTCAGCACAAATGAGCACAATTACAGTGCGCGCGCCCTTGTAGTTACTAACCCTGCGGCACGTATTGCCAGTAATAACTTTATTAATTCATATAAGCCCCTCATTCCAACTCGGATTTTTAACGAAGTAGAAGAGGCTTTAGCGTGGGTTGAAGGCCTTTTGGCCCAAGCCAAGTAAAAATTTCTTTTTTTAACAATTATCTTTAACTTGCGGATTGATTTTAACCCCCTCGTATGAGTGAAAGAATACTTCGCGCCTTAATGCAATTGTTTGCCATCATCGCACGCGTTGATGGTGTTACAAACAGCGGTCGGAACATTGTACAATCGTTTTTAAAACAACAATTAAACCAGGAATTGGTTGACCAATATCTTGCACTGTTTGACGAGTACCTTGAATCACACCATTCGGTTTCTAAAAAGAAGGACGGCTCGGCCAAACGTACTTCGCTTAACTCGGTAAAAGTTTTAAAAATCTGTACCGAGATTAATAAAGAACTTGAGCAGAATCAGAAAATCATCGTGCTTATACGCTTGTTAGAATTTATCTGTTCAAACCAGGAAATTTCCGAACAGGAGTACGAATTCGTATCTACCGTTGCCGAAACATTTAATATTCCTACCGACGAATTTAAAAATTTGAAGAATTTTGTCGAAGATAAATCGGATAAATATCCAGACTCAGATCACCTGCTTGTAATAAACAGCAAACAGGATTATTCCGTACAGCTTACCAAACATATTTACTGCGATACGTTTAACCAGGGCATAGAAGCCTGGGTGATTTCTATTCCGAGTGTAGGTATGTACGCGCTGAAGCTTGTGGGCACTCAGGAATTGCAGTTAAACGGGCAGGCCATGAAACCCGACCAGGTGTATATTTTCACTCCGGGTTCATCGCTGCGAAGCACGAAAGTAAAACCTATTTACTATTCGGATGTAATCAGTAAATTTTTATCCGATAAATCAAGCTCTAAAGTTTCTTTTCAATCGCTAAATCTCGAATATAAATTTCCCGGCGGAAAATTAGGTTTACGCAATATCAACATCAGCGAAGAAAGCGGAAAGCTGATTGGCATTATGGGAGGTTCGGGTGCCGGAAAATCAACTTTACTGAATGTTCTTAACGGAATTGAAATTCCGAGCGGTGGGGCTGTTCTAATTAACGGTATAAACATTCATACGCAAAAAGACCGCATTGAAGGAGTGATAGGGCATGTGAGCCAGGATGATTTATTAATTGAGGAATTAACGGTTTATCAAAATCTTTTTTATAACGCCAAACTTTGTTTCGGAAATTTCCCCGATACAAAAATTTCGGCAATGGTTATGGAAACCCTGAATGATTTGGGGCTTGAGCATACCCGTGATTTAAAAGTAGGATCTCCTCTTGAAAAAACAATTTCCGGCGGACAGCGTAAACGTTTAAATATCGGTTTAGAATTAATCCGCGAGCCCGCTGTACTTTTTGTGGATGAACCTACATCAGGTTTATCATCAAGAGACTCTGAAAACATTATGGATCTTTTAAAAGAGCTTTCTTTAAAAGGTAAATTGGTATTTGTGGTAATTCACCAACCATCTTCTGAGATATTTAAAATGTTTGATAAGCTGATGATTTTAGACGTTGGCGGATATCCTATTTATTACGGAAACCCTGTTGACGCGGTCATCTACTTTAAACGTTTGGTAAACCATGTAAACAGTGAAGAAAGCGAGTGTATAAGTTGCGGTAACGTAAATCCGGAACTTATTTTTAATATTATTGAAACAAAGGTGGTGGATGAATACGGCCACCAGACAGGGAAACGTAAAATTTCTCCTGTAGAATGGAACGCGCATTACAAAGAACAGATTGAAAGTAAGATTGAACCCATCTCTTCACACACCGATATTCCGGAGAGCACTTTTAAAATTCCGAATAAACTTAAGCAGTTTTTTATTTTCGCAATTCGCGATATAAAGAGCAAACTAACCAATACGCAATATTTAGCCATTAACCTTTTGGAGGCTCCGGTGCTGGCATTTATTCTTGCATATTTCGTACGTTATTTTAATACTGATGCGGATAATGTAAAAGGATACATATACCGGGAGAATGAAAACATTCCCATTTATATGTTTATGAGTATTGTGGTTGCTCTGTTTATCGGGTTAACGGTTAGTGCCGAAGAAATTATCCGCGACCGTAAAATTCAAAAACGTGAATCGTTCTTAAATCTGAGTCGCAGCAGTTACCTGATTTCAAAAATCGGAATTATGTTTGCTTTGTCGGCCGTACAGGCGCTTACATTTATTTTAGTGGGTAATTCAGTACTTGGCGTAAAAGGGATGTGGTGCGATTACTGGCTGGTGTTATTTACGACTTCGTGTTTTGCTAATATGTTAGGTTTAAATATTTCTTCCAGTTTTAATACAGCGGTTACTATTTATATTTTAATTCCGTTCTTAATTATCCCGCAACTTTTGTTAAGTGGCGTAATGGTTAAGTTTGATAAACTGAATCCTATTCTCGCTAAACAAGGTGGTGTTCCTTTGGTGGGAGAAATGATGACGAGCCGTTGGGCTTTTGAAGCGTTAGCAGTGAATCAATTTAAATCAAACGCATACGAAAAACAATTTTATAAATATGATAAAGCGATTGCTGAGGCAGAGTATAAAAAAACATATTGGGCCGAAAAACTTACTTCTAAAATTGCCAAGATAGAGAAGGAGATGAGCGATATTAAGAAGAAGGACGAATTTGAAAAAGATTTAACTTTAATACGCAACGAACTTCAGAAAGAGGCAGACAGGCATCCTAAAATTAAATTTGAATTTTTAGATAAGTTATTTATTGATAAGGCGAGTCCACAGGTTTTAGCGGCAGCTCGTTTCTATTTAAACGATGCCAACAGCGGAAAATTAACTTTGAAGCAATATTACATTAACCGCGAAAAAACGGCACGCGATAAAAAAGAAGAAATCGTATCGAGCCTGAATAAAACAGATGCCATGGCCGCGGAATATATAAAAATGCAGGACATGTATGAAAATGAGGCACTCAATAATTTCATGAAAAACGAAAACGATCTGGGAGATAAATGCCTTGAGAAGGATGGAATTCTTATTCAGCGTACCAACCCGATTTTCCTTGACCCGGATGATAATTACGGGCGTGCACATTTTTACGCTCCGCAAAAAAGATTTTTCGGAAGGTATTATCAAACATTCTGGTTCAACCTTTGTGTTATCTGGGGCATGTCGGTATTTATGATGATTACCCTTTATTTTGATGTACTTAAGAAATTACTTGACGGTTTGGGCAACCTGGTTTCAATGCTTTCAAGAAAAAGAAAGTAGGCTTAAACCGATTCAGTTTCGGATATAGCCTGTTAATGCAGAAATTTTTGCAGGTTTAATAAAAGTACTATATTTGATTTGCATAAGCAATGAAAAAGAAAAATACAAATAAACGTACCCTTTTTATCCTTATTCCCTTATTGGGGCTTTCCCTGCTTGCATTTATATTATTGCCACGTACCGGAAGAAATATTGACCTTAGTAATGAAGAAAGCGCACAGGCTGTACAAAGCGCCTATGATGTAGATGACCAGAAGCATGAAGCTCCTGTTAATCATGAGCCGGTATTCGTTTCTGTATTTAAATTTATTGTAAACTGCAATCCGTTTAAAAGGGAAGCGCAGCTTTAATTTCTGTGGCTAAAAAAATCGCTATTTTATTTGTTAAGTTTTATCAGGGAGCTATTTCTCCTTACCTGATGCCTGCCTGCCGTTACACTCCAACTTGTTCGCAATACACGATTGAAGCCATAAATAAATACGGAGCCTTAAAAGGAAGCTGGATAGGCTTTAAACGTATTTTACGTTGTGGTCCTTGGGGAAGTAAAGGCTATGATCCCGTTAAATAGTAATCTAAATTAATCACAAAGCCTTTTCCTATTTGTATCTTTGTGCAATAATGCGTCTCGTTTCTTCCCGAAAATAATGAAAAGGAATACAAAAATAAGTTTTCTGGTTTTTGCCAGTGTAATTTTCTGTGCCACCTGTACTTATCGTGCCAACGACCCGAATGTTTGTTTTGCCGAAAATATATTACCGATTTTTGTTTCTAATTGCGCGGGTTGTCATGGTAGTGGTTCCGGAATTGATTTAACTAATTACGACGGCATTATGAGGGGGGTTGTCAGGCACCATCCTTTGAGAAGTAAGGTATATAACTACATAAAAGGCTCTAACCCTAAAATGCCGCCCGCATCTCATAAACAACTTACTTCCGAACAGGTTTTCACTATCAAAGCGTGGATTAGTATGGGAGCACCCAATTCATCCAATTGCAGTGGTTGTGATACTTCTCAATATAAATTTGCCGCAAACATACAGCCCATATTGAATAACTGGTGTGTTGCCTGTCATACTTCGGGAAATGCCGGAGGAGGGCATGATCTGTCAAATTATACCGGCGTTGCAAATTGCGTGGGTAGCGGAAAATTTTTAGGAAGCATAAAACACAGTCCGGGTTATATTCCAATGCCGCAAAACAGCCCGCAACTTTCTCCCTGCGATATCATTAAAATTCAAAACTGGGTTAACGCCGGATATCACAATAATTAAGAATGGCGGAAAATGTTTATAAAGTTATCGGTTTAATGTCGGGCACATCGCTCGACGGGCTCGATATAGCTTTGTGTAATTTCTCGTTTCAAAATAATAAATGGAATTGCTCTATTGAAAAAGCAAAAACAGTTGTTTATACTAAAGAGTGGAAAAATAAGTTAGGTAATGCGCACAAACTTTCCTCCGCACAATTAATTGAGTGGGATGCGACGTTCGGAAAATTTATCGGCAAACAGGTTTCAGATTTTATTAAGAAGAATAAAATCAGTAATGTTGATTTGGTTTCTTCGCACGGGCATACTGTTTTTCATCAACCGGAAAAGGGGTTTACCTTGCAAATTGGCAGTGGCGCTTGTATTGCCGCAATTGCTGGAATAAAAACCGTTTGTGATTTCAGGAGCGGAGATGTGGCTTTGGGTGGACAGGGAGCTCCTTTGGTTCCGGTTGGCGATGAATTATTATTTGCTGAGTATGATGCTTGTTTGAATATAGGTGGAATTGCCAATATTTCATTTAACAGAAACAATAAAAGAGTAGCATTTGATATTTGTCCGGCAAACACAATATTTAATTACCTCGCTGCTAAAAAAGGGCTTGCTTATGACAAAGGCGGAAAACTTGCCGCAAGAGGAGAAATACATTGGAATCTTTTAAAGAAATTAAATTCGCTCTCTTTTTACAAAGATTATAAAAGCAAATCTTTAGGGAGAGAATGGATTGAGAAAAATATTTTTACTACCGTAGATAAAGAAAAAATCAGTTTGCAGGATAAATTAGCCACGGTTTCTGAGCATGCGGCTTTACAGGTTGCCAGAGTGCTTAATCATTTTAAGATAAAAAATGTGCTGCTAACGGGTGGCGGCGCATATAACAATGATTTTATTTCCAGGGTTTCGGTTTATTCAAATTCTGAAATAATAGTGCCAAACAACAACACAATTCAATTTAAAGAAGCGCTTATTTTCGCTTTTTTGGGAGTGTTACGGGTAAGGGGAGAAATAAATTGCTTTAAGAATGTTACAGGTGCAAAGAGAGATAGTTGTGGTGGGGCGATTTACTAACTTTCTTAAAATTACCAATAAATTTATGTCAGGCGGAGGGGTTAAATGCCGAGTCGACTATACAAAGATATGTTAAAAATCGCACGTCTAAAAGCGATTTTTTGACGGATATCCGTAACAATAGCATAAGCAATCAAATCAACATATTTACTTTCATTTTTCATTTATTTTGTGATTAAAAATCATTTCTCATCGATACTATATACCTTTTTTGAAGTAGCGAGAATAAAATCAATCGACCTTCTGCCTGCACCTTCCAATAAAAGAAAAACGCAAGTAAGAATTTGGGCATAATCAGATCGTATTTCGTGGAGAACAGCCCATATACCGTTTTGTGGTGGTGCAGACGGCAAAGGCAATGGACTTGTACCTAAATATAAAGCAATTTTTGTTGTGAGGATTGCAACGATCATTTCAAGAACAAAGTAAAAAGCAGCAACTCTCGTAAAAAGTCCAAATAATAAAAGCAAACCTCCGATTATTTCCGCGACTCCTACAAAGTGTGCCGTAATTTCCGGGAAATCAAAACCCAATTTTGTAAATCTTCCCACGCCTTGATTTACATAAACGAACTTTAAAATACCTTCCCAAAAAAATACGCCCCCTGCCATTAGGCGTATAATTAGAATTGAAGATTGTCCGGTTACCGGAGGGTTAAATAACCACGTGATGATTTTTTTCATTTTTATAATTTTAAAGGTTAATAAATAATACAGCAAACTTATAGGCATTAAGATTCTTTAAATAATTTTTTACATTAACCAAAGGGATTCCTTGATAAAGCACCATTTTATCAAGAATTTCCTTCATTTGATGTAATAATGCCTGTTAATTTCTACAGATAATTTACCTTTGATATACAATAATGAAAAAGGCTATTCCTGTATATCACATTCTATTTTGGTTAGGCATTTACTTGCTTTGGATCGCTGTTTTTCGCAGCTATTCTGTTTCCATAACCAAAACAATGACGATTGAATTTTGTTATTTGATTTTCATTACCATAGATTATTATATAATTGCTTATTTTATTATTCCTAAGTTCTTACAAAAGAGAAAATACTTTTATTTTGTTTTAACCTCTATAATTTTAATTGCCTTTTCCGCTTTGCTTCGTGCATTAGTGGCAGCTCAAATGAATCGTTACTTTTTTCACAACCTACAAAATACTGATTTCAATACATTATATTTCAACTCTATTCTAAACATTACAATTTGGGTTCAGGTTATTACAATAGGTAAGATGATCCTTGATAGAAAACAAAAACAGCAGCAACTGGATGTGATGGAAAAGGAAAGAGTAAAAAACGAATTGAATTTTTTAAAAGCTCAAATAAATCCTCACGCCCTATTTAATTCGTTAAATACTATTTACGGATATATTGATAAGAACAATCAGCCTGCCAGAAATGTATTGTTACAATTTTCCGAGTTATTACGATATCAACTATATGATTGCTCTGTGGAGAAAATCAGTTTGGAAAAAGAAATTGATTACGTAAGAAAATATATAGCCTTTCAGCAATTACGGAAAGAAGAAAACCTTCGGGTAGATCTTGAAATTAAAGACATAGATAATGACTTAGAAATTGCGCCGTTATTATTAATTGTTCTTATTGAAAATGCTTTCAAATTTGTCAGTAATTCTACGGAAAGGGGAAATATAATTGTAATTAAACTGTTTACTAAAGACAACATGCTACATGGTTATTTCTCTAATACAACTGAACAACGGCGCCCCTCAATAATTGAAAATTCCGGAGGTATTGGCATTACAAATTTGAAGAGAAGATTGGAACTTTCGTACCCGAATAAATACGAACTTACGGCAAGAAATGAAAACGATTTTTACGAAACGAATTTAATTATTTACTTAGCATGAAATTGAAATGCATAATTATCGATGATGAACCAATTGCACGAAAAGTGCTGAAAGAATTTATAGAAGATATAGATTTTTTAGAATTAATTGGTCAGGCGGAGAATCCATTAAAAGCTATGTCACTTTTAAACGAGAATACCGTTGATCTCATTTTCTTAGATATTAATATGCCTAAAATAAACGGGATAGATTTTTTAAAGAATTCAAATACAACCGCCAGCGTTATTATGACAACAGCATATGCTGAACATGCAGTTGAAGCCTACGGTCTTGACGTTTTGGATTATTTAGTAAAACCAATAGCCTTTGACAGATTTCTTAAAGCTTGTAATAAGGCGTTGAAATTTCAGGAGTCAAAACAAAAAGTATCGGTTCAATCTCAAAAAAATGACGATCATTTTTTCGTTAAATGTGATAATCAAATTGAAAAAATATTTTACAATGATTTATTATACGCAGAGGCTATGCTGAATTACGTGATGCTTTATACAAATTCAAAAAAATTAATGGTGTATATAACGATAAAAAGTCTGGAAGAGCAATTGCCTCAAGATATTTTCATCAAAGTGCACAAATCTTTTATAGTTAATATTCTTAAGGTAAAAAGCATTGAAGGCAATATGATAAACATTGGAGAAGCAAAAATAACCATCAGTCAAAATCTTCGGGAAGCTGTCATCAAAAAGATTGTAAAGGATAAAATGATTAAGCGTTAGAGGTGAAAACATTTGTATTAAACAAAATAGAAAAATGGCAGCATATTTAATTTTTACAAGAGAAAGGACTCTTGATAGAGCAGAACTGGAAATTTATTGGAAAAAGATCAGAGCCACTTTCGAAGGCTATCCTATTAAAGTTTTAGCAGCCTATGGCAAACAGGAAGTATTAGAAGGCGCCCCTGTAGAAGGAGTTGTAATTGCTGAATTTCCATCAATTGAAATAGCTAAGGCCTGGTATAATAGCCCTGCCTATCAGGAAGCTGCACAACACAGATTGAAAGGCGCGGTGTATAATGGAGTAATTGTAGAAGGTGTTGTGCCCACTTAATAATTTGAAAGTAGGCGCAGGCGGGCTTTTGAAACATCAAACTACATAGTCAGTCGAAGTACGGGAGACGATGAATTTATTACTGAAATCGCCTGATAATTCGGCGATTTCAGTAACTTTCCCGCCGCAAATAATAAAATTATTAATCTAACTTCGGTTGGCGCAGACCGAGCGAAGTCGAGGTCTTGGTACAAAGTTCGTCGCTACTTAAAAATTCAAATCCATTTATTGACTTATGCAAGTCCATTTTTTTGCTAAATTAAATATAGTAGGTGTCTCGACTGCGCTCGGTCTGACAAACATAGAGTTGGGAAAGTTTACAGTTTTTGGAATTCCTCGTACAGCCTGTGCACGGGTAATCCCATCACGTTAAAATAACTTCCCTCTATTTTTTCTACGCCTGTTAAACCAAGCCAGTCCTGAGCGCCGTAACTGCCTGCTTTATCAAAAGGTTTGTAGTTTTTAATGTAAAAATCAATTTCGTTCTCGCTTAAGTTTTTAAACCAAACTTTTGTTTCATCGGTAAAGCTTATTTTTTTTGAAATACCTGTGATACAAACTCCCGTAAATACACGGTGCATTTTCCCGGAAAGTAATTGCAGCATTTGTTTTGCTTCAAATTCGCCGGAAGGTTTGTTGAGCACAATATCATCAATCCATACAATGGTATCGGCAGTAATTAAGAGCTCGTCTTCTTTTAATTTACCCGGATAAGCTGCCGCTTTTTTTTCGCAAAGGTAAAGTGCTATTTGTTCTGCTTTAAGATTGGCCGGAAAACTTTCATCTGCATTAATCGGTTCTGTTTTAAAATCATACCCTGCGTCCTTTAAGAGTTGCTGCCTGCGTGGAGAACCTGAGCCTAAAATAATTTTATATCTAAATGCTGACGTTATAGCCATGACAATACAAATAAATGACAACAGTTGATAATACACCTGTTACCATAATAAACTTCACCCATTTACTTAAAGTATTATATTCAGTTTTTGAATGAGAACGGTATAAGCGCCAAACCAAAAATGCGCAGGGCACAAACACAGAAAGAAAAAGGTAAATGATCAATAATAAAAAATCTTTTTGATAAAGTTTGTAAAAAATAAACAGCAACAACAACATTGTATTGCTTATAAAAATAGTAGCAACTGCTTTAGCCGCTTTTATTCCCCAAACAACGGGCATGGTTTTACATCCTGTTTCAAAATCACCTTTAAAGTCTTCCATGTCTTTAATTATTTCGCGGGCCATAGAAAGTAAAAACCCAAAAGAGGCAAAACAAATTATCGTTGCATATAAAAAAGTAAGATTTCCGATGTTTTCTATCAAGGGTTTTTCAAAAAGTAAAACCTGCAACGGAATCATGGCAGATAAAACAGAAACGACAAGATTTCCAATTAATAACTGTCGTTTAAAGTGCGTAGAGTAAAACCACAATAATGTAATGGATGCAAAAGGAATAAAGCTTAAAAAAATATTCCCTGCCCTGTAAGAAACGTAAGCGCCTAACATAAAACCAATAAGGTTAAACTGCATGTGGGCAAGCATGGCAACCCTGCGTTTAACTCCGTGGTCTATATACAATTTCTCCGGCTTATTAATTTTATCAGTTTTAACATCGAAATAATCATTAATAATATAACCCGCGGCCCCGATTAAAACGGTGCTGATAACAAGCAGGCAAAAATCTATCGAGGATAATTGTAATTGAACAGAAGGTGTGTGTGCGAATAATATACTTTCCACCATTCCATAACGCACAGCAAACATCGTAAGCGCGATAACCAAAAGGTTATCAGAACGGATCAGTTTTATGAAAGTTTTTACATTCATTTGAAATGGAACACCGTGCCGCTTCACGGCATCACCGGTTGCTTACGGGTTGTTATGATTTTTGGTTTTCTTTATTAAAATTATTTTTCTCAACATTATTTCAAAAAAAATCCGCGACCATCATACTTTTCTGTGTTCTCTTAAGGGAACATGTTCTATTTCTTTAGCCAATTACCAATGTGTGATTTCCCAGTCGCCGCGTACACGCATTACCTGTTCAAGCACATCGCGCACGCAACCTTCGCCGCCCTTTTTATCGGATATGTAAATGGAAAGTTCTTTTATTTCGGTGGCTGCATCGTTCGGACAAGCAGCGATACCCGCGCGTTGCATGACTTCATAATCGGGCAAATCATCGCCCATATATAAAATTTGTTCATCCAGAATGGCATGCTCTGCGATAAAATCCTTGTAACAGGTTAATTTATCCGATTGTTTTAAAAAAACATGCTGAACGCCCAGGCGATGCAAAGCCTCCCTGATTATTTCTGAACTTCCCCCCGTAATAATAACAATATGATACCCTTTTTTTACAGCTAATTGTAACGCGTAGCTGTCTTTGTTGTTTAAGTTTCTTATCGGAGTCCCGTCGTGAAAAAAATAAACTTTGCCGTCGGTCATAACACCATCCACATCAAACATTAAAGTAGTTATGTTTTTTAATTTGCTTTTAAAGTTCTCAGCCATGATATTGCTTTTTAATGAGCGAGGTAAGCAATTTGTATATCTGCTTTTGGCCGGGATGATTTTCAAGCAATTCCATGTGCTTTTTTATGGTTACCGTATCATTCCTCCGGGCCGGGCCGGTTTGAACCTGCGAAGGCGGCAATGTTTTAATTTTTTTGACAGTTTGTTTAATAAGCGGTTGTAGTAAATGAAAATGATTTTGTTTTTCTTTTTTCAGATAATCATAAGCCTCGGCATACAGATAATTGGTGAAATTATTTACAAATACAGCGGCCAGATGAATTTTTAAACGTTGGTCGGAATTGACTGCTACTGTGTTTTTACCGATACAGTGCGCAAAATGTGTGAGTTTTTGTAAAGTTGCCGGATTATTTGCTTCCAAAAGAACAGGCATGGAAGAAAAAGAAACTTTAACTTGTTTGGAAAAACTATATAATGGATACAATAC